>CAZWDB010000122.1:0-12775 GCA_964632885.1 uncultured Acidimicrobiales bacterium | reverse complement strand
TGGTGTTCGCGGCGCTCGCTCTGGCCTTTCTGATCGTCCCGTTCGTCGAGCTCTACATCCTGATTAGTGCCGGTCAGGCGATCGGAGTGGTGCCCACGCTGGTGGTAGTCGCCGCCGTGAGCGTGGCGGGAGCCGTCCTCGTCAAGCAGCAGGGTCTCGGACTGATACGCGGCGCGCGCCGCCAGATCGATCTGGGCCAAGTGCCCGGCCGAGAGCTCGTCGACGGCATGCTCGTGCTCTTCGCGGGCGCCCTGTTGTTGACGCCCGGCTTCCTCACAGACGGAGTGGGGCTGGCGTTGCTGGTGCCGCCGGTGCGGTCGTTCCTGCGCGCCGGGGCCACGCGCTGGTTCCAGCGCCGTGTCGACCTCCGGGTCCAGCGGGGCTGGTCACGTGGCTGATCCCGCCGGTCCCGTGGTCCGCGACGCGGCCACGGTGATGCTCGTACGCGACGGCGCGACCGGCATGGAGGTGTTCATGCTGCGGCGGAGCGTCGACCTCGACTTCGTGGCGGGCGCTTACGTGTTCCCGGGCGGCGCGGTCGACGACGCTGACCGCCAAGCAGAGGTCGAGGACGTGTGCGACGGTCTCGGTGACGGCGAGGCGAGCCTCGTGCTCGGCGTGCCCTCCGGCGGTCTGGCGTTCTGGGTCGCCGCGGTGCGGGAGTGCTTCGAGGAAGCCGGCGTGCTGCTCGCCTGCGACGCCGGGGGCGAGGTGGTCTCGCTGGCCGACCCCGCGACCGCGGCGCGCTTCTCCGAGTACCGCCACGCCGTTCATGCGGGCACGCGGAGGCTGGTCGAGATCTGCCGGGTCGAGAACCTCCGGTTGATGACCGACCGCATCCACTATTTCAGCCACTGGATAACGCCGGAGGGCCCGCCCCGTCGCTACGACACCCGCTTCTTCGTCGCGGCTGCGCCGCCTTACCAGGAGCCGCTACACGACGGAGGCGAGACCACTGCCAGCGTCTGGGTGCGTCCCGGCGACGCCCTCATCCGCCACCGTGCCGGCGACCTCGAGCTGATCCTTCCGACGATCCGCACGCTCGAGGACATCGCGTCCTTCGACTCCACCGCGGAGCTCCTTGCCGCCACCGCGGCCACAACCTGCGGCAAATGACGAAGTCGGACTGACGAACCTGCGGGACTGACGCGCGAACCCCGCTATTGGTTCGAGGTTCGTGACTCGTGCCATATCGGCAAGGTGAACGTGAAGCAAGAGCCCCTGTCGGGTCGGTTCGACGCGGCGAGCTCGCCGCCGAGGGCGTCGACGAGTTGCCGGACGATGAACAGGCCGATGCCGACGCCACCGAAGCGGCGCGCCACCCGCTTCTCGCCCTGCACGAACGGCCGGAGCAGCTGCTCGAGGTCACCTTCGAGCCCGATGCCTTCGTCGGCCACCGTCACCTGGACCACGTCGTCCGAGGGCTCAGCGCGCACGACGACCGTGCCGCCCTCGGGCGAGTACTTGACCGCGTTCTCGATGAGGTGGCCGAGGATGGTGTCGAGGGCCTGGCGATCGCCCGCCACGAGGGGCAGCCGGTCGGGCAGCTCGGGCCGGACGTCGTGGTTGGACGAGACGACGTCGAAGCTGTGAGCCATCTCGACGATTACCGGCGCGAGCTCGGTCGGTCCGATCTGGACGTTGAGCACGCCGGCGCTGACGCGGCTTCCCACCAGGATCCGGTCGATCAGGCTGTCGAGCTGGTCGACGCGGCGAAGGATGGTGTCGATCGCCTCGGCGCGGTGCTCGTCGGTCATCTTCGGCCAGTGGCGCTGCATGGTGGCGGCCAGTCCCTTCACCACGGTCAGCGGAGTCTTGAGCTCGTGGCTGGTGGCCGCGAAGAAGAGATCCTTGGCCTGGTCGAGGCGGTGCTGTTCTGTGATGTCGCGGATGAGATAGATGACCTCGCCCGTCGCCGGCAACGACGTGCTGACGGTCTGGATCCAGCGGCTGAACTCGCGACCCGGCAGCTCGAGCCCGGTCGCCGCGGCCGCGAGCGGCACGGGTGACGGCCGGCCCACCACCTCGGCAGCGGAGTGCCCGGTTAGCTCCGCCGCGGCGCGGTTCCAGGCTACGACGATGTCGTCGCGGAGCACGGCGAGGCCGTCGTGCATGGCGTCGAGAAGCGCCGTTACCTGTTCCCGCTCACTGGCGACCTGTTCGAGCCGTGCTTCGGTGCTGGCCTCCCGGCAGGTGGCCACGATGCCAACGACGTCGTCACCGCCGCGAAGCGCCTCGTAGCGGATCACCACGTCGAGGAGGTGACCATCCTTGTGGTAGCGGCGCGCGCGGGCTTCGTGGCGGCCGCCCGCTCTCACATGTTCGATCCACCCGGCCCGCTCTGACCACGCTTCGGAGTCGGGCAGATTGGGGAGTGGACCCCCGAGCACCTCTTCTGCCGACCACCCGAAGAGCGTCTCGGCGGCCCGGTTCCAGACGATCACCCGATCGTCAGCGTCGACGGCCATCACCGCGTCCGGGACGCTGCCGAGCACCCGTGAAAGGATGGAGTCGCGTCTGTCGCCGTGCACCGGATCGATTGTCGCACGCCCGTGCTCCGTGGAGCGGTCTGCGGGCCAGGTAGGCCACCGGCCCGTCGCTGTCGAATTACAAGGTGTCCACATGTCCCAACCGAGCGCAGGACCCCAGGTTGTCGGGATCGAGGAAGCCGCACGCATCCTCGATACGTCCACCGACGTGCTCCGCGGCCTCGTCGCCGCGGGCTACCTCGCGCCGGAGAACGGGAACGTCGACACGTTCGCGCTCGTCGACCTCAAGGCTTTCATGGCCCGGAACGCCGACAACGGCTCGGGCAACTTGTTCCTCACCGAACCGAGCGCTGTCGACCCGGGCGCTCTTCTCGACGCGCTCGACGGCAAGGCGCCCCAGATGGCTCGGCGCGCGTTCGAGATCTTCACCACCGTGTTCCCCGAGTCGAAGGGGTGGCGCGACGGTGAGAAGGCCAAGTTCATAGAGCAGGCCAGGCGCCGGTTCGAGGCGATCCTCGCCATCACGGCCCAAGGGGTCGACGTCGACACCGACCTCGTAGGTGACCTCGAGGGGGTGGGCGCGGGCGCCGCCTGGTCAGGATCGTCGCTTCCTCAGATCCTTGTCGTACTGCGCATCTCGCGCGACCTGGTGGTGCAGACCGCGGTGGAGGTGGCCGAGGAGAGGGGACGTCACTGGAGCATGGCGCTGTCGCTGGTGCTCACCCGGGTTCTCCCGGCGATGGACCGCCTCAACGACGCGGTCGCCCAGGGCTACTGGCAGGCGGTCGTGCAGCGCGAGGAGGAGGACCGGTCGCGCTATCAGCACGTGGTCGAGCACTCCTCCGACGGCATCTACGAGGCCGATCTCGACGGCTTGATCCAATACGCCAACGCGCCGCTCGGCGTTATCCTCGGCCGCCGGTTGGAGGATCTCGTCGGCGCTCGGCTGGGCGACGTCTTCATCCCGATAGGAGGCGCGGGCTCAGTCGAGGCACTGACGAGCGAGGTACCGAGCGGTAACCGCCGCCTCGAGTTCACCGTCATGCGGCGGGACGGCGTTCGACGGGTGCTGGAGATCCAGGTCATGTCGCGCTGGCACGAAGGCGAGGTGGCCGGATTCCAGGGCGTCGTCCGTGACGTCACCGGCGCTCGCGACCTCGAGGCCGACAAGAACGAGTTCCTCGCCCTGATGACCTCCGACCTGAGACAGCCGCTCACCACGATTCTCGGACTCGGGGCCACGCTCCAGACCCACGGATCAGAGCTTCCCGCCGACCGCATCACCCGGATGGGAGAGGGGATCCGCATCCAGGCAGAGCGCATCTCGCGGCTCGCCGACGACCTCTACGACATCAGCCGGCTCGAGGCCCAGTCTCTGCTGGTGAGCCCCCGTTCGGTCGACCTCGCGGTCACCGTGCAGGGAGCGCTGGCGTCGGTGACCGACACGTCCGGTGTCGACGTGCAGGTGCCGGCCGGCATCGATGTGCTCGCCGACCCGCGGCGGCTGGAACAGGTGATCGCCAACCTGGTCGAGAACGCGCTCGAGCATGGCGCCCCGCCCGTCATCGTCCGGGCGGTCGAACCCGGTCCAGGGGACTCCGAGGTCCACGTGACCGTCGTCGACCACGGCAACGGCGTCCCGGACGGCCTCGTCCCGTCGCTGTTCAACCGGCTTCGGCTGCTCGCCCGGCGAGAGCGCGACCGATCCCGCGGGACCGGCCTCGGCTTGTCGCTGGTGAAGGGCCTGATCGAAGCGATGGGAGGGCGCGTCTGGTACGACCGGGCGCCCTCGGGCGGCGCGTGCTTCCACCTCGAGATGCCGCGGCCCAACTCACGCTCCTAGGGGTCAACTTGAGGTAAACGGGCTCCTGCCACGATCCTTGGTGCCTACCACTGGGGTCAGGAGGGTCAGATGGTGCAGCGGCTCGAAGAACCGCAGGTCGACGACGTGTCTGGTGCCGGGCCGCGCGACATCCTCGTCGCATCGGCCGTCGCGAAGTCGTACCGGACAGGCGCGGAGGTCGTAGACGCGCTGCAGGGAGTCGATCTCACCGTCTCTGAGGGCGAGTTCATCGCCGTCATGGGTCCGTCCGGCTCTGGCAAGACGACGCTGCTGAACTGCCTGTCGGGCCTCGACGACATCGATGGCGGAGTCGTGCTCGTCGATGGCGAGAACATCCAGACCATGAGCGACGGCCGGCGCACCAAGCATCGCGCCGCCACGATGGGCTTCATCTTCCAGGCCTTCAACCTCATCCCCGTCTTTACCGCGGTCGAGAACGTGGAGCTACCGCTGCTACTGGCCGGAACCGCCCAGCGCGAGGCCCGGCGTGCCGCGACCGAGACTCTCGCCCGCGTCGGCCTGCAGCACCGCCTCAACCACCGGCCCGCCGAGCTGTCGGGCGGAGAGCAGCAGCGCGTGACCGTGGCCCGCGCCTTGGCCGGGCGACCGAAGATCGTCTGGGCCGACGAGCCGACCGGCAACCTCGACTCGGAGACCGCCGGCGCGGTGATGGCGCTCCTGCGTGAACTGCATCAGGACGGGCTCACCCTCGTTCTCGTCACCCACGACGAGGGCATCGGCGCCTCGGCCCAGCGCCTGATCCGTATGCACGACGGGCGGATCGTCACCGACACAGTCGCGGCGTCGTGAGCCACAGCCAGGCCAGGACGGTCCGCGTCCTCGAAGTCGTGGTCGGAGTCCTCTTCATTGCAGGACTGGTGCGAGCCCGTCTCGTACCCGTAGCCGTCGCCGTGATGTCGGTGCCCTTCCTCGTCATGCTCGCGACCAAGCCGGTGCTGCGGCGGCTGGCGCTCGGGAACATCGCGCGCCGGCCCCGGGAGACGCTCCTCGTCCTGATCGGCTCGATGCTCGGCACCGCGATCGTGACGGGGTCGTTCATCGTCGGTGACACGCTCGACGCATCCCTCAGCAGAGGGGCGACCACGAAGCTAGGACCCATCGACGTGGTCGTCTCAGCTGCACCCGAACACAACGCTGCCGTGCAGGAGGCCCTCGCCGGACTCGACTCCCCGCGGGTCGACGGCGTGCTGCCGATCACGAGCCTCAACGTGGTCGCCAGCACCGACGAGCCCGCGCCGAGGGCCGAGCCGGCCGCCTATCTGCTCGAGGTCGACTTCGCGGCGGCCCACACCTTCGGCGGCGATCCCGAGATCACGGGGATCGACGGGCCCACTCCCGAGCCGGGCTCCACGGCTATCGGCGCCGACCTCGCCGAGAGGCTCGACGCCACCCCCGGCGACGTGATCGTCGTGCACGCCTACGGTGCCACTCGTCCCCTCACGGTGGCGCGCATCCTCGAGCAGGAGGGCATAGCCGGGTTCACGCCCGGATCGCAGAGCAGCGTGTCACCGGTGCTGTTCGCCGCGCCCGGCACCATCGCCGGGCTACGCGAGGGCGCGGCGGGCGCCGGAACACCGCCCGACTTCCTGTATGCCATCTCTCTCACTGGCGGTGTGCTCGACACGGTGGATGCCGGTGATGCCGTGGCCGAGGAGGTGACGGCCGCACTGGGCGGCGTGCCCGCGAGCGTCACCGCCGTGAAGTCTGACCTGATCGAGACTGCCGCGGTGCTCGGCGACCAGTTCACCCAGCTGTTCGGGCTGATCGGCATCTTCGCCGTGCTGGCCGGGATTCTGCTCCTCGTGAACATCTTCGTCATGCTCGCCCAGGAGCGGCAGTCGGAGCTGGGGATGCTGCGGGCCGTCGGTCTCCGGCGCCTCGGCCTGGTGGGTTCGTTCTCGCTCGAAGGCTGGCTCTACGCGCTCGGTGCCGCCGCGCTGGGCACGGTCGCCGGTCTCGGCGTTGGTCGCGTCATCGTGTTCGTTGCCGCGCCCATCTTCGGCGGCGGGCAGCCCGGCTCCGACGAGTCGCTTCAGCTCACCTACGCCGCCAGCCGGTCGAGCACTTCGGGCGGGTTCCTGATCGGCTTCACGATCGCGCTGGCGACTGTGCTGTGCACTTCGGTCTGGATCTCCCGCCTCAACGTCATCCGCGCGATCCGTGAGCTCCCCAACCCGGTGAACCCGAAGCAGCGCATCGCCACGCTCGTCGCGGGAGTCCTCGTGGGGCTCCTCGGCGTGATGCTCACGATCGGAGGGCTCCGAAACAACCGGGGCGCGTCGGTGCTCATCGGCCCTGGGCTGGTCGCGATCGGGACCGTCCCGCTGCTTGCTCGGCTCTTGCCCCGACGCTTGGTCGCTTCGGCCGCGGCCGGCGCCGTCTTGCTCTGGGCGGTCTTCGCCTTTGATCTCGTCGACCGTGCCTTCGATGAGAGCGGCATCGAGCTGTTCGTGGTCCAGGGGATCATCCTCACCGCGTCCGCGGTAGCCCTCGTCTCTCAGAACCAGGAACTGATCGGCCACGCCGTCCGGCGCCTGGCCGGCGGCTCGCGTGCCATGGCGGTGCGGCTCGGCCTCGCTTACCCGCTCGCCCGGAGATTCCGCACCGGGATGACGCTCACCATGTACGCGCTCGTCGTCTACACGCTCGCCTCGATCACGATCTTCAGCCAGCTCTTCGGCGGGCAGGTAGACGAGTTCACGCGACGGGTGTCAGGCGGCTTCGACCTCGTGGTCTCGTCGAATCCGACCAACCCGGTGCCGGCCGAGAGCGTGGCGGCGCGAGAGGGCGTCGGCCGCGTCGCAGCCATCTCCGAGGTCAGCGCGGAGTTCGACTCGCCGTTGACCGACGACTTCCGTTTCTGGCCCGCGGGTGCGTTTGACGAGAGCTATATCGCCGAGAACGTTCCAGCGCTCGAAGAGCGTGATGCGCGTTTCTCGTCCGACCGGGAGGCCTACGAAGCCGTACTCGCGGACCCCTCGCTCTTCATTCCGACCGCGTTCTTCCTCGAGCGGGGCGGCGGTCCGCCCCGTCCGGTCGCGCCGGGCATGGAGGTCATCCTGCGCGACCCGGTGTCGGGGAACAGGAAGGTGCTCACGGTCGCGGCTGTGGCCGAGTCGGGCTTCGGAAACCTCACTCCGCTGATGTCGTATGCCGCACTGACCGAGGTGTTCGGCGAACGGGTCGTGCCGAACACGTTCTATGTCAACGCCGCGCCCGGCGCCGATCCCGAAGCAGTCGCGGCTGGCATCAACGGCGCGTTCATCGCCAACGGTGCGGATGCCAACACCTTCGCGGCGATCGTCTCGGAGAACCTGGGACAACAGCAGCAGTTCTTCACCCTCATGCAGGGATACCTCGCGCTGGGGCTCGTCGTCGGCATCGCGGGCCTCGGTGTGGTGATGGTGCGAGCGGTCCGCGAACGGCGTCGGGAGGTAGGCATCCTCCGGTCCCTCGGCTTCGGGTCCGCGTCGGTGCGGCGCGCCTTCATAACCGAGTCGGGCTTCGTGGCCTTCGAGGGGATCGCCATCGGTGTGATCCTGGCCATCGTCACGACGTGGCGGCTCGTCGGCGCCGGCGGCTTCGGCGACACCCTCGCCTTCGACATCCCGTGGACCTCCCTCGGCGTCCTCGTCCTCGTCACCGTGGTCGCGTCACTGGCCGCCACAGCCGCGCCTGCCCAGCAGGCGAGCCGCATCAGACCCGCCGTCGCACTCCGCATCACCGCGGACTGACCGCCCCCACCTCCCCGCCAGCGAACTTGAGGCAATAACAGTCGGAATTCGACTGCTATTGCCTCAAGTTCGTGATTCGGAAGGGCCGAGAGCCTCCTCGACCTGGTCGAAGAGGCGCGCGGTGCACGACGCCATCTCCACGACGGGGATGGCCTCGGTTGCGATGCACTCGGCGAGTGCGCGGAAGGCATCGGCGGTGGGCCCGTCGCCCATGGCGACCGGGTTTCCGGTGTCGCCACCGATGGCCACGCCGACATCGAGGGGGATCTGGCCGAGGAGCGGCGCGCCCGTGTCGTGAGCGAGCCGCTCGCCGCCCCCCTCTCCGAAGAGCGCGTACGAAGTGCCGTGCTCACATACGAAGGCCGTCATGTTCTCGATCACGCCCGCGACGCGCAGGTAGCCCTTGCGGGCCATGTCGGCCGCGCGGGTCGCCACCTTCTGGGCGGCGAGGGACGGCGTCGTCACGATCAGCATCTCGGTGCGCGGCAGCATGCGGGCGAGACCCATCTGGATGTCGGCAGTGCCGGGCGGCATGTCGATCAGCAGATAATCGATGTCGTTCCAGCGCACGTCCTCGAGGAAGTGCTGCACGGCCCGGTTGAGCATGAAGCCCCGCAGCATGATCGCCTCGTCCTCTTCGGCGCCCTCTACGGACCCCATCGAAACGATCTTCAGCAGGCCCTCGCCCACCTTCTTCTCGATCGGGATGATCTTGCGTTCGTGGGCTTCCATGCGCGTGTCGACGCCGAGCATGCGCGGGATGGAGAAGCCGCCGATGTCGGCGTCGAGCACTCCGACAGTGAGGCCACGGGCGGCGAGCGCGACGGCCAGGTTGGCGGTGACCGAAGACTTGCCGACACCACCCTTGCCCGACGCGAGAGCGACGATGCGGGCGGTGGGCGGGATGTCAGTGTCGGGGGCGTTCTCCCGCGCCTTCCACCGGGCCCTCTCCATCAGGTTCTTCTTCTGATCGGCGGTCATCTCGCCGAAGTGCACGTGGACGTCGTCGACGCCTGGGATGCTGCCCACCCGGCTCTTGACGTCCTTCATCAGTTGGGCGCGCAGCGGGCAGCCGGCCGTGGTGAGCGAAACGGTCACGTCGACCCGCCCGGCGTCGCCGATCGCCACGGTGCGGACCATGCCGAGATCGACGAGGTTGTCGCCGAGTTCGGGGTCGATCACCCCCCGCAGGGCGCCCATGACGGCGTCTTCGGTTGCGGCACTAGTCACCCGGGTTGGCTCGGCCGGGTTGCGCGAATCGGTCACGCACTAGATTCTACCGGTCTTCGCCTGTAATATTTCAGGGACATGGCCCTAACCGACCGACGGCTCGCCGTCCTCAAGGCGCTGGGCGACAACACCCGCTACGCGATCTACCTGGAGCTGGCCCGTTCCCCGGTGGCGCTGAGCACAGCCGAGATCGCCGAGACCCTCGACCTGCACCCCAACACCGTGCGGGAACACCTCGAACGCATGCGTGAGCTCGGCCTCCTGGCGGTCGGCACCGGCTCGCAGGGCTCGGTGGGCCGGCCCCAGCACCGGTACTCCCTCGCCGCCGACGCCCCGTCTCTCGGGCTCGAGCCGCCCGTCTACAAGATGATGGCCTCGATGCTCGCCGATGTGGCCGCGCTCGGCGCGCCCGACGTGAGCGACGTGGCCGCCATGGGCTGGGACCAGGGCAGGCAGGCGGCGCGCCGCACGGCAGGTCCGAGCTGCGTCGAGGCGCTGTCGAAGGTGCTCGACGAGCTCGGCTTCGACCCCGCGACCGGCGTCGAGGGCAGCGACGCGTCGATCGCTTTTGCCCACTGCCCGTTCCGGGAACTGGCCGAGCTGTACCCGGACGTGGTTTGCAACCTGCACCGCGGGCTGATCGAGGGGTTCGTCGAGGAGTTCGGGGGTGCCCGCGTCACTGCCTTCGCCACCCTCGCCGACCGCGACCCCTGTCGGGTCGAGTTGTCGGTCCGGTAGCGGCCCTCCCGGCTGTGGCCGCCATGCCCCTCTTCGTGGGTAACATGCAACTGTTCGTGACAGGAGGTTCCCTTGAGTACCGCTGAAGCCAGCTTGACGAAGGTCAGCATCGGAGCACGTAAGCCCAAGAGCATCGGTGTGTCTGACGCCGCCGCGGCGAAGGTCGCCGAGTTGTTGGCCGCTGAGGGGAACACCGACCTGCGCCTGCGTGTCGCGGTGCGACCGGGCGGCTGCTCGGGCTACAGCTACGAGATGTTCTTCGACGACGAGGTCGCCGACGACGACTCGGTACTCACCTTCGGCGACATCGGCGTCGTCATCGACGCTGCCAGCGCCGATCTGTTGAAGGGCGCGACGCTCGACTACAAGGACGCCCTCCAGGGTGGCGGGTTCTCGATCGACAACCCCAACGCCAGCCGCAGCTGCGGCTGCGGTCAGTCCTTCAGCTGACGCTTTCCTTCGTCCTCGACGGCACGCCTGTCGAGCTCGATCTCAGTTCCAGCCCGGCAACCTCGCTTCTCGAGGTCCTGCGCGACCGCCTCGGGGTGCGCAGCATCAAGGACGGCTGCAGCCCCCAGGGCCAGTGCGGCTGCTGCACAGTCCTCGTTGACGGGCAGCCCCGCGTGGCCTGTGTGACCCCCGCCCGCCGGGTGGGGGGCTGCGACGTGACCACGCCTGACGGGCTGGCGGACGCTCCGGCGTGGGCCGAGGCGTTCTATGCGACCGGGGCGAGCCAGTGCGGGTTCTGCACTCCGGGGATCATCATGCGGCTGGCTGCCCTCGAGGACCGCTCCGAACCCAAGGTGGCCCAGGCCCTCCTCGCCCACCTCTGCCGCTGCACCGGGTGGCGCACCATCTTCGAGGCCGTCGAGCACCACGACGCCGAACTTGAGGCAATAACGAACGGAAACCGTTCGTTATTGCCTCAAGTTCGGCGGGATCCCGACCGGGCGGCGGCCCGAGCGGTCATCGAAGGGGGCGCACCCCAGCGGGTGGGGCCGGAGGTCGCCCTCGGCGGGGGTGCCTTCGCGGACGACACCGCGCCGGCCGGCGCGCTGGTGGGGGTTCCCGACGGCCGCGGTGGATGGGCGGTAGGGGAGACGCTCAGCGAGGCGCGCGCCGCCGCGGGCAAGGTGCAGGGCCGCCGTTCCACCGCGGCCCTCACATACCCCCTCGAGGTTCCGCCCGGCGACTGGGACCTCACCCTTTCCACCACCTGGGTCGAGCCCGCCTACCTCGAACTCGACGCCTCATGGTGCGTGCCCGGGGGTGAGCCGGCCACGCCGCTCGCCAACGGGGGCGCCTTCGGGGGGAAGCGCGCGTCGGACGCGCCCGCCGCCGCCCGCCGTCTCGCGGACGCGCATGGGCGGCCGGTTCGCGTGTTGTACGCGCGGGAGGACGTGGTGCGGCTCGGGCCCAAGCGGCCGCCCATCGCTGCCGGGGTCCGGTCCGACGGCACCGGCGTGGTGCGGATCGTGCGGACCCCCGGGATCGCAGACGTGATCGCATCGATGGCACCCGGCATCGAGGTCGAGGAGGTCGACGTGGTGGGCCCGCCCACGTCGACGGATCCCCGTGGCGCGGGGTGGGCCGAAGCCGCGGTGCTGCTCGCGGCGATCCGCCGCGGCGCGGGCGCGAGCGCGAGCGCGGGCGCGGGCGAGGCGGTCGAGATCGAGGCGCCATCCGGGGGCCGGGCGCGAGTCCGGCTCACCGACAGGGGCGCGATCGCCGTGGAGGTGGCATGCGGCGATCCGCTCGACGAGGTCGTCCTCCGGTCGTACTGCGTCGGCGCCGCCCACATGGCGTTGGGGTGGGTGACGTCGGAAGGCATCGCGGTCGACGCCGACGGCGTCCCCCACGACCTCACCATCCGTAGCTTCGGGATCCTGCGTGCCCGCGACATGCCACCCGTAGAGGTCGCCATTCGACCTGACGACGGTGCCCCGGTCAACGGCTCCGACGCCGTCTTCGCAGCGGTCGCAGCCGCCGTCTGGATCGACCGCGGGTGTCCCCCGCACTGGCCGACGGCCAACACCCACCGAACTTGAGGCAATAACGTACGAACTCGCGTCGTTATTGCCTCAAGTTCAGCGAGGTCCCGGCTCGGGGAAGGGAGAGGGATGGCCAAACCGGTAGGTCCGTATACGCCAATCGTGCGCGCGGGGGAGTGGCTCGTGTGCTCCGGACAGGTGGGTCTGGGCGAGTCAGGACTCGTGGAGGGAGGCGTGGGTCCTCAGGTCACGCAGGCGATCGCCAACCTCGCCGCTCACCTCGAGAGCGAGGGGGCGTCGCTCACCGACGTGGTGAAGACGACCGTGTTCCTCGTCGACATCGACGACTACGGGACCATGAACGAGGCCTACGTCGCCGCCTTCGGCGATCACCGACCCGCTCGCTCCGCCGTCGCGGTCGCCGCCCTACCGATCGGCGCCCGCGTCGAAGTGGAGGCCTGGGCCCTCCCAGGGGGATGATGGAGCCGTGCTCGGAGCCTTCATCGTTGTCGGCGTCATCGTCCTCGTCCTTCCGCCCCTCATGATGATGGGGGGCGCGGTCATCTCGGCCGTGCTCGGCTGGTCCCTCTGGGACAACGCCGAACAGGAACACGAGGGCAGCGAACTCATCCCCACCAACTACTGACCCACAACCACCCACCCCACCCCCACCCACCGGCCGAACTTGAGGCAATAACGATCGGAATCCGATCGTTATTGCCTCAAGTT
>CAZWDB010000121.1:0-12852 GCA_964632885.1 uncultured Acidimicrobiales bacterium | reverse complement strand
GGCTCGGCGAGGAAGTTGCCCTCGACGAAGGCCACCTTCTGGCCGGGCAATTCGAGGAAGCAGTAGCCGTGACCGTCGAACACGGCCTCGGAGCCGCCGACGAGGTCGACGGCGATGTTGTTGGCGGCCACGCGAGCCCCGGCCGCCGCGAACACACCCGCCTTGGGTAGCTGGCCCTTCACGTTGGGGACGAGGGTGCAGTCACCGACGGCGTACACGTGGTCGAAGCGCGTGCGGAAGGTGCGCTTGTCGGGCTCGATCCATCCGGACTCACCAGCCAGCGCGCTCTCACGGATCACCGGCGGCGGCACGTTCGACGGGACACCGAGGAGCAGGTCGAAGTCGAGGGTCGAGTCGTCGCCGAAGGTGATGCGGCGCGCCGCGCCGTCCACCGAAGCGACCGGGTGTTGGGCGAGCACCTCCACACCTCGCTCCGCGAGATGGTCGGCCACGTACCGGCTCGCGTCGGGACCAGCCGCCGGCAGCGTGATGGGCTGCGGTGTGGTGACGGTGACCTTGACGGCATCCCGGACCCCGCGGGCGCGGAGCAGTTCGTCGACGATCAGCGCGGCCTCGTAAGGCGCAGGAGGGCACTTGAACGGGCCGCCGAGGATCGATATCACGACCCGACCCGAGTCGATCTGGTCGAGTGCGCTCCGCATGGCGGGCAATTCGTCGCCGTCGTAGAGATCGTGGGCGCCGTCGCCCGCGAGCATCTCGACGTGCTTCGGGTTCGGACCGGCACCCAGCGCGACGAGCACGGCGTCAGCCACCTGGGGGCCATCGTCGGTGGTGACGACGCGCTTCTCGGGATCGATGGCGGTGATGGTCGATTGCCGGAAGCGGATGCCTCTGGCTTCCAGGCGCGACAGCGCGACGGTTCCATCTGCGAGCGGACGCGTGCCGGCCAGGTCCCACAGCTTGGCGAAACCCATGTAGAAGTGCGGGCTCTGGTCGATCACCGTGATCTCGTGGCCGTCACCGAGCAACGCCCGTAGCTCGTGGGCGGCCGCCAGCCCACCGAAACCGCCTCCGAGGATCAACACGCTTGCCATCAGCACATCTCCTTTCGTTGCACCGCTCCCTGGGCCAGAAGCGCCTGGAAGCCGCCGTCGAGGTCGGTGGCGTTCCGTAGACCGAGCTCCTGCAGCGACGCCGCCGCGAGGCTCGACGAGTAGCCCTCGTTGCACACGACGACGATCACGTCGTCATAGGACCCGACTACATCGAGCCCCGACTCGCTCGCGGGGTCCAGCCGCCACTCGAGGACGTTGCGGTCGATCACGACCGCGCCGGGAAGCTCGCCGTCGCGCTGTCGTTGTTCCACCGGCCGGATGTCAACCACGAGGGCTCCGCTCGCAACCACCTCGCCGAATTCGTCGGCGGTCGGCCGGTGCGGGAGACGCGCGCGGACGGCGGCGAGACGCTCGTGGATCGGCGGCATCAGGTCCTCGTCACCGTCGCCCGGGAGCGAAGGTCGGCCGACGATGCCCCGGCGATCAGTTCGAACGCGCCGGGCTCCGCCCGCCACGCGGACAGAGACGGGTCCCAGAACGAGAAGGCGCGGTCGTCGAGGGTGAACACGACATCGTTGCTCTCACCGGGCTCGAGATGGATCCTGATGAACGCGCGCAGCTCCTTCGGCGGGCGGGCGACGGATGCCTCGACGTCGCTGACGTAGAGCTGCACCACCTCGGCGCCTGCCCGGGGGCCGCGGTTGGCAACGGTCAGAGTGGCGGTGACGGTGTCGCCGGAGGACACCGCGGAGAGGGGGCCGTAGTCGAAGGTGGTGTACGACAGGCCGTGCCCGAACGGAAAGCGGACCGGAAGGTCGCGAGCGTCGTACCAGCGGTAGCCGACGAAGATGCCCTCACCGTAGGCGACATGGCCGAACTCGCCCGGGTAGTTGACGTACGCGGGCGTGTCCTCGAGCCGTCGTGGGATCGTCGTCGGCAGCCGGCCAGAGGGGTTGACCGAGCCGAAGAGAACGTCGGCGAGGCCGTTGCCGAGTTCTTGTCCGGCGAACCAGCACTGCACGATCGCAGCCACGTCCGGTTCCCAGTCCATCGCGACGGGCGCGCCGGAGTTGACGACCACAACCGTGCGGGGGTTCGCCGCCGACACGGCCCGCACGAGGTCGCCCTGGTCGCCGGGAAGCTCCATGCCCTCACGGTCGCGACCTTCGGTCTCCCAGTCGGGCCCGGTGCCTACGACAACGACCGCGACGTCGGCGGCACGCGCCGCGGCGGCCGCTTCTTCGATTAGTCCGGTGCGGTCGGGGGACCGGCGTCGCAGCTCGAGGGCCGCGCCGTCCGCGGACGGCTCGTACTCGATTACGAGGTCGATCGGTGACCCAGTGACCAGATCGAGGTTGGCGCCGACCCGCTGGCGTCCTGCGGTCTCCCAACCGTCGGCGACGAGCTCACCCGCCGCGAACAGTCGCATGCGTCCCGCACCGCGCAGCTCGAGGAGATGTGGACCGTCGTCGTCGGGAGTGAACGCAGTGGTGATCCGCGCCCACCACGACGCCGGGTCGACCTCAGGCGCGAACGAACCGACCCAGCGGAAGTACGACCGCGGCGACGACGTGGTCAGTACCGGTTCGTCACCCCCCGGCGCGAAGTAGGAGATGGTGTATCCGGGCGAACCGTCGGCCGCCCGCAGCTGGCGAAGGTCGACGCGGGGAGCGGAGGTACGCGCCACAACCGAGCCCGGCGCGAAGCGCACGTCGACCTCCTCACCCGCCTGCAGCAGGATGCCTTCGAGGGGGCTCACGGTGTAGTGGGGCCACACGTGGCAGCTCCCTCCGCCCTGCGTCATCGCCACGTCGGCGTTGGGGCCGATCACCGCGACGGCAGACAACGAGGACGGCTCCAGCGGCAGCAGCGGGCTGCCCGCGACAGGATCGTTCTTCAGCAGGACGGTAGACACGGCCGCCGCGGCGCGCATCACCGCGCGCCTCTCGGACGGGTCGTCGCCGCGCTCCTCGCCCAGGCCCTCGCCGTCGAGGGCGCCGGTGCGCTCCGCCGCGACGAGCACGCGGCGCACATGGGTGTCGATCGTCTCCTCGGCCACCTCTCCCTCCTCGACGGCGGCGAGCAGCTTGTCGCCGCGGTGCGCGGGCGGACCTGGCATCTCCACGTCGAGTCCCGCGTTGGTCGCAGCCGCGGTCGAGTGAGTTCCGAACCAGTCGCTGACGACGAGGCCGTCCCAGCCCCACTCCTCTCGCAGCAACGTGGTCAACAGCCACTCGTGCTCGCTGCAGTGCGTGCCGTTGAGACGGTTGTAGGCCGACATGAGTGCCCAGGTACCCGCCTGGTTGACGGCCGCCTCAAACGGCACCAGGTAGATCTCGCGCAGCGCCCGCTCGCCGACGTCGGAGCTGATCGAGAACCGTTCGAACTCGGAGTCGTTGGCGACGAAGTGCTTGACCGTCGCGCCCACACCCTGGCCCTGGACACCGTCGATGTACGCGACGGCCATCTGCGCCGCCAGGAACGGATCCTCCGAATAGCACTCGAAGTTGCGTCCGGCCAGCGGCGAGCGGTGGATGTTGACGGTCGGCGCCAGCAACAGGTGCGCTCCTCTACTGCGCGCCTCCTTCCCGAGCTCCACGGCGACGTCGCGAACCACTCCGGTGTCGAAGGTCGCGGCGAGCGCGGTGCCGCACGGAGCGTTCGTCGACGCGGGCCCACCGGTGAAGAAGGCGCCCCGCGTGCCACTCGGACCGTCGGTCATCTTGAACGCAGGGATCCCGACACGATCGACCGCCGGCACGTGCCAGTTGTCGGTGCCCCCGAGCAAGGCCACCTTCTCCTCGAGGGTCAGCTCGCCGACGAGCGCCTCGACTCTGTCACTCGGTGGCATCAGTGCTCACCGTCGAGCAAAACACCCACCCAGACCGAACGGGGCCCGTGCACCCCCATGGTGAGCACCAGCTCGATGTCGCCCGTGCGGCTGGGTCCACTCGCCAGCACGAACTGCGACGGCACGCCCTCGGGAAACCGGTCGCCGATCGAACGGAAGAGGTCGCTCGGACCGCTGAGCACCTGCGACGAGCGGAGAAGCACCAGGATTGCCGGGGGCACGAGGGACGCTGTCCGCCCGCCGGCGCGTCGGGCGTCGAACACGGCGGAACCGGTGGCCGCGATGCCGTACGCCGCGCCCACGATCCCGAGTTGGACTTCGGATATGGCCTGGGGGCTGTCGAAGGGGACGACTTCGATGCCGCGGTGCCCGAGCCTTTCGGCCACTCCTTCGGTCTCGGGATCGGCGGAGACCGTGGCGGCCGTGACGTTCTCGGCTTCGAGCACCTCGTCGAGGAGCGTCTCGAGGCCTTCGTCGTCGGCGATCGTGCGGACGGTGCTACCGACCTGACCTGCCACGCGCACGAACGCCTCGACCGGCTCGCCGATGGGCCGCGTGTAGACGACGTCTGGCACGCCCTCGACGTCGGGCAGCGGATGCGGAAGGTTGGCGGGCGGCGCGACCTTCAGGCGCTGCTCGATCCGCGCGAGGAACTGAGCGCGCTCCACTCAGACCTCGCCTCGTTCGACGAGCCGGCGGAAGCTCACCCGCTGCCGCGGCCGGGGCAGCTCCCGTCCCGACGTCCACGCCCTCGGGGCCATCCACTCCGGCAGCATCCGGCTGGCGGTAGTCGTGAGCCGGGTGCTGGCGCCATAGCTGGACGGCCGGCTCCACGCCGCCGCCCAGGCTCGCCACGCGGCCTTCTCGGCGGGTCCCGCGTGCTCGGCCTTGTCGCGGCGCAGGGCGAGGAGCATGTCCTGAAGCGGGATCTTCACCGGACACGCCTGCCAGCACGCGCCGCAGAGCGTGGATGCGCCGGCCAACTCGCCCGCTTCCTCGGCCTTGTGCAGCAGCGGCGTCAGCACCGCGCCCATCGGGCCGGAATAGACCCATCCGTAGGCGTGGCCGCCGATCTGGCGGTAAACGGGGCAGACGTTGAGGCACGCACCGCACCGGATGCAGTGCAGCATCTCCTGGTATTCGGTGCCGAGCAGGTCGGACCGTCCGTTGTCGAGGATCACGAGATGGAATTCGTCCGGTCCGTCGACCTCACCGTCGCGGCGCGGGCCCGTCACCGAGGTGACATAGGTGGAGAGGGCCTGGCCGGTTGCCCCTCGGACGAGGAGGCTCAACATGAGGTCGAGCTGCTCCCACGTCTCCACGATGCGCTCCATGCCCATGACGGCGACATGCGTCTTGGGAACGGAGGTGACCATGCGACCGTTGCCCTCGTTGGTCACGAGCAACACCGTGCCGGTCTCGGCGATGGCGAAGTTGCATCCGGAGATGCCGATGTCAGCCGTCAGGAACTTCTCGCGGAGTTGCTCGCGCGCGTAGGCGCACAGCTCCGCGGGGTCGTCGGAGAGCTGACGTCCCGCCCTCTTACTGAAGAGCTCGGCTATGTCGCCGCGGGTCTTGTGGACCGCGGGGGCGACGATGTGGCTCGGAGTCTCGTCGGCGAGCTGGATGATCCACTCACCGAGGTCGGTCTCGACCGCGTCACAGCCCGCCGCCGCCAGCGCGTCGTTGAGGTGGATCTCCTCGGTGACCATCGACTTCGACTTCACCGCCAGCCGGGCCGACTTACGGCGAGCCAGGTCGGTGACGTAGGCGTTGGCCTCTTCGGCGGTGGCGGCCCAGAACACATGGCCGCCCTGCGCTTCGACGTTGTCGGCGAGCTGGGCGAGCAGCTCGGGAAGTCGGGCGAGCAGTCGGGTGCGTAGCGCCCGCGCGCCGTCGCGCAGCTCCTCCCAGTTGACCGACATCGTCGCGAGCCCTCGGCCCAGCGCGAACCGGTCGGTCGCCTTCGCCATCGCGTCGTGGAGGTGGCTGTCGGCGAGCGCCGTCTTGGAACGGGTTCGCAGCGTCGTGCCGACCAAAGTCCCTTCCGCCATCAGCCTGGCATGGCCTCGTCGAGCACCTGGGCGAGGTGACGCACCGGCACGGTCTGGCCGCGCCTGACCATGCGTCCTTCGAGATGCATCAGGCACGACTGGTCGCAACCGACCAGCATCTCGGCGTCGGTGTCGGCCAGCGCGTCGAGCTTGTCGTCGGCCATCGCGATCGAAGTCTCCGGCTGCCTGACCGAGAACAGCCCGCCGAAACCGCAGCACCGCTGGGCCGCGGACCACTCCGCGATGCCGCATCCGTCGAGGGACTCGAGCACCGAATTCGGCGCCTCCTCGATGCCGAGCTCGCGCAACATGTGGCACGAATGGTGGTAGGCGACGGTTGCCTTCAAGGTGCCCTCGAGCTCATCGCGGTGTGAGGCGACCAGCTCCGAGAATTCCTTCACCCGGCCCGCGAGCGCGATCGCCCGGTCGCGCGCGTCGTGGTCCCCGACCACCTCGAACAACTCGGGCCAGAAGACGCGGATCATCGTGGCGCAGCTGCCGGCCGGCACGCAGATGTCGTCGTCGCCCTGCTGCAGCGCCGCGAGGGTCGTGCGTGCCACGGTGGCCGCCTCGTCCGCGAAGCCGGCGTTCCACGCCGGCTGTCCACAACAGGTGGCCGCCTTCGGCACGTCCGGCTCGTAGCCGAGGCGCCGCAGCACGCGATACGCGGCCACACCTACGTCGGCCGCGACAGTGTCGACCACACACGTCGGGAACAGCGCTAGGCGACGAGCCATCTCTCTGCAACCTAGTTCCCGCCGAACTTGAGGCAATAACGAACGGATTCCGTTCGTTATTGCCTCAAGTTGGGGCGGGAGAAGGGGCCCAACTACGGTGGGCGGTCACAAGCGCACCCTGGGGGGAACCATGGAACAGCTTTCCGGCAAGGTCGCCGTGGTGACCGGCGCCGCCAGCGGCATCGGCCGCGGACTTGCCGGTCGCTTCGTGTCGGAAGGCATGAAGGTCGTCCTGGCCGACGTCGAGGACGAAGCCCTCGCCTTGGCCGAGAAGGAGCTCGCGGCCGACGGCGGCGAGGTGCTCGGCGTCAAGACCGACGTAGCCGACCGGGAATCGGTCGACGCGCTGGCCGCGGCCACGATCGAGCGTTTCGGCGCGGTACATGTCGTGTGCAACAACGCCGGCGTCAGCGGCGGGGGCGGGGGCGCCATCTGGGAGACGACCACCCGCGACTGGGCCTGGACGTTGGGCGTCAACCTCATGGGGGTCGTCCACGGCATCCAGGCGTTCGTTCCGCTGATCCTCGAGCACGGCGAGGAGGGCCACGTCATCAACACCTCGTCGGTGCTGGGTCTGTCGACCGGCGGGGGTTCGATCTACGGGGTCACCAAGCACGGGGTCGCTCGTCTCACCGAGGGTCTCCACCACGACCTCAAGGCGGCCGGGGCCAACATCGGCGTGTCGCTGCTGTGTCCGGGGATGGTGGCCACCCACATCGTCACGAGCGACCGGAACCGTCCCGACCACCTCCGGAACGAGGGCCGGGAAGTGGCCGCCGGCATGGTGGCGCGACGGCAGGTGATGCAGGAGCGGTTCCTCGAGCAGGGCATGCCGCCGGCGGAGGTGGCCGGGATGGTCGTCGACGCCATCCGCACCGACCGCTTCTACGTGCTCACCCATCCGGACATGATCAAGCCGCAGGTCGAGGCGCGCATGCGGGCGATCCTCGACGAGGAGCCGCCGCCCGGCGGGCTCGGCCTCGGCGGTGGCCCCGCCGCAGGCGCCGCAACCACCGACCGCACCGCAAGCACTGACCGCACCGCGAGAACCGACCGCACCGCGAGAACCGACCGCACCGACCGGAGGACATCATGAAGTTCGGGCTCTTCTACGAGCTGCAACTGCCCAAGGCCGCCGATGGCGACGACTGGGATCCAGGCGCCGAACAGCGCATCTACCACGAGATGCTCGAGCAGGTGGAGCTGGCCGACAGCCTCGGCTTCGACTACGTCTTCGAGGTCGAGCACCACTTCCTCGAGGAGTACTCCCACTCGTCCGCGCCGGAGATGATGATGGCTGCGCTCAGCCAGCGCACCAAGAACATCCGGCTCGGGCACGGCATCGTCCTGACGCCTCCCGGCTACAACCATCCCGCCCGCACCGCCGAGCGCATCAGCGCCCTTGACATCCTGAGCAACGGGCGGGTCGAGTTCGGCACGGGCGAGTCCTCATCGGAGATGGAACTCGGGGGCTTCGGCGTCGACCGCGGCCTCAAGAAGGCGATGTGGGAGGAGTCCACTCGCGAGATCACCAACATGATGACCTCGGTGCCCTACCCCGGCTACGAGGGCGAGTTCTTCTCGATGCCGGCCCGCAACGTCATTCCCAAGCCGGTGCAGCAGCCCCATCCGCCGCTGTGGGTCGCGGCGTCGCGCCGGGAGACCACCATGGTCGCCGGTCGCCTCGGCATCGGGTCACTCGGGTTCGGCTTCGAGACACCGGATGAGCTGGGCGAGCGGGCCGAGGAGTACTGGCGCCTCGTGCGAGAGGAGTGCTTCCCGATCGGCCACGCCATCAACCCGGCCCTGGCGGTGCTCTCCACCTTCATGATCGGCGACACCGACGAAGAGGCCCACGTGCGGAGCGCCAACGGGCCCGGCTTCTTCTCTTACTCGCTCGGCTACTACTACAACCCGGTCACCGGAGCGAAGCACCCGCCCGGCCAGCACAACGTCTACCGCGACTACCTCGAGACGCAGAAGGCTCAGGCCGAGGCAGCGGCGGCGAAGGCCGAGCCGGAGGACGAGGTGCAACGGGCGTTGTTCCGGGCCGCCCAGGGCCGCACCGCGGTGGGAACCGAGGAGACGATCCGAAACAACATCAAGGCCTACGAGGACAACCACCTCGACGCCCTGATCCTCGTCGCCCAGTGCGGCGACCGGAAACACGAACACATCATGGAGTCGATCGAACGCTTCGGAAAGAACGTGCTGCCGGAGTTCAAGGAGCGCCACGAAGCCGAGCACAAGCCCTGGCGGGAGAAGCAGCTCGCGGGCGTCGACTACGCCGTCAACTCGTCGATCTGAGGTCCTTGTCATGCAGAAGCTCGACAAGATCAAGGACGAGGAGCTCCGCACCCGGCTCACCGAGGCCCACCAGCAGCTCCGCTCCAACAAGCCGACCGACGCCGTCCGGAGCCTGGCCGACACCTTCCTATGGATGCTCAAAGCCAAACCCGATCTGCTCGGCGAGACGGTCGCAGCCCGCGGCGGCCGGCGGGCACCCCTCGTCATGCGGTGGCCGGCTCTCGGCGCCAACCTCAGCCGCGAGTCGGTCGAAGCCAAGGACCCCAAGATCGAATTCGTCCGGGAACGCTTCGCGATGAGCGAAGCGATCACCTACTACGAGTTCACCCTCGACACCGCCATCGCTCAAGGGATGTGAGCGTGGGCGAGCCGGAGACGGTCGAACCGGAGACCGTCGAAGTCGCGACGAGCTACGGCCGGCTGCGGGGCGAGCAGCAAGGGGACGTGTCCGTCTTCCGCGGCATCCCGTTCGCCGCGCCACCGGAAGGCGAGCGCCGCTTCGCACCCCCCGCACCGCCCGCCGCGTGGCAAGGGGTGCGCGATGCCCGCACGTTCGGTCCGGCGTGCCCGCAGGGCAACCGCCAGAACCAGCAGGGAGGCAACCGTCGCAGCGTCTTCGGCGTCCTCTTCACGCCCGCAGGCCTGCCGACGAGCGAGGACTGTCTGTACCTCAACGTCTGGACGCCAAAGGCCGACGGCGAGCGCCGTCCTGTCATGGTGTGGGTGCACGGCGGGATCTTCCGCCTCGGCACCGGCGCATCGCCGGGCTACGACGGCGCCAAGCTCGCGGCGCGAGGTGACGTCGTCGTCGTCAGCCTGAACTACCGCCTCGGCGTCCTCGGCTTCCTACATGCGCCCGAGATCGGTGCGGTCAACCTCGGCATCCAGGACCAGATGGCCGCCCTCGAGTGGGTGCAGGAGAACGTCGGCGCATTCGGTGGCGATCCGTCAAACGTCACCGTCTTCGGCGAGTCGGCTGGGGCCAAGAGCATCGAGTGCATGCTGGCCGCACCGCGGGCACGTGGTCTGTTCCACCGCGCGATCCTCGAGAGCACTTACTCGGTGTCGATGGACGCGGCGGCGGCCGCGTCAACCACCGCGGGGATCCTGGGCGAACTCGACCTCGATGCCTCCGAGCCGGCCCGGCTCCGCGACGTCACCCTCGACGACCTGCTCGACGCCAACAGCCGCTACAGCACGGCGGCGTCGGGCGGTGGCCGGGGTGGTGGCGGCAATGGTGGCGGCGGCGGGCTGCTCGCGAGCGGCGGCTCGCTCGGGCCCGTTGTCGACGGCGAGGTGATCACCGCCCGGCCTCTCGACGTCATCGCCCGGGGCGAGGCCCCCGTGCCCGTCATCGTCGGCACGACCGTCGACGAGTCCAAGCTATTCGGGGCCCTCACGCCGGGCACCGCCGACCTCACCGAGGAGCAACTCGGTCAGCGGCTGGCGGGGCTGATGCCCGACGGGGGGCCGTCCCCCGACAAGGTCGCCGAGATCTACGCGTCGGCCCGTCGGGCTCGGGGCGAGCCCGACGCGCCCGCCGAGGTCTGGTTCGCCGCCTCGACCGACCGCACCTTTCGGCAACACTCGATCCGCTGCGCCGAGGCGCACGGTGCCCACCAGCCGGTGTGGATGTACCTCTTCGGGTGGAAGGCCAGCGGTATGGGCGGCGTGCTCGGCGCGTGCCACGCCGTCGAGATCCCGTTCGTGTTCGGCACCTACGACGACGCGCTCGTGCATCTCATCGGCGACGACGAGCACGCCGCCACGTTGAGCGAAAGCGTGCAGGACGCATGGCTCGCCTTCGTCCGCGGCGGCGATCCCAACACCGGCGCCCTTCCCGAGTGGCCGCGCTATGAGCCCGGCCGGCGCGCCACCATGCACTTCGACCGGGAGTGCGCCGTCGTCGACGCCCCGATGGAGGAAGAGCGCCAGCTGTGGGAGTCTGTTCCCCTTCCCTGACCCGGAACTTGAGGCAATAACGATCGGAATTCGACTGTTATTGCCTCAAGTTCGTCGAGACGGAGGTGGTGATGGCTGGAACGGCCGGAAAGGTGTCGCGGACTGAGCTCACACCGGTGAGCTTCCTGCGCCGGAACGCGTATGTGTTCCCCGACAAGGTGGCGATCGTCCACGGCGACCGGCGGTATACGTATCGCCAGTTCGAGGAGCGGGTCGACCGCCTCGCCTCCGCGCTGCGCGCCGCCGGGCTCGAGAAGCACGACCGGGTGGCGTTCCTGTGCCCGAACATCCCGCCGATGCTCGAAGCCCACTTCGGCATACCGGCCGCGGGCGGGGTGCTGGTGGCGATCAACACCCGCTTGAGCTCGGAAGAGGTCGGCTACATCCTCGAGCACTCGGGCGCCAAGTTCCTCTTCGTCGACCACGAGCTCGAGCCGGTGATCGAGCCGCTCACCCTCGATGGCCTCGAAGTCATCCGGATCACGGACACCGGCGCGCCCGGTGACCCCTACGAAGACTTTCTCGCCCGGGGCTCGACCGATCCCGTCGAGAGCTGGCTCGAGGACGAAGAGGAGCCCATCTCGATCAACTACACCTCGGGCACGACGGGCCGTCCCAAGGGTGTGATGTACACCCACCGGGGCGCCTACCTCAACGCCCTGGGGGAAGTCATCGAGACCGGCATGCAGCCGGAGTCGGTCTACATGTGGACCCTGCCGATGTTCCACTGCAACGGATGGTGCTTCACGTGGGGCGTCACCGCGGTGGGTGCGCGTCATGTGTGTTTGCGAGGAGTCGACTTCGACCGAATCTGGGAGCTCCTCGACGGCGAGGGCGTGACGCACTACAACGGCGCGCCGACCGTGCAGATCGGTGTGGTGAACCACGCCAAGGCTCATTCCCTCGATCGGGAAGTAACCGTATGCGTGGCAGGAGCGCCGCCGTCACCCACGCTGCTCGGCCAGATGAAGGGCCTCAACCTGCGCCCGATTCACGTCTATGGACTCACGGAGACCTACGGGCCCCACACCGTGTGTGAGTGGCACGAGGAATGGGCCCACGAGTCCGCCGACGCCCAGGCGAGCCTGATGGCCCGGCAAGGTCAGGCCTACGTGCATGCCGACCTCGTACGGGTGGTCGACGACGACATGCACGACGTGCCCCGCGATGCCGCGACCATGGGTGAGGTCGTTATGCGCGGCAACAACGTGATGGCCGGCTACTACGCCGACGATGCCGCGACGGCCGAGGCATTCCGGGGCGGATGGTTCCATTCCGGCGACCTCGCGGTATGGCATCCCGACGGCTCGATCGAGCTACGCGACCGCGCCAAGGACATCATCATCTCCGGCGGCGAGAACATCTCGACCATCGAGGTCGAGCAGACCGTCGCGAAGCATCCCGCCGTACTCGAGTGCGCGGTCATCGCCGTGCCCGACGAGCGGTGGGGCGAACGGCCCAAGGCGTTCGTGACGCTCAAGCCCGAGTCGTCCGGCGTGACCGAGGAAGAGTTGGTCGCGTTCTGCCGCGACCAACTCGCCCACTTCAAGTGCCCGGACGCCATCGAGTTCGGCACGCTGCCGAAGACCTCCACCGGCAAGGTCCAAAAGTTCGTGCTCCGCGACAAGGAGTGGGCCGGCCGCGAAAAACGCATCAACTGAGGCCCACCCCCGTTCCCAGCCGTTCCCACCCGTTGCTTTGCGGCCCGAACCACAAAATGTGCGTGGTTCAGGCCGCAAAGCAACTCGGAATCAGGTGGCGGTGGCTTCTCTCTCGCGGTCGCGCGCGATGCGCGTGAAGAGCTCGCGGAGGTCGAGGCCGGTGAGGTCGGAACCGATCTGGAGGCCCTGTTCGAGGTTGTTGGCGACCGACTTGGTGATCGACGACGCGCCGTCGGTGGAGATCACCGTCATCTTGTCGATGGC
>CAZWDB010000120.1:0-13074 GCA_964632885.1 uncultured Acidimicrobiales bacterium | reverse complement strand
GTACCACGGCATGTGATCACGCCCGACCGCGTGGTGGTGGGTGATCGTGCCGCCGCGGCGGACGACGGCCTCCGACGCGGCAGCCTTGATCGCGTCCCACATCTCGAGTTCGACACCCGGACGCCCCTGGGCGCTGACCGTGAAATAGGGCGCGGGACCGTCGGGGTACACGTGGGTGAAGCGACACGACACGCGCCCGGCCCCGCATACGTCGGTCACCGCTCGTCGCACCTCCTCGACGACATGGGAGTGGAGGTCTTCGAAGGCATCCCAGGTGCATGCCGTCTCGAACGTGTCCGCGATCCCCGCGACCCGCGCCATCGCGTCCCTGCCGTAGGCCGCCCGCATGAACGACGACCGCCACGCACCGACCGCGCCCTCTTGGTTCGCCGCACGGGCATCCTCGTCGGGTCCTGAGTAGCGCACGCCGTCGGGCAACACTCCGCCGTGGTCCTTCGCCAGTTCGACCGCTCGCTCCATCCACGCCGTCACCGGGTGGTCGGCCGATTCGAATCCGAGCACGAGGAGAGAGCTCCCGTCCTCGACTCCCGCGCCCCGCGCCTCGCCCGCGTCGAGGAGCCGGCAGTTGGTGGGGAACAGCGCCGACTGCGACAGAGCACGGACCGCGCCCGCCGCGGCCAAGAAGTCATCGAACCGGACGCCGGCCGAAGCGCGGAAGACGGGGCGATCCTGGAGCCTCATCCACGCCTCGGTGATGATGCCCAAGGACCCTTCTGAGCCGAGGAACAGGCGGTCAGGAGACGGACCCGCGCCCGACCCCGGTAACCGCCGCGACTCCACGGGCCCGGCTGGGGTCACGACCCGTAGCGACTCGACGAAGTCGTCGATGTGGGTGTAGACGCTCGCGTAGTGACCCCCGCTGCGCGTCGCCAGCCAGCCACCCAGCGACGAGAACTCGAACGACTGGGGGAAGTGGCGGAGCGTGTAGCCGTGAGGACGAAGCTGGTCCTCGAGGTGGGGGCCCATCACTCCCGCCTGGATCCGCGCGGCGCGTGACGTTGGATCGATCTCGATAACGCGGTCGAGCCTCGACAGGTCGATAGAAACGACACCCCGGTAGTCGTCTCCGACGTCGGGCTCGACGCCGCCTACGACCGACGAGCCGCCGCCGTACGGAATCGCCGCCACATTGGCGTCGGCGCACCAGTCGAGCAGCCCCACGACCTCGGCCTCATCGTTCGGGTACGCGACGACGTCCGGCGGGTTGCTGATCTCGCCTCGAAGGGCGCGAACCACGTCGCGGTATGCCTTGCCGAGGCTGTGGCTCGCCCGGTCGTACGCCGTGGTCGAGCAGATCGATGCGAGCCGGTCGGGGGGCGCGACCCGCGGCGCACGGAGGTCGAGCTCGTCTGGGTCGCGAGGGTGGCGTGCGACGATGTCCACACCCGCTCGCTTCGATGCCATCTCGGCAAGACCGGCAACCTGGTCCTCGGGCAGGGCTTCGTCCTCCCAGCCCCAACCCCACCATGACCGGCGACGCGCGCTCACGGAGGTCGACCCTATTCCACCTCCGCGGGCCGCGGGGCGGGAACACTGGTCCGGTGCCAACGAGTGCCCGCCGCCGCGACATCGAGCTCACCGAGCGGTGGTTCGTCGCACGCGGCCTGCCTCACTTCATCGACGGCTACAGCGCGACACGAGACATCTTCACGCGCGCTGTGCCCGCACTGACGATCGTCTTTCTCTTCGAGATGATCGGTGCCCTCAACCTGGCCTGGCCGGTGTGGGCGAACGCGCTCGCCGCGGTGGGCGGATTCGGCCTGCTTCTTGGCATCTGGGGAGGCGCCAACCTGGCCCGCGGCCGGCGGCCGTTCGCCCGGCCCGAGGACGTCGGATCCGTCGAACTCGCGATCTTCGTATTCGGCCCGGCAGTCCTTCCGCTCGTGTTCGGCGGCCAGTTGGTCGCGGCAGCGGCCACCAGTCTCGCCAACGCCGTGCTCCTGGGACTCATCTACGTAGTCACCAGCTACGGGCTCATTCCCATGACGGCATGGGCCGGCCGCCGGCTCCGACACGAGCTGGCGTCGCTCTGGAACCTGCTTGTGCGCGCCCTCCCTCTCCTACTCCTCTTCGTGACCTTCCTGTTCATCAACGCCGAGGTATGGCAGGTCGCGTCCAGCTTGTACGGCTGGCCGTTCGGGTTGACCCTGGGCCTCTTCGTCGTGGTGGGTGTCGTGTTCGTCGTCACTCGCCTCCCGCGGGAGATCGGCGAGCTGTCGTCATTCTCGGATGCGGCCGAGATCCGGCACCTCAGCGCGGGCACGCCTGCGGCTGATCTTGACGTGGAGTACGGCCCCGACCACCCCTCCCTCTCCCGTGCCCAGTGGCTCAACGCGGGACTGGTGGCGCTGTTCGCGGCGGCGATGCAGATCCTCATCGTGACGACAACGATCGCCGCCTTCTTCGTCCTGTTCGGGGTGCTCGCCGTCTCCACGTCCACGATCGCGTCGTGGACCGGCACCGACCCGACGGTCTTGGCGACCCTCGACACCGGAAGGCACTCCTACCGGCTTACCGAGGACCTGTTGCGGGTGGCGGCGTTCCTCGGCACGTTCTCCGGGCTGTACTTCACCGTGTACGTACTCACCGATCCGGCCTATCGCGAGGAGTTCTTCGACGAAGCCGTCGGCGAGCTGCGCCAGGCTCTCGCGGTCCGCATCACCTACCTGGCCGCCCTCCGCGAAGGAGAAGCGCGGTAGCGAGGAACGGCCACGGTCGTTATTGCCGCCGGGTCCCACGTTTCGTAGGCTCCCGGCGTGCGAATCCGCGCAAAGGACGGTGACTCCTACACCGTCGGCCCTCTCGGCGTACTGGCGCTGGTCAGCATCATCGACCAAGTCGACATGAGCGTCCTACGTGGCGTGTTGCCGTTGCTCAAGGACGAGTGGGGCCTGTCCGACTTCCAGCTCGGGTCACTCGGCTTCGCATTCATCTTCGTCAACTCCATCGCCACCATCCCGGCGGGCTGGGTCGCCGACCGCTTCAAACGCACCAACATCATCGGTTGGACGCTGCTGTCGTGGAGCGCACTGAGCGCGTTGTCCGCGGCGGCCATCAACTTCGTCACGCTGTTCGGTGCCCGGGCATCCCTCGGCTTCGGCCAGGCGATCGACGATCCGGCGTCTACCTCGCTGTTGGGCGACTACTACCCGGCCAAGGTCCGCGGGCGCATCTTCTCGTGGCAGCAGATCGCGGCCACCGCCGGAGGCGGACTCGGCATCGGGCTCGGCGGCTTCGTCGGGGCCGCACTCGGCTGGCGGTGGGCCTTCCTTCTCGTCGGGATGCCGGGCTCGCTCCTCGCATTCTTGGTGTTCCGCCTCAGGGAGCCGTTGCGAGGGGAAGCCGAAGGAGTGACCGCGGACACTGCACGCGAGCCGATCGCGGCCCAGATGTCGCCGCGGGAGTTCTTCACCGTCGCATTGCGAGAGCTCGTGAGCGAGCTCCGCATGATCTTCGGCATCCGCACCATGCGCTACATCCTCGTCGGCGTCGGCACACTGCTCTTCACCGTGTCGGGCGTGGGCTACTGGCTCACCGTGTACCACGAGCGCTATTCCGGCATGTCGCCCGCCCAGGCCGCGGGCGTCACCGCGGGCGTGCTGACCCTGGGCGGCGTCGTCGGAACGCTGTGGGGAGGGTCGATCGCCGACCGTGTCTACGGGCGGGTCCGGGGCGGTCGCATCGTCGTGGTAGCTGCGGGGATCATGGTGTGCACCGCGACGTTCCTGCTCTCCTTCAACGTGCCGGTTATTCCCGTCCGGGTCGCCATGCAGGTTGGTGGCGTGTTCGCCATCGCCAGCGCCTTCCCCGGCCTCCGAGCCTCGATGATGGACGTGATTCCCGCCGAGTCCCGCGGCGTGGGGGTGTCGGCCTTCGCCCTCGTTTCGACGGTGTTCGGCACCGCGCTCGCTCCCCCGCTCGTCGGTGCGCTGTCTGACCTCACGTCGTTGTTGGGCGCCTACTACATCGTGACCCCACCGATCTTCGTGGGCACTCTGATCCTGTTGCGAGCGCGCGACACGATCGAGGCCGACGCCATGGCGATGATGCAGGCAATTGCCGCCCGCTCCGCCCCGGAGGAAGCCGAGACCTCCGACACGCCCGGCCCGGAGGCAACCTGAGGCGCGAGTTCCCTCAGGTGTAGCGGGTGATGTAGCCGCGGGAGCGGAAGAGCCTGAGCATGTGTCGCAGGTAGAGGATCGCGAGCGGAACGAACACAGCGAGTCCCGCCCCCGCGTATCCGAGGCGCTTCCACGGCAGCGGGTCGCCATCGAGGATCGTGCGCGCCGCTTCGAACACATGGGTCGACGGCAACGCCTGGCTCACCGGCTGCAGGGGACCGGGAATCGCGCTCACCGGATAGAACGCGCCCGACAGCGCCACGATCACGAACAGCAAACCCCACGCGAGGATCTCCGCACCGTTGCCAAACCGGAGGACGAAGGCGATCACGTAGAGCGAGATGCACCACCCGACGAGCATGAGGACTCCCACTATGGGAATCAGCCCCCAGCCGACGTCCATGAGGTTGAAGGAATAGAGCGTTAACGCCGCGAGCGTGACCATCCCGAGGCCCATGGCCAGCTTGACGAGCCCGAAGACCATCACCCCGGCCATGTATTCACGCTCGCGGATCGGCGTGACCATGAAGTTGAGGAGATTCCGGCTCCACGTCTCCTCCATGAAGCCGGTCGCCACCGAGATGTTCGACTGGTAGAGGACGTGCATCAACAGGATGCCCGAGAGCATGTAAGGCGCTCCGGCCCGGGCCGCGCCGCCCTGCTGGTCGACGAAGATGCCGATCGACCCCCAGATGACAGTGTCGACAACCGGCCACACCGCGACGTCGAACCACCGATGCCAACCCCGCTTGAGCACGTATGAGTGACGCCGGACGATGGCCCACACGCGCCGCCACTCGATCGAGTCTGCCGCCGGCAGAGTCGCGGTCACAGCTCCTCCGATGCGAGGTGAAGAAAGAGCTCCTCGAGGTTCTGCCGTCCGAACTGAGCCGCGACGTTCGCCGGCTGCCCGTCGGCGACGACCTTGCCGTGCGACAGGAACACGACGCGGCTGCAGATGCGTTCGACCTCCGTCATGTTGTGGCTCGTGACGAGCAGAGAGCTGCCGTCCTCGGCGCATACCTGCTCGAGGCCTGTCCGGGCCCGATGCGCGACGTCGGGATCGAGTGACGCGGTGGGCTCGTCGAGCACGAGGAGGGCAGGGTGGTGCAGCGTCGCCTTCACGATGCCGACCAGCGTGCGCTGACCTGACGACAGCTCGTTGGCCATCCGCTCCCCGAGATGGGCGATGCCGAACCGACCCAAGGCGCGGTCGATAGCCGCGTCCGGGTCAGCCACGCCGAAGATGTCGGCGAAGACGCCCAGCACCTCGCGGACACGCAGCCGGTCTGGCAGCGGCAGGTACCCGGCCGAGAACCCCACGTTGCGCATCGCCTCACTCCGGCCACCCGGGAGCCGGTGACCGAGGATGGTGACGTCACCGGCGTCAGGACTCACCACGCCGAGGATCATCAGCAGGGTCGTCGTCTTGCCCGCTCCGTTGGCGCCGAGGAGCGCCACCCGCTCGCCCGCGTCGACGGAGAATTCGACGCCGTCGACCGCCACGTGACCACGGAACGCCTTCGTGAGGCCCCGAACCTCGAGCGCGGGCCGACCTGACATGACCGCCAACTATGCCAGTCCCGCCGCGCCGAACTTGAGGCAATAACGATCGGAATCCGTTCGTTATTGCCTCAAGTTCGCGGATTGGTCAGGCGCCGCCCTCGTACTTGAAGGAGACCTTCAGCTTCACGCGGTAGGTGAGGTCGTCGCCGTCGAGGTCAATGTCCTGCTCGACCACTTCGGCGACGCGCAGGTCACGGAGTGACTCCCGGGCCGTCTTCACCGCCGCGGACGCAGCGTCCTCCCATGACTTCCCGCTGGTGCCGATGAGTTCGATGACCTTGTAAACACTCATGTGATGCTCCTTCCGTGTCCGCACCTTCCCTACCCAGCGCCGAACTTGAGGCAATAACGATCGCAATTCGATCGTTATTGCCTCAAGTTAGCGAGGAGGAGGCCGGCGAGGATGAGCGCACCGCCGACGACAGCGAGGTGGAGGGACCCGAAGCCGGTCGCGGCAAGCTCGGGTCGATACGGGAGGGGCGCCTCGACCACCGGCACCTCGACCGCGGTGCGCGCGACCACCTTCTCCTCGACGACCGTGCGCTCGACCACCGTGCGCTCGACGACGGTCGGGACGGGGTGATCACGCAGAACGAGTGAGCCTCCGTCGAGGTCGAGCGCCGCGTCGGTGCACGTCAGCTCGGTGTCGAGGAGGTAGCCGGGCGGCGCCTCCCGCTCGAGCGCGCAGTAGGTGAAGCCCGCAATCTGGAGCGGCCACTCGACCCGGCCCTCGGGGTCGCTCTCGCCCCGTCCCACCCACGTGTGGCCTTCTAGGACGACCGCGCCGGTCGGAGCGGTCCGGGCCGGTGCCGGTCCGAGCCGGTCATCGTCGACGCGGTACAAGTCGTACACGGCGCCGGAGACGACCTCACCGGTCTCGGCGTCGATCTTGGTCGCATGCACTGGTGCGTACCGCGACGGTTCCGCCACGTCGATGACCTGCACACCACCCGGCTCGGCCGTTGCCACGAAGCAGCCGCCCTCGGAGCGGCCCCAGCCAGGAGGCGCTCGCGTCTCCTGCCAGCAGTACTCGGTGCCGCCATCGAGCACGTGGTCGGCGAGTGCGCAGGCACCCGCAGCATCAGTCGTGCATTCGCCGACACCCGCTACCTCGAAGATCGCGCCCGCAAACGACACCGCGTGTTGGTCGTACTCACCGGCGGGCACCTTCTGAAACGCCACCGTCGAGCGGGGACGGTTCACCACGTCGACCTCCACCGCCGCGCCGGAGCCGACGGTGAAACTGGTCGGGCCGGCCGGCGCGTAGCCCGGCGGCGCAGTGACCTCCTCGACGACGTAGTCGCCAGGAAGCAGGTCGGACAGGTGGGGCTGGGCGATGTTGGCCGGAGCGGCTGTCGACGTCAGTATGCCGACCTCGGTCTCGTAGCGGCCGTCGGCATCGGCGTCATAGACGACGACCAACTCGGCGCCCGCGACCGGCTCGCCGGTGACCGCATCGATCTTGCGGATCGTGGCGGACCCGCGACGCGCCTCGTTGGGCACCTCGAGAACGGTGTCGCCTGCGGTGAGGTCGACCTTCCACGGGCCGGCGGCGGTATAGCCCGCCGGTGCCGCCGTCTCACGCACCTCGTAGCGCCCCGAGTCCAGCTCGGCGCGCGCCTGACCGTCCGAGCCAACCGCCAACTCCGCCGCCACCGAGCCATCGCCGGCAACCACCTCGAAACGCGCGCCGGTCACGGGAAGATACGCCTCCGCGTCGCCCGTCTTCGAGATGGTGAGGGAGTGGCGGGCCCGCGTGGTGAACCCCACCGAGTCCCCCACCTCCTCCACCGCCGGCCGGGCGACCCGCTGGGCACGGCGGAGCGTCGGCTCATACGCCTGCAACTGCAGATCGGGGACGCTGCCAGTGACGTCGAACCGGTTGTGGCCTGCGGTCGCGACGAAAGGCAAGCGCAGCCGGCCCTCGGGGTCGGTGCGGGCCTCGACCGCGCCGGTCAGGACCGCGCCGGTAACGGCGGCGTGGAGCAGGACGCCGCCGACGCCGGCGCCATTCCGGTCGGTGAGGTGAAGGTCGAGCTCGCCCTGCTCGCCAGGTCTGAGGCCGGCCGGAACCACCGCCGCCTGGAGCGAGACCGGCCCTTCGAGGTGGCTGTGGTCCAGCGCGTCGGCCTTCAGACGGCGAGCCTGCTCGAGAACGGCTACCTCGGCTCCCTCGAAACCCGACATGCGCTCTGCCGTGAGCTGGTCGACGTCGAGGGTGCCCGAGGGATACCGCGCTCCCATGAGGTCGTGAACAGCGAGCATGAGTGCAGCTGCGGTGATCCGGTCGGGAGACCGGCCGTGCGCGCCGAGCGCCCATGCGATGGCGCGGCTGGTTTCGAGCGGCACGTCGGCCGCGGTGGGTACATAAGCGAAGGCCGGGTCGGGCGCCCGGATCCCGTGGTCGATGCACCACGCCGCTCCGAGCGCACCCATCCCGTAGCTGCCGTACCAGCTCCGCCAGCCATCGACGATGGCGGCGTAGCCGTTGAGACGGGTTACCTCGGCCGCAGCCGGATCAGGGCGCGCCAGGGGTACGTGAGCCACTGTCACCACCACGGCGGCGACGAACCCAAGGCGGGCGAACAGGGCAAGACGACGAAACGTGGTTGTCGCGCGGATCGGCACGAGGACCTCCGGGAACGGTGACCTGGAGGCGGGCCGGTGCCCGCGAGCTCAGCTCAACCCGTGCGCTTGCACAGGAGGCGAGGAAGCCTCATTCTCCTGGCTGGGAGCGTCCCGCGCAAGGGCCCGGCGGCGCGCCGACACCCGCAGCAGGATCAGCCACCCCACTCCGCTTCCCGAGGCAAAGATGAACCACTGGAAGGCGTAGCTCAGGTGGTTCCCTTCGCCGAGGTCGGCCAGCGGAACCGGTGCGGGGATGCCGTCGGCAGGCACAGGCGCCTCCATCTGGACCCAGAAGGGGCGTACCGGCTCGTCGATCTGTTGGGCAATCCGGTCGACGTCGACCCGGCTGACGAGGCGGAGCTCGCCCGAGTCGGGGTCGCGCGGTCCGAACGAGCCGCGCGTCTCCGACGCACGCAGGTAGCCGGCGACCTCGACCGTGCCGCGCGGCGCGGCCGCGTCGGGAACGGGCCAGTCCTCGGCGAAGTGGGCCGGCACCCACCCCCGATTCACCAACACCGCCGTGCCGTCGGCGAGCACGAGCGGCGTCACGACATGATGGCCCGACACCCCGTGGAGCGAGCGGTAGCCGACTAGCACGTCGTCGGAGGTGTCGAAGCGTCCCGTCAGACGAACCGACCGGTACTCGACCGCATCGACGTCGCGTTCGGCCCTCGGGGCCAGTTCAGAGACGTCGGCGGTGGACGCGGCGGTGCGTTCGGCGAGCTTCTGGTTGTACTCGCGCCGCTCCTCCAGCCGCCGAAGCTGCCAGAAACCGAGGCTGATCATCAGGGCGATGGCGAGCCCGACCGTGACATGACCGACAAACCACCGCGGGCGCAGAACGAAGCGATACACCGCCGCCAAGGTAACGCTGGAGCGGTTGGATCAATCGGCGCCGCCGCCGGCGCGGGCCAGGGTGCCGCGGCGGAGGCTGCCGTACCGATTGTCGAGCATCACCTCGGTCGCCTCGGCCGGACGGGCGAAGTAGTAGCCCTGCCCGATGTCGCATCCCAGCAAGTCGAGCTCGGTGAGCTGGGTCCACGTCTCGACCCCCTCCGCCACCGCGGCGACGCCGAGGGCGTGGGCGAGAGAGATCACCGATGCGACGATGGTGGAGTCGTCCGGATCCTCGCCCAGACCTCGCACGAAGGCCCGGTCGATCTTGAGCACCTCGACCGGAAGGCGCTTCAGGTATGCCAGGGACGAGTACCCCGTTCCGAAGTCGTCGATCGCGAGACGCAGGCCGAGGTCGCGCAGCGCGTGCAACGTCTGCAGTGCGGCCTCGGCATCGTCCATCAACACGCTCTCCGTGATCTCCAGTCCGACGGTTCCGGGAGCACTTCCGGTGTCGCGCAACGCCGCCCCGAACAGATCGACCACCGCCGGATCGAGGAGTTGTCGGGCCGATAGGTTGATCCACACACGGAGCTCGTCGCCCGGAGCTCTCGTCTGGTTCCAACGGACCGACTGGGCGCACGCCTCCCGTAGCACCCACTCGCCGATAGGCAGAATCAGGCCGGTCTCCTCCGCTAGCGGGATGAACTCGAGCGGCGGGATGTCGCCACGTCCCGGATGGCGCCACCGCAAGAGCCCCTCGACCCCGATCACTGCGCCGGTCATGAGGTCGACCTCGGGCTGATAGACGAGACGAAGCTGACGGTCGCTGATCGCGAGCCGGAGGTCCTGCTCCGTTTCGAGGCGCTCGATCGACCGCGTGTGCATTGCCTTGTCGAATAGCCGACAGGTGCCGCGGACGCCATCCTTGGCCCGGTGCATCGCTGTGTTCGCGTCGTGGACCATGGCCTCCGCCAAGGCACGCCCGTCGCCGGGAAAGGTGATGCCGATCGAGGCGCTGAGATACACCGTGCGTTCGGCCACCGCGAAGGGCGCCGCCAGACCATCGCGGATGCGGTGCGCGATCGCCAGCGCCTCGTGCTCGTCGGCGATGTCGTGGGCGAGCACCACGAACTCGTCGCCGGCCAGGCGCGCGACGACGTCGCCGGGCCGCAGAAGGCTGGAAAGCCGTTCGGCCACCGACTGAAGTAGCCGGTCTCCGCTGCGGTGACCGAGCGACTCGTTGACGCGTTTGAACCCGTCGATGTCGATGCAGAGCACCGCGACCGTGGTAGCCAGTTGCTCTGCCCGCACGAGCGAGCGAGTGAGCTGATCGATGAACAGGTCGCGGTTCGCGAGCCCGGTCACCGAGTCGTGCATTGCCTGGTGGGCGAGGCGGGCCTCGGCTTCACGGCGGGTGAATACGTGGCCGAGCTGGGCAGCGGCACCGGACACCAACTCGAGAAGGTGGGCGTCCTCGAACCGTTGCTCGCGCAGGAAGAACTCGAGAACGGCGATTACCCGGCCGTCATCGAACACCGGCACCGCGACCCCGGTGTGAAGACCGAGCTCTTGGAGGATCTCCATCCGCGGGCATCCGTCTAGCTGGGCGAGGTCGGGAACCCACTGCGCGCTCCCGGCCTGCCACGCCTTCCCGGCAAGACCCTGACCGGGCGCGAGAACGATTGCCTCCGTCGCGACCCGCACCCGGTCCAACCCGTCGAGCGGGCCGTCGAGGGGGCCGTACCAGGCCGGACTCGGCACCAGCCGGCTGTCGTCGCCCCTGGGGATCCACGCGCCGCCGTAGGTCCATCCCGTGGTATCGCACACCCGCTCGAGCGCGACCTCGAGGGCGGAGTGCATGTCGCGGGCGTCGCTGACCGCCAGCGTGATGCCCTGCAGTAGGCGGAGCTCGTCCTCGGCCTGCTTTCGGCTGGTGACATCGCGGGCGATGCCCTCGATCGCGATGACGACACCGCTGTCATCGCGGATGGACACGCTCTGCAACTCCACCCACACCGTCGAGCCGTCCTTCCGGATCCCCCGGATCGGTGCGGGCTGAAAGTCGGGCTGGAGGAGCACCACGTCGTCAGGGTGGATGAGCCGGTCGGGCAGACGGGGATCCGCGTAGAAGTCGTCGGGCAGGTAGCCGCTGAGGCGCTCGATCGACGGGCTGATGTAGTCGAACCGCGACTCCGGTGCAGGGAGATAGCGGTAGACCACGTCGAGCGCGTTCTCGGCGAGGAGCCGGAACCGCTGTTCACTCTCGCGGAGGGCCTCCTCGGCCCGGCGGGAGTCGGTGATGTCCTGGACGATGCCCACGATCTGCACCGTGGTGCCGGCCGTGTCGACCACCGGCTGTCCCGTCCCGCGCAGGTAGCGAAGCTCGCCGTTCGGCCAGGTCACCCGCGCCTCGACCGCGTAGGGCTCGCCGGTCTCAACGGCGCGCGCAACCGCGGTTCGCACCCCGTGGGCGTCATTGGGGTCGAGGCGGGCCAGCGCCTTGTCGAGGGTTTGCTCCGGGACCGGCTCGACGCCGAGGAGGCGGCACATCTCGTCCGAGGTCCGAACGACGTCGTGGACGATGTCGACCGTAAAGCTCCCCAGCTGCGCGGCCCGTTCCGCCGTGGCGAGCTGCAGTTCGCTCTCAGCGGTCAAACGCAGTGCCCCCTTCGCGTCCTGTAGCCAGTATCGCGCGCTTCGTGGCGTAACGCTTGTTCGGCCAGGTTGTATACCGTTTGGGCCATGCGCGCCGCCTTGCTCGAGAAGCCCCAGTCCGACCTGGTCGTTGTCGACGACGTCGACATCGCGGAGCCGGAACCCGGTCAGATCCTGGTACGGATCTCGCATTGCGGGGTCTGCCACTCCGACCTCCACGTCATCGACAGCGGCGGAGGACGCCAGCTGCCGGTTGTGCTCGGCCACGAGGCGGGCGGCACCGTCGAGTCCGTCGGTGCCGGTGTCGCCCAGGTCGCGGCGGGCGACAAGGTGATCCTCACGCTGCGCCCGGTGTGTGGGCGCTGCTACTTCTGCTCACGCGGCGAGCCGACGCTCTGCCGCGGTCTGGGTGGCCGCGGTGGCGCCGGCCAGCGCGGCACAAGCCACCTGTCCCGGTCGGGACAGCCGGTGTACCCGGGTGTCGGCCTGGGCGCGTTCGCCGAGCGAGTGATCGCTTCGGTGCACGCCGCGGTCAAGGTGCCTGACGACACGCCCCTGGATGTGGCGTGCGTGATCGGCTGCGCGGTGCAGACGGGAGTCGGGGCCGTGGTGAACACCGCCAAGGTCGAACCGGGCGACACCGTCGTCGTGCAGGGCCTCGGCGGGGTCGGCATCTCCATCATCCAGGGCGCCCGTCTGGCCGGCGCGTCCCAGATCATCGCCGTCGACCCGGTGGAGGAACGGAGAGAGGCGTCGCTGGGGTTCGGCGCGACCGCAACGATCGACCCGACCGCCGACGAGGTCGTTCCCAAGGTGCAGGAGCTCACCGGCATCGGCGCCGACGTCGCATTCGACGCCGTCGGCATGAGCCAACTCATCGAGACCGGGATCATGGCCACCCGCCCGGGCGGCACAACGGTGTGTGTCGGCGTGCCGCGGCCGGACGACGCCATCACCATCCGTCCGGCGGTGATGTTCGCTCTGGGCGAGAAGAAGCTGAAGGGCTGTTTCCTCGGTTCGTCCAACCCGAACCGCGAGTTCCCCCGCCTGCTGGCGTTGTGGCGGGCCGGGCGCCTTGATCTCGAAGGCATGGTGACCAAGCAGCGGCCGCTGGACGAGATCAATGAGGCCTTCGCCGACATGAAGGCAGGCCGCGGCATCCGAACCGTCCTCGAAATCGCCCCCTAGCTCCGAACTTGAGGCAATAACGAACGGATTCCGTTCGTTATTGCCTCAAGTTCGGTTA
>CAZWDB010000119.1:0-13089 GCA_964632885.1 uncultured Acidimicrobiales bacterium | reverse complement strand
CCGCCGCCCAGTCCCAGGGTTGCAGGCCGCTCTCGTAGTACAGGTCGAGACGGCCGGCGGCGACCCAGCACAGGTCGAGCGCGGCCGCGCCGGCCCTGCGGACGTCGCGGACGCGGTGGATGATGCCGGCGAGCGCGACTGCCTGCTCCCGGCGCGTCGCAGGATCGTAGGAGAACCCAGTCGCCACGAGCGCGGTCGCGAGTTCAGGCGGCTCCCGGGACCACCCGCTAGCGCGGTTGAGCTCACCGCCGTTGAGAGTGGCGCCGCCGCCCCTCACCGTCCGAAATGTTTCCTGGTGGACGGGGTCGTGGACCGCTCCGGCAACTATCTCCCCGTCGACCTCCGCCGCGACCGAGACCGCCCACACCGGTAGGCGGTACAGATAGTTCGTAGTGCCGTCGAGCGGGTCGATGATCCAGCGGACGCCCGTCGTGCCGGCTTCGGCCGCGCCCTCTTCGCCCAGAATCGCATCGTCCGGCCGCTCTGCCCGTATCGCTTCCACCACGGCCTGCTCCGCCGCGAGGTCCATCTCGGTCACCATGTCGGTGCCCGACGACTTGGTCTCCACTGTGGCGCGCCTTTCGTGCACGCCGCCGAGGAGCAGTGCCCCGGCGCCTTCGGCGGCGGAGACCGCGAGATCGGCCAGCGCCCCGATGTCGATCCCGTCGCGCTCCTCCTGCATCCGACCGTTCTACCGCGCGCGGGTAGGGTCCCCCGACGTGGGCCTGGTCGACCTTCGCTCCGACACCGTCACGCGGCCGACTGACGAGATGCGGCGAGCAATGGCGGCGGCCGAGGTCGGTGACGACTGTGCCGGCGAGGACCCCACGGTAAACCGGTTGCAGGAGACGTTCGCGGCACGAGTGGGCAAAGAGGCCGCGCTCTACGTGCCTTCGGGAACGATGGGAAACCAGATCGCACTGCGGTTGCTCGGACAGCCGGGCGGCACCGTGCTGGCGGGCAGGCGTCAGCACGTCGTGATCTATGAGAACGGGGCAGGTGCCGTCAACGCCGGTGTCCAGTTCGAGGCCCTCGACGACGACGATGGGACAATCGAGCCCGCCGCGGTGGCCTGGTCGATCGAAGCCGCGAATCACCACCAACCCCAGCCGGTGCTCGTGTGCATCGAGAACACCCACATGCCGGCAGGAGGCGTTCCCTGGCCTCTCGAGAAGCTCGATGCCGTGGTCGACGCGGCCGGAGGGCTGCCGGTGCACGTTGACGGGGCGCGGCTCTTCAACGCCGAAGTGGCCACCGGGATCGACGCCGCGACGTATGCGAGCCGCGCGACGACGGTGATGTGCTGCATGTCGAAGGGCCTGGCCGCGCCAGTGGGGTCGCTCCTCGCCGGCGAGGCGGCGTTGATAGCGGAGGCGCGCGTGCAACGCCAGCGTCTCGGCGGGGCCATGCGGCAGGCTGGCATCGTGGCCTCGGCCGGCCTAGTGGCACTCGCCACGATGGTCGACCGGCTCGCGGACGACCACCGGCGCGCCCGCCGGCTCGCGGAGGCGGTCGCCGACCGTTGGCCCGACGCGGGCTGCGACCCCGCGATGGTGCGAACCAACATCGTCACCTTCCGCCCGCCAGCGGCCGAGGCCGTTGTTGATCACCTCGAGTCCGAGGGCGTGCTTGCCCACACGATCGCCCCAGGGGTCATCCGGCTCGTAACCCACCTCGACGTGGACGATGCCGGCGTCGAACAAGCGGCCAAGGCGCTGGCCGCCGCCCCGTAAGACCGAATGGCCGAACTCGTCGACGATCTTCCCGAGCGCGCACTCGCGGTGTACGCCCATCCCGACGACGCCGATGTCTCTTGCGGGGGAACGCTTGCGCGGTGGGCGGCCGCCGGATCTCGTATTCACCTGGTCGTATGCACTCAGGGTGACAAAGGCGCCGCCGACACCGTGGAGGATCCGTCCGACCTCGCGAAGCGGCGCTCCAGAGAGGTCGGAGCGGCCGCCACCGAACTGGGCCTCGCGGGCCACGAGCTACTCGGCTACACCGACGGCGAGATCGACAACACGGTCGACCTCCGCCGTCGGCTCGTCGAGATCATCCGGCGGGAGCGACCTTCCGTCGTGGTGTGCCCGGATCCCACCGCCGTCTTCTTCGGCCAGCACTACTACAACCACCGTGATCACCGGGTCGTCGGTTTCGCCGCCCTCGACGCGGTGGCGCCCGCCGCGGCCCAGCCGCTGTACTTCCCGGGGACGGGTGCCGCGCACCAGGTCGGTGCCGTCTACCTGTCAGGGACGCTCGAGCCCGACGTGTGGGTCGACATCTCAACGACCGTCGAAGCGAAGGCGCGTGCGTTGTTGTGCCATCAGAGCCAGTTGGGTGACGGCGCCGAATGGCTCCGTACCGTCGTGAGGGAGCGGGCCGAAGAGGAAGGGCGGGACGCGGGCGTCTCTCACGCCGAAGGCTTCCGTCGGTTGGTGCTCGGCCCTCTCGTCGACCACTAGAACCAACCGCCGGTTCGGCGTTCGCGCCGTCAGGAGGTAGAGCGCGGCCGGCCCAGGAGGTCGTCCTCTTCGATGCGACGCCACTCGCCCATGGCACGCAACGTGAGGATCGTGACTACCGCGACTCCCGTGGCCGTCACGATCGCGCCGATGACCAGACCGAGGCCGGCCGCGTTGGTGCACGCCTCCGTGCATTGCACCGCCACGAACGCGTAGCCGATCAGCCCACCGCATGCGCCCCCGACGAGGATCGCCGCGAAGCCGAGTACACGGGAGCGCACCGACGGGAGCCCTGAGAGTCGGCGCCGGGAAGTCATCGACGGCGAGTTTGCCATGGAAGGTTGCATCAGATCGGTGGAGAATGGGCGCGTGCGGGCCTGGACCGTGGCAAGTGGACTGATAGAGAGCGAACGCGGCCTCCTCCTGGTAGAGAACCGCCGGCGCAACGGCCGGCACGACTGGTCGACTCCCGGCGGCGTCATCGAGGTTCATGAGGGAGAAACGGTCCTCGACGGCCTCACCCGCGAGGTCTACGAGGAGACCGGCGTGACGGTCAACGCGTGGGAAGGCCCGGTATATGAGGTCGAGGCGATCGCGGAAGGTCTGGGCTGGCACCTCCGGGTCGAGGTCCACCGCGCCGTCGCTTTCGAGGGCGCGCTCCGCCCTGCCGACCCGGACGGCATCGTGGTGGCGGCCCGATACATCGCCCTCGAGCAGTGCCACGAGCGGCTCGCCACCAACTCGCGGTGGGTGCGGGAGCCGCTGGGGGCATGGCTCGGTGAACGGTGGACGGCGACGCGGCGGTACCGCTACCGCATCGACGGCGCCACCCGCGAGGAGATCAACGTGGTGCGCCTGTGAGAGACCAGGCGTCGATCCTGCACGTCGACATGGACGCGTTCTATGCGTCCATCGAGATGGCTGAGGATCCCACGCTGCGGGGCAGACCGGTCATCGTCGGAGGGAGCGGAGCCCGGGGCGTAGTCGCGTCGTGCTCCTATGAGGCCCGGGCGTTCGGAATCCATTCCGCGATGCCGTCGGTGCAGGCCAGGCGACTTTGCCCCCACGCGATCTTTCTCCATGGCCGCCACGACCTCTACGCCGCCTACAGCGCGCGCATCCACGAGATCTTCCTCACGTTCACGCCGCTGGTGGAATCGATCGCCCTCGACGAGGCGTTCCTCGACGTTGCCGGCGCCATTCGTCTGTTCGGGCCTGCACCCGAGATCGCGGCCGCGATACGCGGGCGCGTCCGCTCCGAGCTCGGGCTCGACTGCGGGGTCGGAGTAGCTACGACGAAATTCCTCGCCAAGCTGGCATCCAAGGCCGCCAAACCCCGGGCGGCCACCTCGGGTCCGGTCCCGGGCGCCGGCATCGTCGTGGTCGAGCCCGGCACGGAGCTGTCCTTCCTCCATCCACTGCCGGTCGAGGAGCTGTGGGGCGTTGGGCCTGCAACCCGCCGCCGCCTCGAACGGTTCGGTGTGGCGACGGTAGGCGACCTCGCAGCCGTCCCGCTGGCCTCCCTAACCACAGTGCTGGGAAGCGCCGCAGGTCGGCATCTCCACGACCTGGCCTGGGGGCGCGACCAGCGGGCGGTCGAGCCCGAGCGCAGGGCGAAGTCGATCGGGCACGAGGAGACCTATGCGCGCGACCTCACGGGCCGTGACGACCTGCGCCGCGAGGTCGTCAGGCTCGCCGACAGCGCCGCTCGCCGCGTGCGCGCCGCGGGTCTTGCCGGTCGCACCATCACGCTCAAGGTCCGGTTCGGCGACTTCACAACGATCACGCGATCCCACACCTTCGCGGTCCCCACCGACACCGGCCACGATGTGGCCGAGGCCGCCGGAGGACTGCTCGAGCAGGTCGACTCCGGGCGCGGGATTCGGTTGCTAGGCGTGACGGTGAGCAATCTGAGCGAAGGAGAGACGCGCCAGTTGTCCTTCGATGACGCGGGGGTCGGCTGGGCGGAGGCGACCCGTGCGGTCGACGACATCCGCTCGCGTTTCGGCACCGGGGCGGTTGGTCCCGCCACCCTCGCCGGCCGTGACGGCCTGCGGGTGAAGCGGGAGGGCGACACGCAGTGGGGCCCGAGCGAGGATGAGCCCCCAAGCCCGGGTACTGGGTAGGCGCGTTGTTGTATGAGCGCCGGTGCGCGAAGATGGCGAGAGTCCTCACCCCGGGTCCCTGGGCACCGAGGAACGTACAGAGGGAACGCATAGAGGGAACGAAGTGCCGCTCTCCGAAGAAGAACAGCGGATCCTCGACGAGATGGCGAGGAGCTTCTACGAAACCGACCCGGCGTTCGCGCGGGAGGTCAGCTCCAAGACCGTCTACCGATACGCCGGTCGAAACATCAAGTGGGCGACGGCCGGCTTCGTGGCTGGCATCGTGGTGCTGGTCGCATTCTTCGCCACGTCGCTGTTTCTGGGGTTTCTCGGCTTCCTGATCATGCTGGGCAGCGCGTTCGTATTCCAGCACAACGTGCGCAAGATGGGTCGGGCGGGCTGGAACGAGTGGACGGGTTCGGTGCGGGGCAACGGCTTGGGCGAAATGCTCAACAGCCGGAGCAAGCGTCTCCGCGACCGTTTCCAGCGCGGCGACGACTCGACCTGAGCGCTCGTCAGTGCCCCACGTTCGCGGTCAGCGGACGGGGATCGAGCGCCCAACTGGCCCGCTGGGTGGCGGTCGCGGTCGCCATGATCGCTGCCCGGATCGCGGCGGCGGCCGCGACCGACCGGTCGGCTACCTCTGGGGCGACGTCGGCTGCGCCGAAGGTGGCGGCGGCCGCGTCGGCGGCCAGCACCTGCAGGCCACGGCTCTGATCCGGTGGGAGGCCGAGAACGCGGGAGGCCCGCCGGGCGTATTCGCTGAAGGTTTCCGCGGCCCGCTTCGGGGCGCCGGCCTGATCGAGTATTTCGAGAGTCTCCATCCACGCGACCATCACCCGCGCGCTCGAGGTGGTCGCGCCCGCCCGCCGTTGCCGCCGCTGAGACGCCCGTAGGAGGGGGACGGCGACGAGCCAGGTGATCGCTGCCACCGCGGTCAGTCCGAGCAGCAGGAACAGGATTCGGCGGCTGGCCGGTGCGGGCTCGGTGGCATCCCCTCCGCCCGGATTCTCGAAGCCGAGGTCCGGCAACGACGTAGTGGCGGCTCCTCCCGGTACGGCTGTGGTGGGTGGTGTGGTCGGAGTGGCTTCCGGTCCTTCCAGCGGTGTTTCGTCCTGGGCCTCGGCGACACCCGTGTAGGACTCCGTGAACGGCGCGCCTCGACCCGGTGTGGGTTCGAACGCCACCCAACCAAATCCGTCTAGGTAGACCTCAGGCCAAGCGTGGGCGTTGAGGTCGCGAACCACGAACGTGCCCTCCTCGGTCGGCTGGCCCGGGGTGAAGCCGACCGCGACTCGAGCCGGCAGGTTTATGGCACGTGCCATGACCGCGAAGGCACCCGCGAACTGCTCGCAGTAGCCCGACCGAGTATCGAACAGAAAGCGCTCGAGTGCCGCGTTGTCGTGCCCGTTGTCGACGGAGAGGCTGTAGGTGAAGCTGGATCGGAAGAAGTCCTGGAGTCGGCGCGCTCGGTCATAGGGGGTCGGCGAGGAGCCCGTGAGCTCCTGGGCGAGCCGCCGGACCCGCTCCGGGATCTCGGGTAGTTGGAGGAAGCGCTCCGCGACCTCCTCGGGGGCTTGCGGGGGCGCGGCGCGCAGGAGATCGGCGGTGAGGTTCTGATCGATCACGCTGGAGGTGACTTCGTAGGTGAGGCCGTCGGCGGTGTCGTTCTCGGTGATGAGGCTTCCGGTCGGGGCGTTGTAGCTCACGCCGTCGATGCCTTCGATCCTGAGGGGCTGGTACGCGTGCGGAAGCCAGAGCGTCGCGAGCGAGCTGATCTGGAATTGCTGCACGACGCGCTCGCCGGGAGCATCGACGCGCACGTCGGACGGCAGCGGCCCGCGGGCCGAGCGGTAGGTGTCGTTTGACCTCCAGATGGTGCCGTTGAAGTCGTCGAGGCTCGTGAGTCGCCAGTACGCGCGCCTGGTGGCTTCCACCCGGAACGCCTCGGTGCCCCGACGGTCGACCAGGCGGGTGCGGATGTCGACGAGGGGACTGATCGTTGTGCGGTTGCTGCTTCCGCCCAGCCGGTCCACCCCGCGATACGCGATGACCGGATCGGCGCCCGCGCCGGGTAGCACCGGGCCGATCAGGAGTCCGGCCGCGATCGCGGCTGCGGCGAGCGCGGTGCCGGACCGGAACAATGCTGCGGCGCCACTCGGCTGGCGGCCGCCGAACCATGCGCCTGGCCGGTTCTGGCGCCAGGCCTGATGGGTGCCGAAATACGCCAGCGCCCCGACAGCGAAGCTCGCTACAGCTAGCTCGCGGTGTTGTGAAGGCGCCAGCGCCGATGTGAAGAGGAACAGGGTGAACGCGGGCAGACAGGCCTCGAGGGGGGTCTCGACGCGGAACGCGGCCCAGTCGGCGGTGAAAGCGCATATGCCGATGCCGATGCAGGCGGCGAGGACAAATCCGGGGAGGACTTCCGACGGCGCGGCGACTTCGGCAAACACCTCGCGCGCGTTCCGCAGCGCCTCCGACGCAGCGTTGAGGGTCCCCCTCCAGGGCACGCCGTACGCAGTGGTCGCCGGCAGCACTGTCCACGCCGCCACCAACGCGGTCACAGCCGCGGAGATGGCCATGGACACCAAGGTCGGAAGCCGGGCGTGCCGGGCAGCCCACGCCGCAACGTGCACGGCGACCGTGGTGGCAACCACAGGTCCGAGGAAACCTGTTCCGTTGAACAGGCGCCCGAACCCCACTGCCACCGTCAAGGTGAAGAGCGCGAGCGCGATGGTCGGCACTGCGGTGGGGTCGGCGAGGATGGCCGGAGTCGGAGGGGCGGGGGGCGGCGGCCGGTGGGAGCGCGTCGACGGAGCGGCCGGGGCACGGGTCGGTGACCGCTCACGCGCGGTCGCTGTTGCTGTTGCCGGCGCCGTCACGGCGTGCCTCGTGGTGTGGTCTGACGGGTGCGTAGTCGGGCGGTGCGCCGGCCGAAGGTCGACTGCCACGCCGAGCTGAAGCTCGCCGTTCGGTCGACGCGGATGATGCGCGCCGTCCTCGGTAGGGCGGACGACCTGCCGGCTGGCGTAGCGGCGCGGTCGGTGGTGGGGCTGTGAGCCGACCGGTCGATCACCACGATCACCACCGCGCCGTAACGGCTGCGGAGTCCGGCGATGGCATCGAGGTCACCGGGTGGGGCATCGCCCGTGGTGACCACCGCGATCGCGCCTCCGTGGGCGGATCCGCGCAAGCTGGTGACGATCTCGGCGAATCGGTCGTCGCGTGACGGAGTGACAGCGGCCAGGTGTTCCAGAACGGCGGCGTCGTGCGCGTGGCCCGAGGAAAAACCCGAGTCGACACCGGCGGTCGTCACGAGCCGGGTCAGCGACCGCTGGCGGCGGCAGGCGTCGTGGATGCTCGCCGCGGCCGAGACGGCTAGTTCGAACGCCTCGGGCGTGTGGAGTTGGCGACGCACGTCGAGCAGGATCGTGCTCCGGCTCTGCCAGGGCATTTCATCCTGTCGGATCATCAGCTCGTCGACGCGGGCCGTCGACGGCCAGTGCACCCGGCGGGTGTCGTCGCCGATCTCGTACTCCCGGAGCGCATAGAAGTCTTCGCCGAGTCCGCTCAGCGCGGTGGGGTGATCGGCCCCGGAGTACGGGTCGTTGCCGAGAGTGGGCGGAAGGGGCGAGATGCGATCGATGTGGGGGTACACCGTCAGCTTGGTGGTTCCGGCGGCTGTCACCTTGCGGGTCGCCAGCCCGAACGGGTCGGACAGCGCCACCTCGAGGGGCCCGACGTCGAAGATCCCTCGGCGTTCGGTGGGCACGCGGTAGGCCGCCCGTTCACGCGCACCTGGCGCGAGTGGGGCGGTGAGAAATCGGGCCCACCGACGGCCGCCGTCGAAGGGGTCGTCTACTGCCACCACCGGCGAGCGACGGGTGCCGTGGTTCCTGATCTCGAGGTCGACCCGGCTTGGGGTGCCGGCAGGCACTCGTGGCGGGTGGATTGAACGTGACGCCGTGACGGTCGGATGCCGGAGCCACACCGTCAGCACAGCGGTGCCCACGAGCGCAGCGGCGCCCGCAGCCAGCATGTACAACTCGATGATCCCGAAGACGCGGCCGGCGACCACGAACGGCAGCGGGCTGAGGGCGACGGCAACTCCTCGCCTAGTCAGCACCGGCCTAGTTGAACCCGGTCGGTCGTCATGCGCGTCCTGTCGGCACGGGAACGGTTGCGAGGATCTCGTCGAGGATGTCGGCCCGGTCGATCCCCGACATCTGGGCCTCCGGGGTGAGCATCAGGCGGTGCTCGAGCACAGGAGCGGCCAGCGCCTTGAGGTCGTCGGGAAGCAGATACTCGCGGCCGACCGAGGCGGCCAGACCTCTCGCGGCGCGCAACAGGGCGAGTGTGCCGCGGGGCGACACGCCGAGGGCGAGGCGGGCGTGGCGCCGGGTGGCATCTGACAGGTCGACCATGTAGCCCTTGAGAGCCGGCGCCACTTCGACCCGCTTGGCCAGATCGATCATGGCCTCGACGTCGGCCGCAGTCGCGACCGGAGCGAGGGTGTCCAGCCCGCGTTGCGCGCCGTGGGTGTCGAGCACCGCGATCTCCGAGTCCCGGTCGGGATAGCCCATGTCGATGCGCATCAGGAACCGGTCGAGCTGGCTCTCGGGAAGGGGATAGGTGCCCTCGTGCTCGATCGGGTTCTGGGTGGCGACGACCATGAACGGCGGGTCGAGTTGATAACTCACCTTGTCGACGGTCACGTGGCGCTCCTGCATCGCCTCCAAGAGCGCTGACTGCGTCTTGGGGGATGCCCGGTTGATCTCATCGCCGAGCACGACGTTGGCGAAGATCCCGCCCGGCCGGAAGTCGAACGTGCCGTGCTCCCTGTTGTAGACCATGACCCCTGTCACGTCGGACGGCAGGAGGTCGGGGGTGAACTGGATCCGGCTGTAGTCGCAGTCGATCGAACCCGCGAGCGCCTTGGCGAGGCTGGTCTTGCCCACGCCCGGGACATCTTCGATGAGCAGGTGGCCCTCGGCCACCATGCAGACGAGCGACAGACGGATCACATCTTCTTTGCCCTGGATCACGGTGGCGACGTTGTCGACGACACTGTCGAACGTGTCGGCGAAGCTCGCGATGCTGCGAGCCACGGTGCGTTGTCTCGGCACCTGTCGTCCCCTCTGTCGATCACGCGTCTTTCGCGTGCCGGAGGTTAGCGGCCGGTCTGCGCTCGTCACCCGCGTGCCTCCGAGAGCCACGCGGACACCTGTTCCTCCAGTAGCGAGAGTGGCAGGGCGCCGGCCTCGAGCACCTTGTCGTGGAAGGTGCGTACGTCGAATCTCTCACCGAGCTCCGAGTGGGAGCGGGCGCGTAGTTCCTTGAGCTTCAGCTCACCGATCTTGTACGCCAGGGCCTGCGCGGGCCACGAGATATACCTGTCGATCTCGACTGTTATGTCGTGAATCGGCTTGCTGCTGTTGTCTCGAAAGAACTCGATGGCCTGCTGCCGTGTCCACCCGAGGGCGTGCATGCCGGTGTCGACCACCAGGCGTACAGCACGCCACATCTCGTACGTCAACTGTCCGAAGCGCGAGTAGGGGTCGGTGTAGAGGCCGATCTCCGCTCCGAGGCTCTCGGCGTAGAGACCCCATCCCTCGATGAACGCCGTCGGGCCTGCGAGGGCTCGGAACCGGGGCAGGTTCTCGAGCTCGGCCGCCAGCGCGATCTGCAGGTGGTGGCCCGGCACCGCCTCGTGGAGCGTGAGGGCCTCCATCTCCCACGTAGGACGGGAGCCGAGGTCCCAGGTGTTCGCATAGAACCATCCCGGGCGGCCTGCGGCCGGCGATCCGCGCATGTAATAGGCGGTCGTTGTGGCCTGCTCTTCGTGCGCGGGCACCGGGGTGACGCCGTACGGCAGCCGCGGGAGGCGGCCAAAGAGACGGATGAGCTCGGGGTCGATCCGCTTGGCGATGTCGCGGTAGCGCACCAGGAGTTCGTCTGCAGTGCTGCAGTAGAAGGCCGGATCGGTGCGGAGGTGTTCGACGAAGTCGGCGAAGCTGCCGCTGAACCCGGTCGCTTCGATAGCGGCGTCCATCTCCTTGCGGATGCGGGCGACTTCCTGATGACCGATCTCGTGAATGTCGGTCGGGCTCAGGTCGGTGGTCGTGAAGCGGGCCACGTCGTGGGCGTACCACGCCTCGCCTTCGGGCAAGGCAGTCGCCGCGATCGACGTCCGACAGCCAGGCAGATAGCGATCGACCAGGAAGGATCTCAGCCGACGGAACGCGGGCACGATGACGTCGTCGAACGCGTTTCGCGCCTCGCTGCGAAGGTATTCGTGCTCGTCGGACGGAACCGTCGCCGGTATGTCGCGGAAGGCGGCGAGCAGGGGCGTTTCGTCCGCGTTGCTCGACAGCAGCGTGTCGATCTGTCCGGGCACCGGCTCGAGGGTGATTCGCGGCGGGGTTACGCCGGCCGCCATGCCTTCCTCCATCAGGGAGAGTGCCTGGTCGACGTACACGGATACCCCGTGGAGCCGGGCGATGAGATTCTCGTAACCACCGAGCGTGGAGGGCCGCATGAGCGAGATAGTGCGCGGCACGCCCTCGTGCACGCCGCCCATTCGTGTTACGGGCTGCAGTTCTGTAGCGAAGCGCGCGCCTTCGGTACGTAGTGAGTACTCGCGGTGGAATAGCCGGTAGCTCAGCCGGTCGTCTTCGTCGAGGCGGTCCTCGTCGATCGTGTCGAGCACGCGTAGCGGCTCCGCCAGGTGCAGCTTCCGACGTTCGATCGCGGCCGGCGAGAGGTCGGTCCACAGATGGTCGTAGCCAGGGTGCCCGGCCGACGTAGCCCGCTCGGGGTGCTCGGCCATCTCGTTGTCCCACGCCGCCTCGAAGAGGCGGTGCAGACGGGCCGTATCGTCGAGGCCGTCGGCGTTCTCCACGAGGTCGTCGCAGATATCAGAGAACTCTGTCACCTGCCCACCTTGTCACGCGGGCGCGTGCTAAGCCCGGGCTCGACTGGCCTCGGGCGCGGCAGCCGTAGCGCGAAGGGTCCGGCGCGCGAAAGGATGAGCCGTGAACGTGGTTTCCGCCCTGGCTCTCGACATCGGCGGCACGAAGATCGCCGCTGGTGTAGTCGACAGCCGCGGTCGTCTGCGCACGAGGGAGCAGGTGCCGACTCCCGAGGGGACCGACGCCGATTACCTCCTCGAAGTGGCCGCCGGCCTGCTTGCTCGGGTCAGGGTCGGGTATCCCGACGCCGAGGTCTGTGGCGTGGGCTGCGGAGGTCCGATGTCACCGGGGGGTGAGGAGGTGTCGCCCCTCAACATCGGCGCGTGGCGGAGCTTTCCCCTGAGGAGACGCCTCGCGGCGTCGACCGGGTTGGCGACGTTCGTCGACAACGACGCCAAGGCGCTTGCGCTCGGTGAAGGATGGCGTGGAGCCGCTGCGGGTCAGTCCAACTACATCGCGATGGTGGTGTCAACCGGGGTGGGTGGCGGGATCGTGGTCGACGAGCGGCTCCTCGACGGTGCCGCCGGCAACGCCGGCCACATCGGTCCGTGATCGTCGAGCCCGGTGGCAGGCGGTGTGGCTGCGGGGCACGGGGCTGTCTCGAGGCAGAAGCGTCGGGTCCGGCGATCGCCGCCATGACCGGCGGGGCTCCAGCCGCGGCGCCACCTGCGGCCATCGAACGCGCTGGGCGGCTCGTCGGGCGGGCGATCGGGTCGGTCGTGAACCTCCTCGACCTGCGCCTCGCAGTGGTGGGCGGTTCGGTGGCATTGGGATTCGGTAAGCCGTTCTTCGCCGCTGCCCAGGCGGAAGTCGATCGGGTCGCTCGGCTGTCGTACTCGGCCGGCGTCCGGGTCGTACCCGCTGGGCTCGGCGCCGACGGTCCTCTCATCGGAGCCGCCGCGGTCGGATTCCGCGGATTACGTATGGCGGGTCAGGAGTAGGGTTCGGCTGTGGACGTTAGGTATCCGCCTGAGGCCGAAACATACCGGCGCAGCGTCCAAGCCTTTCTCGCCGAGCACCTCCCCGCCGGATGGAAGGGAGTGGGAGCGCTGGAGGGCGACGAGCGCGAGCAGTTCACCGAAGAGTGGCGGCGCGTCCTCTACGAGAACGGCTATCTCGCCGTGTCGTGGCCTTCGGAGTACGGCGGTCAGGCGTTGAGTCCGATGGAGCAGGTCGTCATCGCCGAGGAGTTCGCCAAAGCGGGCGTGCCGTCGGGCGGTCCCAACGACGTCTTCGGGATCCAGATGGTCGGGAACACCATCATCCAGTGGGGGAGCGAAGAGCAGAAGCGCCACTTCCTGCCCCGAATCCTGGCTGGCGAGGACCGATGGTGTCAGGGCTACTCGGAGCCGAACGCCGGGTCCGACCTCGGCAACATCGGCTGCCGGGCCGCGCTCGATGGCGACGAGTGGGTGATCAACGGCCAGAAGATCTGGACGTCGGCGGCCCACACCGCCAACTGGATCTTCGTGCTCACCCGTACGGCGCCCGAGGCGCCGAAGCACAAGGGGATCACTTTCCTGCTCTGCCCAATGGAGCAGCCAGGCATCG
>CAZWDB010000118.1:0-13279 GCA_964632885.1 uncultured Acidimicrobiales bacterium | reverse complement strand
TCACCGGCCACCTCGTGCTGTCGACCCTCCACACCAACGACGCCGCCACCACCCCCACCCGCTTGGTGGAGATGGGCGTGGAGCCGTTCCTCGTAGCTTCCGCCCTCGACTGTGTCGTTGCCCAGCGCCTGGCCCGCTCCCTCTGTACCAAGTGCAAGGAGGAGTACACCCCAACCCTCGCGGAGATCGAGGGGCTTGGCTGGGACCTCGAGGGCGAGGACCCGCCCAGCAAGCTGTGGCGGCCCGTAGGCTGCACCGCCTGCGGCAAGACCGGCTATCTCGGTCGCTTCGCGGTGCACGAGGTGATGAACGTGTCCGAGGAGATCGAGCGCATCATTGTCGAGCGCGGCCACTCCGAGGACCTCAAGAAGTTCGCCGTCGCCCAGGGCATGATGACCCTGCGCCAGGCCGGCCTGATCCACGCCCGCGAGGGCAAGACCTCGGTCGAAGAAGTCCTCCGCGTCATCGTCTGACGCTGCGCCCCGAAGCCGAGACGGCGGGGGCGCCCATCGCGCCCCGACCCGGTTCAGGATCTCAGCCGCGGCTGCGGCGGAAGCCGAGGGCTCTCGCACGGCGGTAGAACTCCTCCTCGGGAGGCTCTCTTCGATCGTCGGCTAGTGGTGGGATGCCTCGTTCGGCTCGCCGAACATTGGCTTCGGCGACGGCGGCGGCGAGGGCATCGGCGGATGGCGTCTCGTCGGTCTCGATGCCGGCCAGATCTCGGCCCAGCCGCGCCATGCGACGCCGGTCGTCGTTGCTAACAGCCATGCAGGCAGTCTGCCTGGCGCCGCTCACGCGGCACCTCGGGCTGGTCGCTCGGAGTCTGGCGGGCCGGAGGGACCGGCGGGGTCGCGTTTGGGTTGGGTGTTGTTGGGGTGGCGAGGGTCGTCCGGTGGCACGAGAGGTCGCCGCCCCGTGCCGGGTACGAGGGCCCAGTTGTATCGGGTTTTGAGCTTGTGGTCGTGCCGGCAGAGGTGGTCGAGATAGCGGAGGAGGGTGATTTTGGTGCGGGCCCAGTCCTGTTGGTGGTCGCGTTCGAGGCCGACGACGGCTCCGCACTCGGAGTTGGTGCAGTAGGGGTCGCGCCAGAGGAGGGCAGTGTCTTGGAAGGTGGTGGGCTGCCGGCCGAGGTGGGCGACGGTTGCGACGTCGCGGCCTTTGGTGACGACGGCCGCGAGAAAGGCGTCACCGGAGGCGGCCATGGCTCGGACGACCGAGACAGGGACGGGACCGATGCCAGCGATTTCGGAGACTTCACCGTCGATGGGCCACCCGCGTATGAGAGCGTCCCAGTCGATGCGGACGATGATGCGGTCGGGCCGTATCGGCTTCGGCGTCCCGTGATCGGCGCCGTCGGCTGGGTCAGGGTTGGCGGGGCCGGGGTTGGTCGGCGTGGGGTTGGTCGGAGTGGGGTTGGCTGGGGTGGGGCTGGCTGGGGTGGGGTTGGCGCCCCCGCCGGTGTCGCCGGTCCCGGTGCCGCCGGGGCGGGCCTTCCGGGCCCTCCCGCCGGTGCCGGTGGCTGCGGCGGCGCGGGCCATGTTGAGGAGCCCGTCGGCGGCGTAGGCGGTGGCGGGCTCTCGCCGTCCCTCTTTGCGGGCGGCGTTGAACGCCGCGGTGGCAAAGGCGGAGATGACCGGCCAGACTTCGGCGACTTCGTCGGTAGTGGAGTGGTAGACGATTTCCCCTCCTCCGTCGGGCGTGGATCGCTGGCGGCAGGAGCGGTCGGCGTGGATGCGGCGGTGGGTGGCGTCGGGGTTCGGATCGGCCGCCGCTTTGGTGTTGGCGCAGTCGTCGCGGAGTTCGCGCAGCGACACCCGGCCGGCCTTGTTGAGTAGCCGTTCTTCGGCGGCGGGATCGGCTGCGGCGGCGTCGGAGATGGCGGCGGCCTGCGGGGCGGAGAGTTTGCCCTGGCGGGCTGCTGCTGAGAGCTTCGGCTGGTTGTGGAGGTGTGCGGCGGTGGCCAGCACCCCTTTGGCGGTGGCGTAGTTGGTGGAGGTGCGGCGAGCAAGGTCGTCAGCAGCCGAGCGCGCACCTCGGCGCCGCCAGCCGCCGCCTTCTGCGGCACGGCCCGCTGCGAGGGTTTTGATGGTGACGGCGATGTTTTCGATCAGTTGGGCTTCGGCGACGACCGTCTCGGCCTCTTGTTCCGACAGCAGCGCAGGGTCGAGGGCCGAGCCGAGCCCAGCGAGTTGTTTGCGGAGGGCGGCGACCCGTCCCGCATCGAACGTGTCCGTAGCGAACATATGATCGATTATACGCTGTGGCTAGGACATTACAACCTTTTCAGCTATCTTGAGGCAATAACTAACGGAAACCGATCGTTATTGCCTCAAGGACCATGTCCCGGGGAACCGGCAAGGTCGGCGACGGCGGCGTCCAAATTTGCTGACGTCTCGGCGATGTCGCCCTGGGCCACGGCGACTCCCTCGGACGCGAGGAGGTCGTGCGCGCGCCACGTGTCGAGGTCGAGGGCTGCCGCGAACTCTCGCAGCGTCAGACGCCCACCGACATAGGCCTCGATGGCCTCATCCTTGGCCAAGTCGCGCAGCGCGTGGTCGAGAAGCTGTCGGATGGCCGTCGACCGGTCCTCGTGGTGGCGAGCCGCATAGGAGTCGACCCTCGAAAGCAGGCCACCGCGTCGGCGTGCTGTCCGGCCTTGCCAGCGGATACGACTTGGTCCCACACGGCGGGAAGGAGGGTTGGCGGCTCTACATACGAGAGGCAAGTTGATCACTCCATGTGCGCCTTGGGGCCGCCCCGGGGAGGCTCTCGGGCGCGAACCGCCCGGCTAGGGCGAACAGCCCGATCCGGGAAACTCCCTCAGGCTCTGCGCTGCAGTGCCGATAAACGGGACATGCAAGCCGCATCGCGCCGTCTCGGCGAGTTTCTCGTCGAGCGCAAAGTTCTGTCTCGTGACGTCCTCGAGGGCATGCTCGAGCGGGAGGCCAATGAAGGCGTCCCGCTGTCGAAGCTGCTGATCAACGAGGGCCTGGTGGGGGAGAAGGACCTCGTCGCCGCCGTTGCCCATCAGGTGGGCATGCGCTTCGTCGACCTTGCTCAGACGCCGGTGCACCCCACTGTCGACCAGCTGGTTCCGGCCGAGCTTGCCCGCAAGTACACGGCGGTGGCCGTTGAGCTCGACGGCGCCGACCTCGTGGTCGCGCTCGTCGACCCCGGCAACCGTGAGGCGCTCGCCGCCATCGAGGCCGCCACCGGCTGGCCCGTGAAGCCGGCGATCGCCGTGCGCAACGAGCTCAAGCAGCTCGTGCAGGCGATGTACGGCGGACCCGAGCCCGACACCACCATCGAGGGAAACATCGAGATCCCCGAGGACGACGCCGACCTGCAGCGCGCGACCAAGGCTGTGGAGGAGGTCCCCGAGGAACTGCACGTCAACGATCTGCTCCAGCGCGTCGTCGACCTCGGCGGTTCCGACCTGCACATGGCGGTCGGCATCCACCCCGGTGTGCGCGTGCACGGCGAGATCAAGCAGCTCACCGAGTTCCCCGTGCTCAACGGCTCCGAGATCCGGCGGATGATCTACGCCATCCTCACCCAGAAGCAGCGGGAGAAGTTCGAGAACGACCTCGAGCTCGACACCAGCCACTCGGTGCCGGGCGTCGGACGCTTCCGTGTGAACGTCTTCCTGCAGCGCGACTCGGTGGGTTCCGTCATGCGGACCATCCCTTACGAGATCGTCCCGCTCGACAACCTCGGCCTGCCGCCCTCGGCCAAGCAGTTCGCCGAACTGCCTCGTGGCCTCGTGCTCGTGACCGGCCCGACCGGTTCAGGTAAGTCGACCACGCTCGCCAGCCTCGTCGACATCATCAACGTGAGCCGGCCGGCTCACATCATGACGGTGGAGGACCCGATCGAGTTCTTGCACAACCACAAGACCTCGGTCGTGAACCAGCGTGAGGTCGGTGAAGACACCCACGGCTTCGCCAACGCGCTGAAGCATGTGCTGCGCCAGGACCCCGACGTCATCCTCGTCGGTGAAATGCGCGACCTCGAGACGATCTCCACCGCGCTGACCGCGGCCGAGACCGGCCACCTCGTGTTCGCCACCCTGCACACCCAGGACGCGCCGCAGTCGATCGACCGCATCATCGACGTGTTCCCCTCCTATCAGCAGCAGCAGGTGCGGGTGCAGCTCGCAGCGTCGCTGCAGGGCGTCGTCACCCAGCAGCTCCTCCCCGTGCGGGGCGGCGGCGGGCGAGCGGTGGCGGCCGAAGTGCTCGTGTGCACGCCTGCCGTGCGCAACCTCATTCGTGAGGGCAAGACCCACCAGATCTACTCAGCCATGCAGGCCGGCGGGAAGTACGGCATGCAGACGATGGACCAGGGCCTCGCCCACCTGGTGACCCGCGGGGTCATCAGCATGGAGACCGCCATCGAGCGCTGCAGCAACGAAGAAGACCTCCGCCGCCTCTCCGGCAGCCGTTGAGACAGGAGCTAACCCGCCACAATGCCTGATACCTACGCCTACCGAGTCCGCGACAAGCAGGGCAAGCTCCTCGAGGGCACCGTCGAGGGCGACTCCACCACGCTCGTCGCCAACAAGCTGCGCTCGATGGGCTACGTGCCCGTCGCTATCGACAAGAAGAGCGGCGGCGCGCTGAAGAAGGAGCTCAACCTCTCCTTTGGTAGCGGCGTGAAGCTGAAGGACATCTCGATCTTCAGCCGCCAGTTCGCCACGATGATCAACTCGGGCCTGTCGCTGCTGCGTTCGCTCTACATCCTCGCCGAGCAGACCGAGAACAAGAAGTTCGCCGGCATAATCAACGAGGTGCGCGAGGACGTCGAGAAGGGCGCCTCCCTCTCGCAGGCACTCGCCAAGCATCCCGCGGTTTTCAACGACCTCTACGTCTCGATGGTGAAGTCGGGCGAGATCGGTGGCGTTCTGGACGCTGTGTTGTTGCGTCTGTCGTCCACCATCGAGAAGCAGGTGGAGCTGCGGGGGAAGATCAAGTCTGCGATGACGTACCCGGTCGCGGTGCTCAGCCTTGTGGTGATGATCGTGACCGCGATGCTGCTCTTCATCGTTCCGATCTTCGCAGACCTCTACGACGACCTCGGCGGAACTCTCCCGCTCCCAACTCGAGTGCTTCTATTCGTGTCGTCCATGCTGACGAAGTTCTTCATCCCTATCGCGATACTCGTCGTGATCGCCGCTTATCTGTTTCGACGGTGGATCAAAACCGACGCGGGCCGACAGGTGTGGGACCGTTTCAAGCTACGCGTCCCGATTCTCGGTGGACTTGTCCAGAAGACGGCTCTAACGCGGTTCTCGAGCACGCTCTCCTCGTTGCTGCGATCGGGAGTCCCGATCCTCGAGTCGCTGGAGATTGTGTCGGACACCGTGAGCAACACGGTCATGTCCAAAGCCGTCAAGGATGTGCAGAACTCTGTAAAGGGAGGCGAGTCGATCGCTCGGCCCCTTGCGGCGCACAAGATCTTTCCGCCTATGGTCACCCAGATGATGGCAGTGGGCGAGGAAACCGGCGCGCTGGACGAGATGCTCGAGAAGATCGGTAAGTTCTACGAGGATGAGGTCGAGGCTACGGTTAACGCCCTCACCTCCTTGATGGAGCCGATCTTGATCGTGATCCTCGGCGGTGCGGTCGGCGCGATGGTCGTCGCGCTGTACATGCCGATGTTCAACATCATCAAGCTGATCCAGTAGCTCTCGGATCACGACGGCCGTCACGACGGAGAGTGCCGGGATCCGCCCTGGCAGTCGCCGGGCGTGGCAGCGTGAAGCCCATGCGCTCCCACCACCGGCTCGCGTGCGGCCTCATTGTTCTCGCCCTCGTTGCAGTGGGTTGCGGTGAGGATGTGAGCGATGCGGAGCGCGCCGCCTGCGAAGCGGCAGAAGGCTTGCTCGCTGCGAGCAACAGGCAGGCGCTTCGGGCGCGCGTCGACACGATGGTCACCGAGAGCGCGCGAGGGGAGAATCCCGCGCTCGAGGAGGCTGCTCGCAGCTACGAGGATGCCCTGGACGAGGCTGATGAAGCAGAAGCCGCGGCCGCCATCGGTCGGTTCTACGACGAATGCGTGCGGCTGAACCTCGATGTTCCAGGCCAGCCCGCGGATTAATCGACGCCTTTCTTGTGGAATCGCTCAAGAGAGCCAACTGATCTGCCGTAAATAGGGATTGCGAGCAGGTGCTCTTGACAAAGGCAAACCCGCTGGGAGGCGGGGGCGCAACGCCACGGGGCCGACCCTCACGACGATATGAGAAGGCCAGCCGAGCTGCCTGGAGGACCCTGACGGTGATGAGCCGGAGGGCCCAAGGGCTGGACACGGGCTCGCACAATCCATTGCCATCACCCTGAAAGGGAAACTCCAATATGCTGCATTCACTCAAGCAGCGCCGTGAGGACGAGCAGGGCTTCACCCTGATCGAGCTCATGGTCGTTGTGCTCATCATCGCCATTCTCTTGGCGATCGCGATTCCTACCTTCCTCGGCGCCCAGGACCGGGCCCGTGACCGTGGCGCGCAGTCGGACCTCCGCAACGCGCTGACGGCAGCGAAGACGGTCGCGACCGACCACGAGGGCGCGTTTTCGCAGGATCTCGCTGGCACTGCAATTGACGCAGCGCTGATGGAGGCCACCGAGCCTTCGCTGACGTTCTCGGACACCGCAGCTGACGTCGAGACACTGCCGACGATCATCGTTGCCGTCAGCGACGGCCTGCTCAGTGACGCTACTGAAGGCACGACCAACGGTGTCATCTTCCTCGACCGCAAGAGCGGTTCCGGTAAGTACTTCGGTGTGTGCACCGATTACACGGGCGCGGTGCTGTACGCCCAGGATGACGCTGCTCAGGTCGTTCTCGCCGACTGCGTCGACGAGCGCTGGTAAGTCAAACTCAGCGTTACAAGCAAGCTTGAGCATCGAAAGCAACCGGGCCCCAGGGCCCGGTTGCTTCGCGTGCGGGCCCGACTCAGGTACGAGACGTGGCGCACTGAGTCCGCGGTCGGTGAGGACCGCCGGACACGCCAGTGCGGCCGGTGTCGTCGTCGCCCCTTCGCATCGTTACCACGCAGGCCGTTTACGACCAAGCGCGCCCAAGAGATCGAAGGAGCAACGGTTGGAACATCGTTGGTCAGGAACGAGAGGACCTCCCTCTCTGTAGCTCGCCCGCGTCTATCGCCGCTCTCGTGCTGTGACTCCAAGCTGGTTGCTGGAGCTGTTGAGGGGGCGACCTTGGTGCAAGGACCGTGTCATAGCAACCATCACTTGGTAGGGATGTTGACAAGGGCCGTCGTCGTTTTACCTAGACTGGGGTGGGGTTGGACCTGAAGGTGCAAGACCTGGCGTTGGGCCGGGCCGAAGGAAGCCCAGATCTCCGGGGCCTCCAAGCGGCGGGGGCCGAGAGTCCCGTCGTGGTTCAGGTGAACCAGCGGCGGCTGGCAGCTGGTGGCGGTGCCTAATCTAATAACTGCGTGTGGCTGTGGCGGAGCCCCGGTCGAGTTCGATAGCCGAGCCGCTCCGTGAGGAACCGCCAGCTCGAGGGTGCCCTGGACCGTCCCTTTTGCGCAGCGACGAGCCAGCCCACGTGGTCACGTCTGGTGGCGGCCCCCTCCTGAGATCGATCGCGGTGGCCTGTCGTCATCGGCCGCCAACTAGGCGGGATGCTTCAGCTCAAGGGCCACGCTGCCGATAGACGCCTTGATGCATCGGTTCTTCAAGGCGGCTTCCCGCCTGCGCGCGCGTGCTGCCCGATCGGAGTCGGGCTTTACGATCATTGAACTCATGGTGGCCAGCGGGATCATCCTGCTGTCAATGTCGGCACTTGCGTATGCCGCCACCGTTGGGTTTGTCGATGTGGGGTACGCCCGGCAGCGGCAAGGGGCAACTGGCTTGGCTAACGAAACGCTTGAGCTGATTCGTGCTGTCCCAGTCGACGACGTGAAGCGGGGTCTTGACACGAACGACCTGCAGACGACCAGCGACCCCAACATTGTCGAGACCAGCCCGGGGGCGTATGAATTCCGGGGAGAGACCATCCCCCATGGGCCGAACACGCCGGTTGCGCCTCTTGTGCCGCATCAGCAGACCAAGCAACTGCGGGGCACGTCGTATGACATATCGGTCTACATCACCCGCTACACGGACCCGGCGACGGGCGTCGAGGAGTCCGACGTCTACCGGGCAACCGTGGTCGTAACGTGGAACCCAGTGCGGCAGGGGACGAGCGCGACCGTCGAGGCCCAGTCGATCCTGTACTTCCCGGTCGGTTGCGAGTCGCCCTCGACCCACCCGTTCGCGGCCCCGTGCCAGCCCGCGTTCTACGCCGGCGGTACGAGTGGGTCCGGTCGGATCAAGATTGACGGCGTCGTCGACGGCTTCCAAATCAAGGAAGCGACCATGACGATCGGAGAGTCGACGTCCGACCTCCAGACGGAACAGGTGTTCTCAGTACAGGGCCTTGGACGGTTGGCGCACATCCAGATCATCTACACCGACGGATCGGTGGAAGAGATGCCAGATGTCGCGAACGATGCGGTGAGCGCATCAAGTAACAACCCGACCGAGAACAAGGACCCATGGGAGTCGGTCAGCGGCAGCCAGTCGGCCGAGACGAGCAACCTGAAGTCGGACACGAAGGGACACCGCCTCTTCCTCGACGTTCCCGGCGCCTCTGCCCTCTCGACGAGCACGATCCAGGCGAACTACCCGACCCCTGACCACCCGTGCCCCGACACGACCACCTCGGAGGTAGACAACCTTCCCTGCGGATATACCTCGGGCGCGCAGACCAGCGCGATGCAGGCGAGGCTGCGCATCAGCGGAAAGCCCTCGGACGCCACTGTCTTTTCCACCAGCGGTGTGCGGTCCAGCGTCTTCTCCAACCGAGACAAGGCAGGCCAGACACCCTCGAGCCCGTGCACCGGCAATGGCTGTGCGTCTTCAATAGTGCGACGGGAGATCGATGAGGTGCGTATCGGCGGCCTCCCAGACAACGGTGTGGCGCCCGCCGACTGGAACGGCTATCTCGTCCGACTCTCGACGTACTCCGACTCGGCCACTGTTGCGGTAGGTAACGAGACGGCAGACCCCGTCTTGAGCGTGGGCAGTGCGAACGTTCTCGAGTGGTGGAATGGCGCCGGCTACGACACGATGACGATAGGCACGACCAGCTTCGACCTGGCTATCCCCACCGTGACCGCGGGCGACACCACGATCTCGAACATCCGGTTCGCCGGTGGCGGGACCTCGACAATATCCGAGCCTGCCTCGTGCCCCTCGGGGTGCCTCCGCACCCGAGCCGAGGCTCGGGTGAGCTCGCCACTCGTCGGTGAATTCACCTACACGGTAGGCACAGCTGCCAACCTCAACGTGTCCATCGACTTCGGGACCCTTCTGGCACGCGCGACGCATGCGCCGGCAACGTGAGGTGTGAGGTGGTGGTAGGAGCCAGCCAAGACAGGGGGCGCTGCGGGGGTGAAAGTGGCCTGACCGTGCTCGAGATCATGATCTCGTTGGGCATCCTGTCGATCATTCTGGCCATCTTCTTCAGTGTGCTCGCTTCTGTTCAGACAGGTGTCGCGAAGACCGCGGATCGCAGCGTCGCGAACGACGAGGCACGGCTGGCACTCCAGCAGATTGACCGCGAGATTCGATCCGGGAACGTCTTTCTCGATCCCGACGCAGAGTCAGATCCGGGCATGATGCTGCGGGTTTACAGCCAGGCGAACTACCCGACGCGCAAGCTGAGTCATCGTTGCGTTCAGTGGCGGGTCGAAGGGGAGGAACTCCAGACACGGAGTTGGGATGTGGACTTCGACAACAACGGCGACGTGACGCCTTGGAGAATCGTGGCCCGACACCTGCACAACCAGACTTCGGAACCGAAGGCGAAGGCGTTCTCGCTCGAGACATCGGCGACCTACGGCGGTGACGACATCCACGGCCGCGTGATGCGGGTGCGTCTCCTCACGAACAAGAACGAGCGCGCCGGTGGAGATGTCGAACTGGAAGCAGCGATCCAAGGACGCAATACGACCTACGCCGATCAGGCCTATGAAGGGGTAACCACGCCATGCAGCAACGCACCTGCCGAGTGACGGCGTCGGCTAGCCAGCCGCGATGGAAGGGCGAGGAAGGGATCGCGATGATCACCGCGATCCTGACGGTCGTTGTCGTGCTGTCTCTCGGACTCGTTGCGATCGGACTCGCGAGTCACAACACCGAGGCGACGGCCCAGGACCGGGCTCGTGCCCAGGCGATCCACGCGGCCGAAGGCGGTGCCAACCTGCTCGTGTCCCAAATCCAGGAATCCCGGCCGGAAGAGTTGCCCTGCGGTCCGCTGACGGGCTCGCTCAACACCAGCCCCTCCGCGGACTATGAGGTTGCCGTGACCTACTACAGCGTACATCCACCTGCGACCGGCACTGAGCTCGACTGCGACTCCTTCACCTCGTCCTCAGACCCGAAGACGGCGCTGATCCGTTCGATGGGCACGGCAACTGGTATCAGTCCCGTCAAGCGGGGAATGGAACTGCAGATTCGCCTCACACCCGTCATTGGAGGATTTAGCAGCGCGATCTTCTCTGACTCGGCGGGAGGCGACCTTGAGTTTGGAAACCAGATGAAGGTCACCGGGAACAGCACGTTCGACGGCGATATCTACACGAATGGCGACTGGATCTGCTCCAACCAGGTGACTGTCGAGGGCAGCGTGTATGCCCAGGGCGTCATCGACATGTCGAGTAGTTGCACGGTGAAAGTCGATGCGTGGTCGAACGGTTCACTCACGATGGCCAACTCGGCTCTTGTGCGCGAGGACGCCGCCTCGTCCACGGCGACCATCGACGTCACGAAGTCGAACAACAAGCCTGCCATCGAGCGGAACGCGACCGCAGGTACAACCTGTACTGGTTGCGACCAGGACACGGTTGGTGGCGTCATCGCGGAGAACACCCCGCTCGACCCACCACCGCAGAAGGACTTCCCGAAGGTGTGGTACAAGCCAGGTGAGTGGTTCGCTGAGGGGTACAACATCCGTCCCACCTACGTAAACGACTGCGCCGGGGCTCTGGCCTACATCGAGGGCGCGTTCGCGGGAGCGACGCAGCCCCAGGTTGTAAGGATTACGGGCGACTGCGAGCTGGCGTTCAATCAGAGCAACACGATTGCCGTGCCCCACCACCTGGCGATCATCACGGACGGGGCGATCTCGGTCACACAGCAGACGAAGTTCGTCGGCACGGGCGACCAGAACGTGTTCTTCATGGTGCCGTACTACACCGACCCCGACATCGAGGACCCCGTCAACGAGCAGCCCTGCTCACCGGATCCGAGGGGCGACATCTTCGTGGGGAACCAGACGAGGTTCATCGAGGTGAACATCTCGGCTTACACCCCCTGCGAAGTGGAGTTCCGGAACAACAACGCGGGAAACGGTGGCCAGATATACGGTGGCAGCGTAAAGATCACGAACAAGTTCGAGCTCAAGTACGTGCCTATCCTGATTCCGGGCTCGGGCGAGGTCACCGGTTACAACATCGACACCGACTTCACCCGAGAGGTCATCGTTTAGTCCACGCCAAGGGGTGCCCGGTTCGCTGCCTTCCGTTCCGAAAAGCTTGTGCCGTACTCAAAGGTGCCGACTGACTTGCTATGAAGATGAAAAGCCAACGGCAGCTGGCTCGGGCCAACGATGACGGATTCACGCTTCTCGAGCTGATGATCGTGGTATTGATAATCGCAGTGCTGCTCGGCATCGCCATTCCGACATTCCTACTGGCTCGCAACCGGTCCCACGACCGAGCGGCACAGAGTCAGGTCCGCAACGCGTTCACGGTCGAGATGGTCTACTACGCGGACGGGCTTGGCACGTTTACCGAGGATCCTGTTGAGCTCGAGTCGATCGACTCATCGCTGGCCTATACGCAACTGCCGGACACAATGCAGCCGGGCAAGAACGTCTATGTCGATGTTGACGACACTGATTCGGTGGATGACACGGTCGTCTTGGGTGCGAAGAGCACCAGTGGACGGTGCTACTGGCTTCGCCAGGTTGGTGGTCGGCAGGAGCCCAGGTTCGCAACCACAACATGCTCTGGAGTGACCGACGTCCCGGCCGCCGGGGCGTTCCAGGACAAGTGGGAGTAGCAAGTGACCGGGCGGTGCCGTGGGTTGGCCCTGACAGCCCAGATCCGACTGGCGAAGTGCCCGATGCTGTCGTAAGTCACGCTGTCACCAGTCCGGGCGCCAGATAGCTCCCAGCCGCGGGCCGAGACGCCCCGTCGCCGCACCATTCTCCGCGACCGCGAGACCCGAGCCGGCTGTGAGGTCGCCCTTGACCAAACCGCGGTACTTGACCGATTTACACCGATCTCGCTACTCTGGGTGGTCATAGCGCCACGGCTGGAGGGTCGGGCGCCCAGGGCGGGAGGGTCCGATGGAACTGCAGCACGGCGAGCGCGTGGCAGCAAACGGCGCGCACACCACCACTGACCACCGTGCGCCTAGGGACGCGCGAGCGCAGCGCGCCCGCCTCGGAGAGTGGTTGGTAGCCCGCGACCTGATCACCGAAGCCGACCTCCACGCCGCGCTCGCATACCAGCGGACGAGCAGCCGGCGGCTGGGCGAGATCCTCGTCGACCTGCGGGTCGCGTCGGAGGTAGATGTTCACCGCGGCCTAGCCGATCGCTACGGGGTCGACTTCGTCGACATCGACGACGTGGCGGTCGATCCGGCTGTGGCCAGCCTCATCCGCGAGCCCCTCGCGCGCCGGCATCGCGTTCTGCCGCTCTCGGCTGACGACGATCGGGTGATCGTCGCCATGGCCGAGCCGGCCAACGTGTTCGCCCTCGACGACATCCGGGCGATAACCGGGCGCGAGCCCGTCCCGCTCCTCGCCATCGCCAGCCAGATCGACGAGGCCCTCGGCAAGGTCTTCGGCGCCCGCGACAACGAGGAGATGTTGCGCCTCGCTCACGAGGAGATCGAGGACGAGGCCACCGAGACCGAGACTGAGCTGCGCGCGGGCGCCGAAGACGCACCCGTCATCCAATTCGTTAACCAGCTCATCACGAGGGCGATCACCGAGCGGGCATCAGACCTGCACGTCGAGCCCAGCCGCGACGGCGACGTGCGCGTGCGGTTCCGCGTCGACGGCGTGCTCATGGACGCGACGAGCGTGCCCCGCGGCCTCCAGGCCAAGCTCACCAGCCGCATCAAGATCATGGCGAACATCGACATCGCGGAGAAGCGGGTCGCCCAGGACGGCCGCATGAGCGTCACCGTCGCCGGCCGCACCG
>CAZWDB010000117.1:0-13484 GCA_964632885.1 uncultured Acidimicrobiales bacterium | reverse complement strand
TCGTTGACGGCGACGATCCCGCCGAAAGCGGACTTCTCGTCGCACTCCAGGGCGAGTCGATACGCGCTGACGATGTCGGAGGCGATCGCCGCGCCGCACGGGTTGGCGTGCTTGATGATGGCGCAGGCGGGACCATCCCCGAGATCGTGAACGAGCCGCCACGCGGCGTCGGCGTCGTAGAGGTTGAGGTAGGAAAGCGCCATCCCACCGTGCTGGGTCACGGTGTCGAGCCAACTCTCGCTGCCGATCGTGCGGTAGCGAGCCGCCTCCTGGTGGGGGTTCTCGCCATAGCGGAGCTCTTGGGCACGCTCGAGTGCGAGATGCACGGTCGGCGGGAGCTCCACCTCGGCCTGGCGGTCGAGCCAGGTGACGATGGCGGCGTCATAGGCGGCGGTGTGGGCGAAGGCCTTCCGTGCGAGCCGGCGCCTCGTCGCTTCCGACAGCCCGCCGTCGCGACGGAGCTCGTCGAGCACCTCGCCGTAGTCGGACGGATCGACGACGATCCCGACGTGGGCGTGGTTCTTGGCCGCGGCGCGCACCATGGTGGGGCCGCCGATGTCGATCATCTCGATTCCCGGCTCACTGGTGAACGGGTACAGGTTGGACACGACGAGCGACACCGGGGTGATCTCCTGGGCTTCGAGGTCGCGCCGGTGATCGGGGTTGTCGACATCGGCCAGGATCCCGCCGTGGATGCGCGGGTGCAGCGTCTTAACCCGACCGCCGAGCATCTCGGGAGCGCCGGTTACCGACTCGACCGTCACGTGCGCGACGCCGGCGTCAGTGAGGAACCGGCTCGTGTTGCCGCTCGCAACGAGTTCGAAGCCGAGCTTCTCGAGGCCGCGGGCGAAGGCCTCGAGACCCGTCTTGTCGTAGACCGAGACAACCGCCCTCACATGTCCTCCAGCATCTTGTTGATGGTGTCGGGGAGGAGCCGGCGCTCGACGTCCTTGATGCGTTCGTGGAGCGACTCCTCGGTGTCATCGGGAAGGACGGGAACGGCTTCCTGGGCGAGGATCGGTCCGTGATCCATCTCCTCGGTGACGATGTGCACCGTACAACCGGTGACCTTGGCGCCGAACGCGAGCGTGTCACGCACCGGGTGCCACCCCTTGAACGACGGTAGGAGCGACGGGTGGGTGTTGATCATGCGCCCCGCGAACGCCGTGGCCACCTGCGGTACGACCGTGCCGAATCCCGCGCTCACAACCACGGCAGGGTCGAACTTCTGGAGGACTTCGATCACCTGCTGGCAGTAGGCGTCACGGTCGAAGCGCTTGCTGAAGTCGGTGCGTTCCACCAGCACCGAGGGGATCCCGGCCGCTTCGGCGATCTCGAGCCCGCGGCAAGCCCGGTCGGCGACGACGACCGCCACAGGGATGCCCGCCTCGATGATCGCCTCCAGGTTCGTTCCCGTACCGGATACGAGGACCGCGACCCCCACGACATGCACCGTACCGGTCCCGACCTCCGAACTTGAGGCAATAACGATCGGAATTCGATCGTTATTGCCTCAAGTTCGGCTGGGGTGGGGTGGGGCGGGCCTCAGGCGAGGGGCGGATCGACGCACTCGGGGCTACGTCCGCCGCCACCGCCGGCCGGGGCGTCGCGGGGATAGGGCTCGGTGAAGCCGGATCCCGGGTCGTCGGTGGTGAGAAACCGCTCGGCGGCACGGGCAAGGGCATCGGCCTCCGCCCTGCGGACGTCGTCGCGGGCAAGAAGAGCCTCTTCGGACGGGTTGCTCACGAACAGGGCCTCGCTCAACACCGCGGGCGTTCCCTGGGTACGCCGGAGAATGCCGTAGTAGTCGTCGCCCGAGCTGCCTCGGCGGTACTTGGCGCCGGCGTCGGTGTCGCCGGTCCAATCGGCCTCGTACTGGGAGAAGGTGGCGATGAGCTCCTCGTAGAGCAGACCGGCCGCCCGCTTCGACTCCGCCGACGCCACCTGGTAGTAGGTCTCGCTCCCTGGACGCGGGAACGGCCCATCCGGCTCGGCGTTGTGGTGGATCGACACGAAGAGGCCGGGCCCGAGGGCCCGGACGACACGGGCCCGGGCTTCGAGAGTCATCCGGTACTCGCCGGTACGGGTGAGGACGGCGCTGATGCCGCGCGCCTCGAGGGCCGCCTTCGTGTGCTCGGCGATCGCGAGGTTGATCTCGGTCTCGGTGAGACCGGAGGGTCCGACCGCACCCGGTTCGGGGCCACCGTGGCCGGCGTCGATCACGACTTGGGCTTCGAGCACGGGAGTGCCGGAGGCCAGGAGCGCCGTGCGTTCGCACGGGGTGCCGACGACGAGGGCATCGCCCTCCCGGCCGAGCACCGGCACCACGACTCCGGTCGGCGAGACGACTGCCTTCGCGCCGCTCTCCGCAAGGCGCGGGGGCGCCGCAGTCGTCGGAGGCGGGGGCGGTGAGGCGGTCGTCGTCGGGGCCCCGGTGGTCGACGGCCCAGAAGTCGATGAGGTGGTGTCACCGGCCGCGACCGGTTCGACCGGCGTACCGCCGTTGCTGCACCCGCTGACCAGAATTGAGAGCGCGGCAAGCAGGAGTGTGAAGTGGCGCATGGGTAGGTTTCGTCGCCCGTAATGGGGATTCAGATGAGAACTTCACGCGGGAAACCACCCCGCGGCATGTCTACTTCGGCAGGTTCGAGACGACTTCGGCCATCATGTCACCGGCCTCGGTCGGGTTGAGCGCGACCTTGACGCCCGCCGCGGTGAGCGCATCCATCTTCGCCTGAGCGGTGCCTTTCGACCCGGAGATGATCGCGCCGGCGTGGCCCATCTTCTTGCCCGGCGGTGCGGTCACCCCCGCGACGAAGGCGACGACGGGCTTGGTGACCTCCTTGGCGATGAACTCGGCAGCCTCCTCCTCGGCCGAGCCTCCGATCTCGCCGAACATCATGATCGCCTCGGTGGCGTCGTCGGCCTGGAACGCGGCGAGGCAGTCGATGAAGCTCGTGCCCGGTACGGGATCGCCGCCGATCCCGACGCAGGTGGTCACGCCGATGCCCTTGAGGCTGAGCTCGTTGAGCGCCTGGTAGGTGAGGGTGCCCGACCGGCTCACGATCCCCACCGGCCCTCCGGCCGTGGCGACCTCCGCCGGGATGAAGCCGATATTGCACTCGCCCGGCGTGAGGATCCCGGGACAGTTCGGTCCGAGGATGCGCGAGCCGGGGAAGTCACGCTTCAGCTTGTTGTAGAACCACGCCTCGTCCTGGGCGGGGATGCCCTCGGTGAGCACGACGATGAACTCCATACCGGCCTCGGCGGCCTCCATCACCGCATCGCGCGCGAAGGGTGCGGGCACGATCACGACTGACGCGGTGGCTCCGGTGGCCGACCGTGCCTCCGCGACGGAAGCGAAGACGGGCAGCCCGTCGACGTCGGTGCCCGCCTTACGGGGGTTGGTGCCACCGACTACCTGCGTTCCGTAATCACGGTTGCGCACCGAGTAGAAGCTGCCCTGGCTGCCGGTGATGCCCTGCCACAGAACCTTGGTGCTCTTATCGACGAAGATGCTCATGCGCCCGCCGCCGCGAGGCTGACGGCCCTCTGAGCCGCCTCCAGCATGGTCGTGACCGATATCAGCCGTTCGGACTCGTGCGTGGCCAGGATCGCTCGTCCCTCCTCGGCATTGGTGCCGTCAAGGCGGATCACGATGGGCGAGCCGAGGTCGACCCGTCCGAGGGCCTGGACGATGCCGTTGGCGACATCCTCGCCCTTGGTGATGCCGCCGAAGATGTTGATGAAGATGGCTCGCACGTTCGCGTCGGTGTTGATGACCTCGAGCGCGTTCGCCATGACCTCAGCGCTCGCGCCGCCGCCGATGTCGAGGAAGTTCGCGGGGCGTCCGCCCACCTGGTTCACAACGTCGCAGGTGCTCATCGCCAGCCCCGCGCCGTTGGCGATCACCCCGACGTCGCCCTCCAAGCCGACGTACTGGAGGCCCTTCTCCTGGGCCAGGCGCTCTCGCTCGTCGAGCGACTCGAGCCCCGAGAACTCGTCCCACTCGGAGTGCCGGAACGCCGCGCTCGCATCGAGGCTGACCTTGGCGTCGAGGGCATGGACACGGCCGTCAGGGGTGAGGATGAGCGGATTGATCTCGACCAGATCAGCGTCGCCTTCCACGAAGCACCGGTAGAGCGACAGCAGGATGTCCGCCGCGCCTGCCCGGGCTTCCTCGTCGAGGCCGGCCTCATCCACGAGGCGGCGCGCGCCCTCCTCGCTCAGGCCTTCCACCGGGTCGATGTGGAGGCGGGCGATGGCGGTCGGGTCTTCGTCGGCGACTTGTTCGATGTCGACGCCGCCCCGCGCCGACACCATCGCCAGGTGGAGCTTGGCGGACCGGTCGAGGGTGAAGCTGGCGTAGTACTCCTTGGCGATGTCGGAGGCGTTCTCGATCCAGAGGCGGTGAACCGTGTGGCCGCGGATATCAGAGCCCAGGATCGCCTCGGCGTGCGTGCGGACTTCGGCCTCGTCGGCGGCCAGTTTGATGCCACCCGCCTTGCCGCGCCCACCCACCCGAACTTGGGCCTTGACGACCACGGGGTACCCGGCTTTGTCAGCCTGCTGTACCGCTTCGTCGACGGTGTCGGCGACGCCGCCGGGCGAGACCGGGATGCCGAAGCGCGCGAAGTACTGCTTGCCCTGGTACTCGAACAGATCCACTAAGAGGCCTTCTCCCGTTTGTCGAGGGCTGTCTCGAGCCAGCTGCTGATCGCCGAGATCGACGCACCTGGCGTGAAGATCTCCGCCACGCCGAGCTCCTTGAGCTTCGGGATGTCGGCCTCGGGGATGATGCCACCTCCGAACACCAGCACCTCGCCGGCGCCGCGCTCCTCAAGGAGTTGGATGACTCGCGGGAACAGCGTCATGTGCGCGCCGGACAGGAGGGACAGGCCGATCGCGTCGGCATCCTCTTGGAGCACCGCCTCCACCACCTGTTCGGGCGTCTGGTGCAGGCCGGTGTAGATGACCTCGAAGCCGGCATCCCGCAACGCCATGGCGATCACCTTGGCCCCCCGGTCGTGGCCGTCAAGGCCAGGTTTGGCCACCACAACTCGGTAAGGACGTTCCACGGAGGCGCATACTAAACGCGCTCCCCCTCGCCAACCCCAAGCGGCGTGGCACGCGGCGTTGGGGCGGGTAGGGTCGTCGCGTCATGCGCACCGAACTGGCGGTGCTCACGCTCGTCGCCTGGCTCGCCTTCGTGTTCAGTCGCACCCTGCAGCGGCGGAAGGTCCCCGAACTCGTGGCCTTCCTCGCGGTGGGTGCGATCGCAGGGCCGTCCGGTCTCGGCCTGCTCGAGCACGAGGATCTGACACAGCTCGCGCCCCTCACCGAGGTGGCCCTCGCCGTGCTCATGTTCCTCGTGGGAGAGCGCGTCTCGGCCCGAGCCCTCCGGGCTCGCCGGTGGGTGCTACGCGCCGGTGTCGTGTCCTACGTCGTCACCGCGGGTGCGATCTACGCGGTGACCACCTGGCTCGGAGCGGAACCGACGACCGCCCTCCTCCTGGCGGTCCTGGGCGGTGCGGGCGCGCCGATGACGATGGCGTCAGTAGTGTCCTCGGCGCGGGCTCGAGGCGCTTTCGCGGAGGGTCTGATCGGCACCCATGCCGTGGTCGACGCCCTCGCGGCGGCCTGCTTCGCCGCGGTCGTCCCCATCGCGCTGCTCTACGAGGACCCCGCCACCGGCGGGCGGAATGCACTGGAGACCTTCGTGCAGCTCGGCGTCGGGGGCGCCACCCTCGGCGTGGTGCTCGGGCTGGTCGTAGCCCGCGTCAGCGCCCGGACAGAGACGACCGGCGAGCTCCTGCTGTTGGTGCTCGTGCATGTCCTCGTCGCCGCGACGATCGCGGGGCTGCTCGACCTCTCGCTCCCGCTGGCCGCACTGGTGATGGGTGCGGTGGCGGCGTCGGCGTCGACGCCCGACGCCGCCCAGCGCGCCTTCGTGGCAGCCCGCATGGTGGAGCAACCGCTCTATCTCGTGTTCTTCGCGCTCGCGGGCGCGTCGATCCACTTCGAGGAGCTCGGGAACGTCGGCCTCATCGGCGCCGGCTACGTCGCGGCTCGTCTCGTCGCCAAGGTCGCCGCCGGGTTCGCGGGAGGGCTCCTCGGTCACCTGAAGCCGATCACCGCGCTCCACCTCGGTGCAGGCCACATCGCCCAGGCGGGAGTCGCGGTCGGCCTCGCCGTGCTCGCGGCCGAGGAGCTCCCGGATGCGGGCCCGTCCGCCGCGACGATCGTGCTGGGAAGCGTCGTGTTCTTCGAACTGGTCGGCCCGTTGCTCGCGTCCCGCGCCCTCCGGGCCACCGCCGCCGAGGCCGTCACCAAGGAGCCCGTCACCAAGGAGGAGACCGACGACGAACCGGTCGATGAGACCCTCCCCAAGGTGGTGGTGTTGGCATCCGCGGGCCAGCTCGAGATGCCCGCGTGGCTTCTCGACTGGTGCGCGCGCACCGGAGCCGAGCTCACCGTTCTCGGGCCCCGCCCGGAGGACTCCGACGCGAGTGGGCCGCCGCCGAAGAAGGCGGACGGGACGACGTCCCGAGACGACAGCCTGAACATGCTGCGCCGCCGGGCGAGCGACGAGAACGTGCCGATGCACTTTCGCGAACTAGACACCGACGCCAGTTTCGCCTCACAGGTGATCGACACTGCGGGCGACGTCGGAGCCGACATCGTCGCGGTGGTGACCGTGCCGATGAACTCCCCCGGCGCATGGATGCGCAGCGGTCCTGAGGAGCGCATCGCTCGCCAGCTGAACTGTCCCGTCCTGCTCCTCAAGGGCCGGCGGTCGCTCACCGGACCGGGCGGCCGGCGCGAGGCATCCGCCCATCCCCAGTCGCGGTCGCCTCGCGTCATCGGCTGAGGGCTGCGGTGCACGTCACCACGCCGGGGCGGATCCGACGGCATGGCCGGCGGCGCGCCGTTGTAGTGACTGCGGTGGTGGTGCTGCTCGCCGCCGCTGGACTCCTCGCGGTGGTCGTGCGCCTCGTCGCAGAATCACCCGACCGCGCCGACCTCGGGCCGCGCGTCTTCAAGGTGGCTCGCGCCGACCGGCTCGCGCCCCGCATCGCAGCCGACGGCCCGCTGCTCTTCCAGGACGCTCTCAATCGCGGGCGCGAGATCTATGTGCAGCACCGCGGGGCCGAAGACGACAAGGGTTGGATCGCCTTCGAGGCATACGGCGCGGACGCGCCCCACGAGCCCCGCTGCGTGCTCGAGTGGGACGAGAGCTCGCGGCGCTTCACTGATCCCTGCGGCGAGGCGGCCTATCCGGCCGACGGCGCCGGCCTCGTCCACTACGAAGCCACCGTCGAGGACGGAATCGTCGTCGTCGACCTCAACCGCCCCCGAACTTGAGGCAATAACGATCGAATTCCGATCGTTATTGCCTCAAGTTCGGCTGGCGGGAGGGCGGGACGGGCGGCGCGGAGGTCAGGCGCGCTTGAGTGGGGCCCACGCGAGGAGAAGGCGCTTCTCCCCGACGGAGGGGAAGCGGATCACACACTCCGCCTTCTCCCCCTCGCCGATGATGTCGATGATCACACCTTCGCCCCACTTCGAATGCACGACATCGTCGCCGACCCGGAGACCGAGCGCATCGGCACCCTTGGTGCGCGCTTGTGTCGAGACCGGCCGGGCCGCCCGGTCGACCATCGCCTCCTTGCCCCACGCGAAGCTGCCCGAAGACTGGCGGCGCGCCCGGGACGCGGACTGCGCGCCTTCGACCAGGTTCATGAGTTGCTCGGGGATCTCCTTGAGGAACCGGCTCGGCGGGTTGTACTGGGTTGAGCCCCAAAGGTTCCGCGCCCACGCGTGCGTCAGATAGAGCCGCTGGCGAGCCCGAGTGATGCCCACGTAGCAGAGCCGGCGTTCCTCCTCGAGCTCGCGTGGTTCGCCGAGGGAACGGAGGTGGGGGAACACGCCGTCCTCGAGGCCCATCACGAACACCACGGGAAACTCGAGGCCCTTGGCAGTGTGCAGGGTCATCAGGACCACTTCGGAACTGTCGTCGGGCAGCTCGTCGCTGTCGGCCACGAGACTCACGTCGGACAGGAACTGGTCGACATCGGCGTACTCACGTGCCGAGCCGATCAGCTCGCGGATGTTCTCGATGCGGCCCTGGGCCTCGATGGTGCGATCGCGTTCCAGCTCCGCCATGTAGCCGGTGCGGGCGACGATGGCTTCGAGAAGGGTCGCTGGTCCCGCGCCGTCGGCCAGCGCGGCCCGAAAGTCGGCTATCAGCTCCACGAGTTGCGCCACGCCCTTCTGGGCCCGGCCGGTGACACCGGCTTCGAACGCGCTCTCGAGCGCTTCCCCGAAGGGCACGCCGCGGGCATTCGCAAACGCCTGCACCTTGCCGACGCTGGTGTCGCCGAGACCCCGCTTGGGGACGTTGGCGATGCGCTTGAACGACACCTCGTCGGCGGGGTTGGCAACGGCACGGAGGTAGGCGAGCACGTCCTTGATCTCGCGCCGGTCATAGAAGCGGGTGCCGCCCACGACCTTGTAGGGGATGCCGCGCCGGTTGAGCTCCTCCTCGATCACCCTGCTCTGGGAGTTGGTGCGGTAGAAGACGGCGAACTCACGCCAGGCATGGTGCTCGTCGTCGTGCAGACGGCCGATCTCGTGGGTGATCCACCCGGCCTCGTCCCGTTCGTCCTCGGCGTGGTAACGGGTGATGAGCTCGCCGCCGACCTGCTCGGTCCACAGCGCCTTCGGCTTGCGGGACTCGTTGTTCGCGATCACGGCGTTGGCCGCGTCGAGGATGGTCTGGGTCGAGCGATAGTTCTGTTCGAGCACCACGATGTGGGCCTCGGGGAACGCGTTCTCGAACTCCAGGATGTTGCGGACGTCGGCGCCGCGGAAGGAGTACACCGACTGGTCGTGGTCGCCGACGACGCACACGTTGCGGTGCTCGGATCCGAGCAGGATCACGAACTCGTTCTGGGGCGCATTCGTGTCCTGGTACTCGTCGACCAGAACATAGGAGAAGCGCCGCCGGTAGTAGTCGAGCACCTCCGGCCGGCTCCGGAAGAGCTCGACGGTGTTGACGAGCAGGTCGTCGAAGTCCATTGCGTTGGCCGACCGCACGCGCGCCTGGTACTCCTCGTAGACCTTGGCGATGCGCACCTCGTGGGGGCCCTGGGCGCGGTCGCGGTAGGTCGCGGCGTCGATCATGTCGTTCTTCGCCTGGCTGATGAGGGCGTGGACCGACCGGGCGGGGAACCGCTTGGCGTCGAGGCCGAGGTCGCGGATGACGTATCCGGTGAGGCGGACCGCGTCGGCCTGGTCGTAGATGGTGAACGATGACGCGAAGCCGAGATGGCGACCGTCGCGCCGCAGGATGCGGACGCACGCGGAGTGGAAGGTCGACACCCACATCCGCTGGGCGACCGGTCCGACGAGGGACTCCACCCGCTGCTTCATCTCGTCGGCGGCCTTGTTGGTGAAGGTGATCGCCAGGATCTCGAACGGGGAGACGCCCCGTTCGGTGACGAGGTGGGCGATGCGGTGGGTTAGGACCCGTGTCTTGCCCGACCCCGCGCCGGCGACGATCAGGAGCGGCCCGTCGGCGTGGGTGACCGCCTCACGCTGGACCGGGTTCAGGTCGGCGAGAACGTCATCGAACGGGCTGACCGGGATCGCCACACCCGTCAAGTTACACCGTGGGGATTCCCCGCCGAACTTGAGGCAATAACGATCGGAATTCGTGCGTTATTGCCTCAAGTCGGCCGGGCTACTCCCACTCGATCGTGCCCGGCGGCTTGGACGTGACGTCGAAGGCGACCCGGTTTACGCCGGCCACCTCGTTGATGATGCGGTTCGACAGGCGTTCCAGCACCTCATACGGCAGCCGGGCCCAGTCGGCGGTCATCGCGTCGTCGGAGGTGACTGCTCGGATCACGATCGGATAGGCGTAGGTCCGCTCGTCACCCATGACCCCGACCGTCCGTACCGTCGGCAGCACGGCGAAGCTCTGCCACAGCTCACGGTGCAGGCCGGCGCGCTTGATCTCCTCGGTGACGATGGCGTCGGCCGCCCGCAGGATCTCGAGCCGATCAGGAGTGACGATGCCCACGATCCGCACCGCGAGGCCGGGGCCGGGGAAGGGCTGGCGCCAGACGATCTCTTCCGGAAGGCCGAGCTCCTCACCCATCAGCCGCACCTCGTCCTTGAACAGGTTGCGGAGGGGTTCCACCAGTTCGAACTGCATGTCTTCGGGGAGCCCGCCGACGTTGTGGTGGCTCTTGATCTTGGCGGCGTCGCGGGTGCCCGACTCGATGATGTCGGGATACAGCGTCCCCTGCACCAGGAAGCGGGCATCCTCGAAGTCGGTCGCCACTTCCTCGAAGACGCGGATGAAGGTCTCCCCGATGATGCGGCGTTTGCGCTCGGGATCCTGGATGTCGTTCAGCGCCTCTACGAATCGGTCGGCCGACTTGACGTGCACGAGGTCGACCTGGAACTGCTCGCGGAAGGTGGCCTCGACCTGCTCGGCCTCGCCGGCTCGCATCAGTCCGGTGTCGACGAAGACACACGTGAGCTGGTCGCCAATGGCGCGATGGACGAGCGCGGCTGCTACCGCCGAGTCGACGCCACCCGACAGCCCGCAGATCACCTTCTCCTTACCGACCTGGGCCCGGATCGCCTCCACCTGGGCGAGGATGATCGAGCTCATCGTCCACAGGGGACGGCAGCCGCAGACGTCGTAGAGGAAGTTCTTGAGGATCTCCTGGCCGCGCTCGGTGTGAACCACCTCGGGATGGAATTGCACCCCGTAGATCTGCCGGTCGGGCTCCTCGAGCATGGCAACGACCGCCTCCGCCGTCGTCGCGGTGGCCCGGAAGCCCTCCGGGGGACGGACGATGGAGTCGGCGTGGCTCATCCACACGTCTTGGACCGGCGGCAACTCGCCCAGGAGGACGGACGGCCCCGTGACCGACAGTTGGGTGCGGCCGTACTCGCCCCGTCCGGTGCGCTCCACCTCGCCGCCGAGTTGCTGCGCGAGCAGTTGGGCGCCGTAGCAGATGCCGAGGACGGGAACGCCGCTGTCGTATATCGCCGCGTCGATCTGAGGCGCCCCCTCGACGTGCACCGACTTGGGGCCACCACTGAAGATGATGCCCTTCGGGTTGCGGGCGAGCATCTCCGAGATCGGCATGTCGTACGGCACGATGTCGGAGTACACGTGGGCTTCGCGGACCCGGCGGGCGATCAACTGGGCATACTGCGCGCCGAAGTCGACGACGAGGACGGTGTCGAAGCCCACGCCGTCGGTCATGCGCGCTCCCGGGCCGGGCGGGGCGTCAGCGGCCCATCCCCACGCCTTGGGCGTGCTGCATCTGCTTGCCCTCGGTCTGGAGGGCAGGCGCGACCATCACCTCGGCCTTCTGGAACTCCTTCACCGACTCGTACCCGCAGGTGGCCATCGACGTGCGCAACGCACCGAAGAGGTTGAGCCGCCCGTCGTTCTCGTGGGCGGGCCCGAGGAGAATCTCCTGGAGCGTGCCGCGCGTCTCGACGCGGAGCCGGGCGCCACGCGGAAGGGTCGGATGGAAGGTCGCCATCCCCCAGTGGTAGCCCTTTCCCGGCGACTCGTGGGCCGCCGCCAGAGGCGATCCCACCATCACGGCGTCGGCGCCACATGCAATCGCCTTGGCGACGTCGCCTCCGGTGCTCATCCCGCCATCGGCGATGACGTGGACGTAGACACCCGTCTCGTCGAGGTGGCGCATCCGCGCGCCGGCGGCGTCCGCGATGGCAGTCGCCTGGGGGACCCCGACGCCGAGCACCCCGCGCGTGGTGCACGCGTTGCCCGGCCCGACGCCGACGAGCACGCCGACGGCGCCGGTGCGCATCAGGTGCAGCGCGGCCTGATAGGACGCGCAGCCGCCGACGATCACCGGAATCTCGAACTCGCGTATGAAGCGCTTCAGGTTGAGGGGCTCCACCGTCTTGGAGACGTGTTCGGCCGAGACCACCGTGCCCTGGACGACGAAGAGGTCGAGGTCGGCTTCGACGACGGCGGGCGCGAGGGCTTCGACCCGCTGCGGGGTCACGGACGCGCAGGCGGTGACGCCGGCGGCCTTGATCTCGCGGATGCGCTGCACGACGAGCTCTGGCTTGATCGGCTCGGCGTAGATCTCCTGCATGCGCGCCGTCGCCTTGTCGCCGTCGAGGCGGGCGATCTCCTCGAAGAGCGGCTCCGGGTCGTCATACCGGGTCCACAGGCCCTCGAGGTTGAGGCACGCGCCGCCGCCGAGCCGGCCGATCTCGATGGCGGTGGCGGGGCTCGTGACGCCGTCCATGGCGGCGGCGATGAGGGGGATTTCGAACGTGAAGCCGTCGAGCTCCCATGAGATGTCGACGTCTTCCGGGTCGCGTGTGCGGCGGCTCGGAACGATCGCGATGTCGTCGAAGCCGTAGGCGCGCCGGCCCGCTTTCCCTATGCCAATCTCCACCTCAGCCACGGCCTACCCCTTGGTACCGGAAAAGACCGAGTCTACCGGTCAGCGGTCGGAGTGGAGGGCGGCGAACGGCGCCCACGGCAAGTTACGCACGATCCACCACAGGACCACCGCGGCAAAGATGCCGTAGATGACCTTCGCGGGAATGTGCAGGTATGGCAACCGACGGTTGGTGACCGTAGGCAACGCCCAGGCCAGCCACGACCAGAGGAGGTAGGGGAGGGCGAGCAGCATCATGGCGTTGAAGCCGATGGCGGCGCCCAGGTCGCCGTTCAGCAACGCGTGGGTGGCCCGGGTGGCGCCACAGCCGGGACAGTCGAGGCCTCCGGTGATCGCCTTGAATGGGCACGGCGGAAACAACTGGGTGCGCGTCGGGTCGACGAGGCCGACGAGAAGACAACCGGCGGCCGCCGCGCCGGCCACCGCGAACGGCGGCACCGCGGCCGGGAGCGCGAGCACACGCCTCGTGACGGCCGCGGTGGTGGTCGCAGTCATCGCCGCCGAGCGAACTGGCCGCGAAATCCCGCCATATCTGGCGGGATTCCGCGGCCAGAACGGACGTCAAGCAGGTTCCACGCAGTCATCGGCAGCTAGAAGTCACTGTTGAAGTCGGACGTCGGCTCACTGAAGATCCCGACGGCCACCAGGAGCACGATGTAAGCGACGACGAAGAACAGGCCGATGCCGAACGAGACCCACGACCAGATCTTGGCGTTGCGCGACGCTGCCCTGGCCCCGGCGATGTCGCCCGACTCGGCCTTTCCGTTCACCTGGGCCGCGAAGACGATGGCGACCACCCCGGCTGGAAGGCAGCAGAACAGCGTGACGAGGATCGACTGGACGAGATAGTTCGGAACCTTCTCGGCCGGGCCCATGTAGGAGGGTTGCTGGTAGGGCTGACCCCACTGCTGTCCGGAGGGTTGCTGCCCGTAGCCCGGTTGCTGCCCATAGCCGGGTTGTTGTCCGTAGCCCGGTTGCTGGCCGTACGGGGGCTGCTGGGGTGGCGGG
>CAZWDB010000116.1:0-13649 GCA_964632885.1 uncultured Acidimicrobiales bacterium | reverse complement strand
GGGGCTGACGCGTCGGCCGGCACGATTAAGTCGGGGGGCAAGACACGCAGGGCGGCCAAGATGGTCATCCTCAACGTCGACCATCCCGACATCGAGGACTTCATCTGGTGCAAGGCAGTCGAGGAGCGCAAGGCCCGCGCGCTGCGCGATGCCGGCTTCGACATGGATCTCGATGGTGTCGACTCGCACTCGACGCAGTACCAGAACGCCAACAACTCGGTCCGCGTCAACGACGAGTTCATGCAGGCGGTGCTCGACGACGCCGACTGGGACCTCAACGCCGTCACCACCGGTGAGGCCGTTCGCACCGTCAAGGCGCGGGAGCTCTTCCGCCAGGTCGCCAAGTCGGCATGGGAGTGCGCCGATCCCGGCATGCAGTTCGACACGACCATCAACCGGTGGAACACCGCCCGCAACACCGGCCGCATCAACGGCTCCAACCCGTGCAGCGAGTACATGCACCTCGACAACTCGGCGTGCAATCTCGCGAGCCTGAACCTCCTCAAGTTCTATGAGGACGAGACCGGCTTCGACGTCGACGGCTACAAGGCCGCGGTCGAGGTCGTCTTCAGCGCCCAGGAGATTCTCGTGGGCAACGCCGACTACCCGACCGAGAAGATCGCCGAGACCTCCCGCCGCTTCCGCCAGCTCGGCATCGGCTACGCCAACCTCGGCGCGCTGTTGATGGCCATGGGGATGCCGTATGACAGTGACGAGGGCCGGGCATGGGCAGGGGCGCTCACCGCCCTGCTCACCGGGCACGCGTATGAGACCTCGGCCCGCACCGCCGCCCGAATGGGACCGTTCGCCGGCTACTCGGAGAACCGTGAGCACATGCTCGGTGTGTTGCGGATGCATCGCGACGAAGTCGCCAAGATCGATGAGGAGATGGTGCAGACCTCTCTCCTCGACGCCGCCCAGGAGTCGTGGGACAACGCAGTGGAGCTGGGCGAGGAGTTCGGTGTGCGTAACTCTCAGGCGTCAGTCACCGCGCCTACCGGAACCATCGGCTTGCTTATGGACTGTGACACCACCGGTGTGGAGCCTGACCTGAGCTTGGTGAAGATGAAGAAGTTGGTGGGCGGCGGCACGATGTCGATCGTCAACCACACGGTTCCCCGGGCGCTCAAGCACCTCGGCTACGACGAGGCCCAGGTAGCCGACATCGTCGCCTACATCGACGAGAACAAGTCGATCCTCGGTGCGCCCCACCTGTCGGCCGACCATGTGCCGGTCTTCGCGTGCTCAATGGGCGACAACACCATCCACTACATGGGCCACATCAGGATGATGGCGGCGGTGCAGCCCTTCCTGTCGGGCGCGATATCCAAGACGGTCAACCTCCCCGAGGAAGCGACGATCGAGGACGTCGAGCAGCTTCATATCGACGCCTGGCGCATGGGTCTCAAGGCAGTGGCGATCTACCGCGACAACTGCAAGGTCGCCCAGCCGTTGTCCACCGTAAAGAAGGCGGTAACGTCGGCGCCCGAGGCCCACGATGCCGAGCTCGCCCAGAAGGTGGCCGACCTCGAGGACGCGCTCGCGAAGCAGACGACTGTGGTGGTGAAGCAACCCATCCGAGAGCGGCTGCCTCGCCGGCGCCGCTCGTCGACCTACCACTTCCGGGTCGCCGACTGCGAGGGCTACGCCCACGTGGGCGAGTACGAGGACGGCCGGCCGGGCGAGCTGTTCATCAAGGCCTCCAAACAGGGGTCCACCCTTGCGGGGATCCTCGACGCCTTCTCCATCGCGATCAGCCTCGGGCTCCAGCACGGCGTACCGCTGCGCACCTACGTGCAGAAGTACACCAACATGCGCTTCGAGCCTGCCGGCATGACCGACGATCCCGATCTGCGGATCGCCACATCGCTGCTCGACTACATCTTCCGGCGTATCGCCGTCGACTACCTGCCCTACAGCGAGCGGGAAGAGTTGGGGATTCTCACCAGCGACGAGCGCACCCAGCCAACCTTGCCCGGAGTCGATGAGGCGATCACGCCCAGCAGGCCACTCGCCGACGAGCCGGCAGTTGAGGAGCGGATGCTCGAGGAGCCGGTCGTCGACGTGCGCTCGGCCGAGGAGCCCCCTACGGCGGCCGCGCCCCAGATCGTCGAGTCCGACGCGCCGCTGTGCATGCAGTGCGGCGTGAAGATGATTCGGGCCGGCAGCTGCCACGCCTGCCCGAGCTGCGGCTCGACCAGCGGTTGTTCCTAGCCGCACCCGCCCCACACCCCACCCGCCAGCCGAACTTGAGGCAATAACGATCGGAATCCGATCGTTATTGCCTCAAGTTCGTGCGGGGGCGGGGGATAGCGCCTGACGCAGTGCGTCGAGACGGTCGGGGACGACGCGGCACCACGCCCACTTGCCCCGCTTCTCACGGCTGATCAACCCCGCCTCGGCGAGTAGCGCGAGGTGGTGGCTCACCGTCGGCTGGCTGCGGTCGATCGCGTCGACGAGGTCGCACACGCAAGCCTCGCCGGTCTCGGAATTGGCGATCATCGAGAGGAGCCGGAGCCGGGACGGGTCGCTCAGCACCTTGAAAGCGGCGGCGAGCTCAGCGGCCTCGCTCTCGGTCGGGATCTCCGTCAGCACCGGGGTGCAGCAGAACTCGATCGTCGTCGGCACGGGAACATATTGACAGACGTCGATACGTTGGTAAAGTAGCACGCATCGACAACCGTCGATATGACTACTGCCGGGAGGCCAATCGTGAGCCGTGTGCAACTCGCCCTCAACGTCACCAACCTCGACCAGGCGGTCGCGTTCTACCGAAAGCTCTTCGATGCCGAGCCCGCCAAGCGCCGCGAGGGTTATGCCAACTTCGCGATCGCCGAACCGCCCTTGAAGTTGGTGCTCATCGAGAACGGCGGCGAAGGTGGCACGCTGAACCACCTCGGAGTCGAGGTGGAGACTCCAGGCGACGTCGTCGCCGCGACCCGGCGGCTGGACACGTCCGGACTCGATACCACGACCCAGGAGGGTGTCGAGTGTTGCTACGCCGTCCAGGACAAGGTGTGGGTCAAGGACCCCGATGGTGCGCCGTGGGAGGTCTACACCGTCACCGCGGATCTCTCCGAGACCCCTGCCTGTAGCTGCTGCTAGCGCGTCGGGCGGGCGGCGATGAGCCGTTCGTAGCGGTCGGGGTCTGACCACGCGCCGGTCTGGGCATCGAAGACGGCTGCCTCGGGCGCCAGCCAGTCGGAGCGCCCTTCCCGTGCGCCCGTCGACGACACTTCAGCCAGCTCAGAGTCCAACGACAGCGCGACCACGCCGTGTGGTACCGAGAAGTCCGGGCGGTCCACCACGGCCAGCAGCGGCAACCGGGCCACGGCGGCGTCGCGCTCGGCCACCGAGCCTCCGTAGAAGGCAGGGTCATGAACCTGTTCCCACTTGTCGGCTCCGAGCACGAGCGCCTCGTAACCGTCGGCGATGTCCGCCAGGAGCTGGGCGTCGGTCACCTCGACACCAAGCCACGGGCGGGTGGCGGCGGCGCTCCGCAGCACCTCGACCCGGTGCTCCAGCAGGGGACGGTCGACCGTTTCCTTCGCCAAGGCGACGCGTGAGACCGCGAGGTCGACCCGGTCGATGCCGAGCCGCTTGCGCGCCTCGACGGCGATCGCAAGGTGGGCGATCGTCAACGGGTTGAACGATCCCGGATAGACGGCGCGGCCCACGCTCACTAGCATGGCGTCCCTCATGGGACGAGGGTCAAAGGCCAGAGTGCGTTGGAAGAACGACCGGATCCGTAAGAAGCGGGCCCGGGAGAAGCGTCACGCCCTCGAGGCGTACGAGGTGCGCAAGGGAACGTCCTCGTCGTCGACGCCGTCGTCGGCTTCCGGTTCGCCGGCCTCAGACGGCTGACCGACCTCCGACCACCCGCGGGGCCTGAGCGACCGGAGCGGCGGGAGCGACGGGAAGTTCAGGCGCTCTCCGCCAGCTGACGGCGCACTTCTTCCATGTCGAGGTTGCGGGCCTGCTCGATGAGGTCGGCCAGGGCGTGCTCGGGGAGCGCGCCGGGCTGGGCGAACACGACCGTCTTGTCCTTGAAGATCATCAAAGTCGGGATCGACCGGATCTGGAACTCGCCGGCCAACTCCTGCTGATCCTCGGTGTCGATCTTTCCGAAGACGATGTCGGTGTTCTGTTCGGCGAGCTTCTCGAAGATGGGCGCGAACATGCGGCACGGCCCACACCACTCCGCCCAGAAGTCGACTAGCACGATCTCGTTGCCCGTGACGGTGTCGGCGAAGTTGTCCTTGGTAAGGGTGACCGTTGCCATGTGCGACTGCGCTCCAATCAGTGGTCTCGGTGGTGGTGCCGTTGGTGAAACACTCGGTCAGGCCCCAACATTCCCCGGCGTAGTCTGGCGGCGTGGTCAAGGAATACCGCCAACACCGGTTCCGTCCACCGCCCGGCGCCGCCGAACTCGTGCTCGTGCGACACGGCGAGTCCGAGCCTTGGCGAGAGGGTGACACCATGCCGTTGGTCGACGGCCACGGCGACCCGCCCCTGAGTGCCGAGGGCCAACTGCAGGCCGAACGGGTCGGCGAACGCCTTGCCCGGGAGAAGATCGACGCGATCTACGTGAGCACCTTGACCCGCACCGCTCAGACGGCCGCGCCGCTGGCAACCCGTCTCGGCGTAACACCGATAGTGGAGGCCGACCTTCGGGAGGTGCACCTCGGTGACTGGGAGGGCGGAGTGTTCCGGGCTCATGCGAGTGCGGGCCACCCGGCCTACGTGAAGTCTCTCGAGGAGGAACGGTGGGAGCTCATCCCGGGCGCCGAGCGCGATGAGGACTTCATGCGCCGCACGCGTGCGGCGGTCGAGCGCATCGCCGCCCTGCACGCCGACGAGCGGGTTGCCCTCTTCGTGCACGGCGGTGTGATCGGCGCGGTGCTCGCCCACGCCACCCGGTCGCGCGGGTTCGCCTTCATCGGCGCCGACAACGGATCCATCAGCCACGTCGTGGTGGCCGGCGAGCGGTGGATCTTGCGACGGTTCAACGACACCGGCCACCTCGACGAGCTCAGCGAGCACGCCGAACCCCCCATCTAGCCCGCCGCACTTGAGGCAATAACGAACGGAATCCGTTCGTTATTGCCTCAAGTTCGTGAGTTCGCGGGTGAGGTTGGCGCGTGCGGTGGCTTCGTAGGCCTGCATGGGTGGCGTGCAGTAGAGAGGTCGCCGGGCCAGCAGTCCTTCGAGTACGGCGGCGCGGCCCTGACGCCACCGCTCTTCGGGAACAAAGGCGTACTCCTCACGGACCGCGGCGACGTAGGCGTCGTAGCCGGCGGCGGGACGAGCCAGCACCGCGAGGTCGGTGTCGACGAGGACCCGGCCCTCGGCGGTGGTGGCGACGTGGGTCTTCGTCATCCGGACGAGGTCGGCGATAGCCGCCACCCGGCCGGCGTCGATGCCGATGGCGGGCAACCGGAGGGTCGCCAGCGCGGCGCTCTGCTCCTCGTTGTCGGCGCGTCGAGGGTCATAGATCGCGTCGTGGAACCACGCCGCCAATTCGGTTCTGACCCGATCGGCATCGGGCTCGACGGCGCCCAGTTCGTCGATGGTGGCGAGCACGTCGGCGAGATGCGATGCGCCGTGGTAGCGCCGGTGCGGCTCGTTCCAGCGCGACAGCAGCTCGTCGCGCAGCGCCCTCGACGGCTCGTGGTCGCCCATGGAGCGGTCCCACCGCCCCGCCAGCCCCGCAGCGTTCACGTTCGAGACACAGCCGGGCTCATGCCAGGCCCAGCACGGCCTGCATCGACGGCGGCATGCCGGTGTCGCCCCGGGCGAGCATGGCGGCCCGCTCGACGTTCACGGCGTCGAACTCCCGCCCGGGCCAGGTGTCCCACGGGCCGCTGGGAATCCGGCGAGGATCGCCGTCCGCGTCGACGCAGGCCCGTAGATACGCCTGCTGCTCGCGGACCTCGCGTTCGCCCCCGACCTTTCCGTGGCCCGGCACGAGGATAGGAGCCAAGCCGGCGATCTCATCGAGCACGTCGGCCCACGCTCCGGGGTCACCCTGGAAGGCAAGGGGAGTGACGCCGAAGGAGCAGAGCGCTCCGCCGAATGCGATGCCGGCCGCCTCGAGCCGGACGACCAGATTCTCGGCGGTCTGCCCGCGTGCGGGAAGGACTGTGGCGGCTGGAGTGAGCTGGACCGCTCCTGTGACGAGATGGGTGATGGGGCGGGTCGTGAGGTCGTCGAATTCGCGGCCGAAGTCGGGCATCAGCCGCTTGTAGGCGTCGATGTTGGGCGGCTGGTCGAGTTGCGTGCTGGCCTGCCGCGTGCCGTAGAAGGCCGCGAGCCGGAAGCGGTCGGTGCCTCCTGCGAACTCGATATGGCTGCTCGTGAGCACCACGCGCCGCACCAGGACTCCGAGGCAGTCGACCGCTTCGCCAAAGGCCATCCACTGTGACGGCACCATCAAGGTGTCGACGACGGTGGCGCCGTCCTGGTCGATGATGACGCCGGCGTTGGCGCGGCCGAGGCCCGGGTTGTCTGGGATCCATGCATAGACACCGGTGGTCAGCATCTGCAGCGTCACGGCTGCATGCTATGGCGGTGCTCCTCAAGGCTTCGCGGTCCCTTGTGTCGCTCGCGCTCGCCGTCGCGCTGCTGGCGGGCGGTGGCGGTGGTTGCGGCCGGGGCGAGGACCGGCCCGGCATCGTCACCTCCGACCATGACCAAGCGTCTATGGGCGCGGCGGCCCGCTCGCGGGCGCTTGGGCCTTCCTGAGGCATTTTGGGCCCGGGAGGAAGGACTCGAGGCCACCGCTCACGAACAGGTCAGTGGGCTTCTGCTGCACCAGGCGGCGTGGGGCCCGGATTCCTCCAGAAGGAGTCCGCTCGACAATTGCTTGCGTCCTGGGCGGCCAGGGGTACTATGACCACATACAGTGACATTGCCTCGGGCGGGGGTCAGGAATGTCACTTTTGGTGTTATTTTGCCCTGTTTTCGAGGGTCAAGATTCGAGGGTCACAATGATTGACCTGACCCGTAGAATGGACTTCCCCCACGAGTGCGGGCGCGCCGATTGACTCGCGCGGCATTTCACGGCCATATTCCAAGCAGGGACCGATAGGAGACACGTGGCGAAGCAGCGACCGGAGCGTGAAGAAGAGGATCTCGTCCGTCTCTATCTGCAGGACATCGGAAAGCACGCTCTTCTCACCAAAGACGACGAGGCGCGTCTCGGTGAGGCAATCGAGAAGGGCATGGCGGCGCGCAAGGAGCTCGACGAGGCCGAAGGCCTGACCGCAGCAAAGAAGCGCCAGCTGCGGCTTCTCGTTCGCCAGGGCGACGAGGCGACCCAGATCTTCATCAAGGCCAACCTCCGTCTCGTTGTCTCGATCGCCAAGAAGTATCAGGCGTCGGAGCTTCCCCTCCTCGACCTCGTCCAGGAGGGCAACCTCGGCCTCATCCACGCCGTGGAGAAGTTCGACTACCGCAAGGGCTTCAAGTTCTCCACCTATGCCACCTGGTGGATCCGCCAGGCGATCACGCGGGGCATCGCCAACACCGGCCGCACGATCCGACTCCCGGTCCACGCCGGCGATCAGCTGTCGCGCCTCAAGAAGGCCCGGGCCCAGCTCGAGCTGCAGTATGGCCGGCGTCCCACCGTGTCGGAGCTCGCCGACGAGCTCGACATGCCCGAGGACAAGGTGGTCGAGATCCTGCGCTTCGCCAGCGACCCGCTCAGCCTGTCCGACCCGCTCCGCGAGGACGGCGACGCCGAGCTCGGCGACATCGTCGAGGACCGCTCTGCGGTCTCGCCGTTCGACGCCGCCGCCGAGGCCCTCCTGCCCGAGGAGCTCGAGAAGCTGCTCGCTCCGCTCGACGAGCGCGAGCGGGAGATCCTCAAGCTGCGCTTCGGTCTCGATCGCGGCGAGCCCCGCACCCTCGACGAGGTCGGTGAGAGTTTCAATCTCACCCGCGAGCGGATCCGCCAGATCGAAGCGCGTGCGATGTCGAAGCTGCGCCATCCCACTGCCGACACTGGTGCCCGCGCCCTCCTCGGCGTCTGAGGCCGTCCGGTCGAGCTGAGCCGGTCGAGCAGAGATGGCTGAGCGCCCGGCTTCGCCGCGGATCGAGCCGCTCGCCGAGGCCGACCGGGACGACCAAGCTCGCGAGCTCCTCGCAGGGGTTGGTGCCGGCCGAGCATCCAACATCTTCACCACTCTCGTGCGTCACCCCGGACTCTTCCGGCGGTGGTCGCCCTTCGCGGGCAAACTCCTCCGCGGGGGGAAATTGCCGGCGCGCGAGCGTGAGCTCGCCATCCTCCGGGCCGCCTGGCGTTGCCGAGCCGGCTATGAGTGGGCACACCACGTCGACATCGGCCGGCAGGCCGGTCTCACGACCGAAGAGATCGACCGCGTGCCCGCGGGACCCGAGGCGAGCGGTTGGGCTCCGTTCGACGCGGCCGTGTTGCGCGCTGTCGACGAGCTCCACGACGACGCGTGCCTGAGCGACGCCACCTGGGCTGCGCTGGCCGAACGGTATGACGAGAGGCAGCTGATCGAGCTCCCCATGCTCGTCGGTCACTACACCCTCCTCGCGTACACCTTGAACTCCCTCGGCGTGCAGCCCGAGGAGGGCAGTACAACGCTGCCACCGGGGTAGGTCTCGTCGGTGACGGTCGTCGACGTCGTCGATGGCATGAACGTGATCGGGTCCCGCCCGACGGGATGGTGGCGCGATCGCGACGGAGCCGTCCGCGACCTGTACGAGCGGTTGGCCGGAGCGGGCCGACCGTACGTGCTCGTGCTCGACGGCCGTCCGGTCTCGGGTGTGCCCGCGCTCGACCAGACCGACTGCCAGGTGGAGGTCCACTACGCGGATCGCTCGGGACGGAACGCGGCCGACGACAAGATCGTCTCGCTTGTCGAGTCATCGCCGGCGCCCGGCCGTTTCCGGGTCGTAACCAGCGATCGTGACCTACGCGCCCGCGTCGAAGCGCTCGGCGCTTCGACCGGGTCCCCACGGCGCTTCCTCGCCGACCTCGACGAGTAGTCGCGATCATGGCGCGGGTCGCGCGGGGTCGCCTCAGCTCGCCGGGTCTTCGGCCGCGGCCAGCAGCTCGCTCCAGGAGCCGGGAGCCGGTTCGCGAGACAGCCGCTGGGCGAGGTTGTTCACCCCGCGTTCGGAGAGCTCCCACATCCCGTTGTCGTCGTGGGTGAACAACGCCACGACGTAGTGGAAGCCGGCCTCGTCGACGTCGATGCCGCCGGTGACCAGAGTCCCCTCCTCGAGTTCGTGCCAGCGGATGTCGACAGCGACCCGCTCGCGGCGGTCAGCCTTATCGGCGCCGAGATAGAAGGACGCGGCGGCGTCGAGGTCGTCATTCCACCGCGCGTGTACAGGCCCGCCCGGGTGGGCGAACTCCAGGGTCGTCAGTGACTCGTACTCCGGCAGGGCGGCGATGAGAGTCCCGGCCGAGCTCCACCCGGTGACGGGCGCGGGCTGCGCCGTTCCAGCCGGAAGTTCGTAGAGGTGGACACCGCCGACCACTCGCGTCGCCACGAGGCCGGGCACCGCGAAGTCGATCGTGACGAGGCGCGTGCCCGGTCGGGCGGCCTGCAACCGCGGCCGGAGACGTTGCAGGATCGCAGGGCTCAGGTAGGCGAAGACGACATCCGCCTCGAGGTCGATGTCAAAGGCATCACCGTGGATGACAGTGCCGTCCAGACGATCATCAGCAAGGTGCTGGCGAGCGACCGAGACGAGTTCCTCGTCGGTCTCGACTCCGGTCACGAGGGCGCCGGCTTGGGCGGCGACGCTGAGCACCCGACCGTCGCCGCACCCGATGTCGAGCAGTCGCTCGCCCGGTTGGAGGCGCGCCAGTCGCAGGGCACGGCGCACGGAGCGAGCCTCGCTCGGTGCCCAGAACGGCCAGCCGGCTGGTGAGATCTGGCGCGGTGGTGAGATCTGGTCCGTCACGGCCCGTGAGTCTGCCCAATCCTCCCGAACTTGAGGCAATAACGAACGGAATTCGTGCGTTATTGCCTCAAGTTCGCGGGCGGTATGGTCCGGGACATGCGATTCAGCGTGTGGCCGAACATCGGCCAGCCATGGGACGAAGTGCTGGCGGTCGCCAAGCATGCCGAAGCGGCTGGCTACGACGGAGTCTGGGCGGCCGACCACTTCATGCCCGCGGGCGGAGACATGGGCGGGTCGGTGGCGGAGTGCTGGACGACGCTGGCGGCCCTCGCGGCGTCGGTGCCGCGGGTGCGCCTCGGGGCTCTCGTGTCGGGCAACACGTACCGGCACCCCGCGGTGCTCGCCAACATGGCGGCCACCATCGACCAGGTCAGCGGTGGCCGACTCGTGCTCGGCATCGGGGCGGGCTGGCAGGAGAACGAGCACGCCGCTTACGGCCTCGACTTCTTCACGGTGCGCGAGCGTCTCGCCCGTCTCGACGAGGCGTGTCAGGTGATCAAGGCGCTCACCACCCAGGAACGGGCCAACTTCGACGGGCGCTACTACACGCTCACTGACGCGCCGCTTGAGCCCAAGCCGGTCCAGCAGCCCCTTCCGCTGCTGATTGGTGGCGGTGGCGAGAAGGTGACGCTGCGCATCGCGGCGCGCTACGCCGACGAATGGAACACGTGGGGCGACCCGGATGTGCTGCGGCACAAGATGAGCGTGCTCGACCAGCACTGCGCCGATGTCGGTCGGGATCCGAAGGAGATCTCCCGATCCGCCCAGGCGCTGCTGTTCATCTCGGATGATCCGGCGTTCCTCGAGCGGGTCCGCGGTGGGGGACGGGCCACGATCGCGGGCAATGTCGACGAGGTGCGCGCGGTCGTCGCTGCCTATGCCGACGCCGGCCTCGACGAGTTGATCATCCCCGACTTCACGCTCGGGTCGATGGATCGCAAGATCTCCACCCTCGACACGTTCATCAACGAGATCGCGCCCGACTTCCGCTGACCGTCCCCGCACCGGCGGGCCCGAACTTGAGGCAATAACGAACGGAATTCGTACGTTATTGCCTCAAGTTCGGACGGTCGGCTAGGTTTTGACGACCAAAACCATCATTCGAATGCGAAGAAGTTATGGTCGCCCACCTGTCGAAATCTGATCGGGAGCTCCTCAAAGCGATGTACCGGCTGACGAAGGACGAGGTGCCCGCGCACACCGGCGACCTCGCCGAGTCGCTCGGTCTCACGCCTGGGACGGTGACCACCGGGGTGAAGCGTCTCGCCGACCGCGAACTCGTCGATCACACCCCGTACCGAGGCGTCGAACTCACCGCGAGCGGACGGACGGCAGCTTTCGCCGCCATCCGCCGCCACCGGATCGTGGAGCGGTTCCTGTCCGACATGCTCGGCTACCCGTGGAACGAGGCCGACCGCCTCGCCACGTCGTTCGAGCACGAGCTTCCCCAGGAGGTGGAGGACCGGCTCTTCGTGGCGCTCGACCAGCCCGAGACGTGTCCTCACGGTTTCCCGATCCCGGCCCCCGAAGCGGCCGAGCTTCCGGACATGCCGCCGCTCTACGCACTTGAACCGGGCGACCGTGCGGTCGTCGCTGTCCCGGGGTCGACCGAGCCCGACGTCATCGACTTCCTCGCCACCCTCGGACTCCGGCCGGGCGTGACGGTGGAGGTCCGGGAGAAGCACCCCTTCGACGGGCCGCTCGTCCTCCGAGTCGGGGGTGTCGAGCGAACGCTCGGCGCCACCATCGCCAACCAGATCTTCGTGCAGACCTCGACCAAGGGAGATTGATCGTGGAAGCAGTCCCGTACATCGCAGCGGGCGCCGCCATTGCCGGCCTGGTGCTCGCCGCCTACTTCTTCACCACCGTTCGGAAGGCCGACCCCGGCAACGAGCGGATGGTCGAGTTGATGGGCGCGATCCAGGAAGGCTCACGGGCGTTCCTCCGGCGTGAGTACACGTGGGTTGCCGGCTTCGTCGTGATCATGGCCGCGCTGATCTTCATCTTCCTCGACTACGGCCGACCGTGGGGAGCCATCGCCTACGTGATGGGCGCAGTGCTGTCGGGTCTGGCGGGCTTCATCGGCATGACCGTCGCGACGATGGCCAACGCCCGGACCACTCAGGCGGCCCGCACCGGACCACAGCTCGCGCTTCCGCTCGCCTTCCGAGGCGGGGCGGTGATGGGCTTCTCGGTCGCCGGTCTGAGCCTCCTCGGTCTGGCCGTCGCGTACATCCTCTTTGTCAAGCTCCTCGAGGTCGACGACGCCTTCCAGGTCGTTACCGCCTTCGGTCTCGGTGGTAGCTCGATCGCGTTGTTCAGCCGCGTGGGTGGCGGCATCTACACCAAGGCCGCCGACGTCGGCGCAGACCTCGTCGGCAAGGTCGAGGCGGGCATCCCAGAAGACGACCCGCGCAACCCTGCGACCATCGCCGACAACGTGGGTGACAACGTCGGCGACGTCGCCGGCATGGGCGCTGACCTCTTCGAGAGCTACGCGGGTTCGATCATCGCTCCAATCGCCCTCGCGGCGTTCGCGTTCACCGCGGACGCTGCCTTCCAGGAGCGCGCCCTGCTGTTTCCCCTGGCAATCGGCGCGTTCGGCATGGGCGCGTCGATCATCGGCGCCTTCATGGTGCGCTCGGCCGCGAACGCAACCCCCCGCGATCTCGCCCGTTCGCTCCACCGGGGCACCAACGTCGCGGCCCTCCTCACTCTCGTGCTCGCCTTCGTCTTCGGCTTCATCTTCTTCGAGGAGATCCCGAGCGTCGAGAACTGGTGGGGCCTGCCCGTTGCGGTCGCGGCCGGCCTCCTCGTCGGTATGGGCATCGGGTTTGTGTCGGAGTACTTCACGTCCGACCACTATCCGCCCGTGAAGAAGATCGCTCGCCAGAGCGAGACCGGCCCCGCTACCACGATCCTCGGTGGTATCTCCGCCGGCATGCTCTCGGTCGCAGCCGCGGTCGTGCTCGTTGTCGTGGGTGTCGGAATCGCCTACTGGGCGGCCGACTACGCCCTGCCCGGCAACGACCTCTCCGGCATCTACGGCATCGCCCTCGCGGCCATCGGCATGCTCGCCACTACCGGCGTGGTCGTGAGCGTCGACGCCTACGGCCCGATCGCCGACAACGCGGGCGGGATCGCCGAGATGGCCCACCTGCCGCCCGAGGTGCGCGAGGTGACGGACGCCCTCGACTCGCTGGGCAATACCACCGCCGCCATCGCCAAGGGCTTCGCGGTGGGTTCCGCCGCGGTGACCGCGATCGCCCTCTTCAAAGCGTTCGAACAGGCCGTGGGAGGGTCGCTGTCGCTCGACCTCGGTGACGTGTCGGTTTTCATCGGGCTCTTCCTCGGTGCCATGGTGCCCTTCCTCTTCGCCTCGCTCACGATCGACGCTGTCGGCCGGGCCGCCAACAAGATGATCGAGGAGGTGCGGCGCCAGTTCCGTGACATTCCCGGTCTGCGCGAGGGTCGAGCCGATGCGGTTCCGGAGTACGCGAAGTGTGTCGACATCTCCACCGGTGCCGCGCTGAAGGAGATGGTGATCCCGGGCAGCCTGGCGGTGGTGGCGCCGCTCGTCATCGGTTTCGTGAGCGTCGACGCCCTCGGCGGCTTCCTCGCCGGCGCGCTGGTCACCGGCTTCGCCCTCGCCATCTTCATGGCCAACTCCGGAGGTGCGTGGGACAACGCCAAGAAGTACATCG
>CAZWDB010000115.1:0-13658 GCA_964632885.1 uncultured Acidimicrobiales bacterium | reverse complement strand
GACGCCACCACCGCCTTCCTCCACACCCACCTCGCCCCCCGCAACCCCTGAAACCAGCCGAACTTGAGGCAATAACGATCGGATTCCGATCGTTATTGCCTCAAGTTCGGCGGGCGGGAGGGTCGGTGGGGGGTCAGAGGACGAATTCGCGCACCATCAACGTCAGGGCGAGGGCGATCCCGATCGCCACGACCAGCCGGCGGGTGTGCTCACGTCCGATCCGGTAGGAGAAGCGAGCGCCCACGAAGGCACCTACGAAGGATCCGACCGCCATCACCGCCGCCGCCGGCCAGTTGACGATGCCGCCGCCTAGCACCGCGAACCACACAAGGGCAGCCCCCTTCATGGTGGCGCTGTAGAAGTTCTTCAGCGCGTTCATGCGGTGGAAGTCGTGCATGCCGAGGAGGCCGAGGGTGGCGAGGAGGATGATCCCGATGCCGGCCCCGAAGAAACCGGCGTACACGCCGACCGCGAACAGCGCGACCGCGGCGGCAATCCACGAGAGCGGCGACGGATCGGTCGACGGCAGATGGCGGAGGACGCTCTCTCGCGCCGCCAGCAGGATGCTCGCGCCGAGCACGAGCCACGGCGCCAGCACCTCGAAGATGTCAGGCTCGATCGCGAGGAGGAGGGCGGCGCCCCCGAGACCGCCGACCGTCGCCGGGATCGACAACAGCCACCACGCCGGCCTCGTCTGGGTCAGGTCACGCTGGAACCCCCACGTGCCCGACACCGTCGCGGGGAACAGCGCCACCGAGTTGGTGGCGCTCGCCGCGACCGGGTCGATGCCCGCCCATACGAGCACGGGGAAGCTCACGATCGTGCCGCCGCCCGCGACCGAGTTCACCGCGCCCGCCAGGAATCCGCCCAGGGCGACCAGTCCCCACCGGAGAACATCGTCCACCGCGGCGGCCTACCACCTCCGAACTTGAGGCAATAGCGAACGAATTCGCATCGTTATTGCCTCAAGTTCGGCTGGGAGAGGGCGGCGAGGACATCGGCGGCGAGGTCGGGCCGGCAGATCACCAGATCCGGCAGCCAGGTGTCAGGCCGGTTGTAACGCAGCGGCGACCCGTCGAGGCGGGACGCATGACAGCCCGCTGCCAGCGCAACCGCCACCGGCGCGGCCGAGTCCCACTCGTATTGACCGCCGGCGTGGACGTAGAGGTCGCCCTCGCCGCGCACCACTGCCATCGCCTTGCCCCCCGCCGACCCGAAGGGGACGAGGGTCCCGCCGAGGATCTCGGCCAGTTCCGTGGCGAGGGCCGGAGGCCGGCTCCGCGACACCAGGATCCGCGGCGCCGCCCCCGTCGGCTGCGGCGTGGGTGGCGGTTCCCCGGTCGACAGCGTGATGCCCAGTGCGGGCAGGGCCACCGCACCGGCCGCGGGAGCACCCCCCACAACGAGCGCGACGTGGACGGCCCAGTCGGTGCGCCCCCGTTCGCGGAACTCGCGGGTGCCATCGACCGGGTCGACGATCCACACCCGCTCAGCGTCGAGGCGGCTGGTGTCGTCGAGGCCCTCCTCGCTGAGGACGGCGTCGTCGGGGCGGGTTCGGGCCAGTTCCCCGAGGATGAACTCGTGGGCCCGCCGGTCGCCTTCGTCGCCCACGGCCCGCTCGGCCTGCTCGTCGACGCCGGGCCGGTCGAGTTGGCGCCTGATCTCGAGGAGCAACTCGCCGGTGGCGGTCGCGATGCGGGCCGCCTCCCGGTGGTCGTCAGCGGTCACATGCGTAGGCGCGGGCACGCCACACCCTAGGCTTGGCAACTCATGACGACGTCCCGCGCATATGAGCTGTCGCACCTCGAGGCGCTCGAGTCCGAGGCGATCCACGTCATCCGCGAGGTGGCCGCCGAGTTCGAACGCCCTGTCCTCCTCTTCTCGGGCGGCAAGGACTCTGCCGTCCTGCTGCAGCTCGCCGAGAAGGCCTTCGCCCCCGCGGCGATCCCGTTCCCGGTGATGCACGTCGACACCGGCCACAACTTCCCCGAGGCGATCGAGTTCCGCGACCGCCGCGTCGCCGAGCTCGGCGTCCGCCTCATCGTGTCGTCGGTGCAGGACGCGATCGACAGCGGTCGGGTCGTCGAGCAGACCGGCCCGCGGGCGTCCCGCAACCTGCTGCAGACGGTGCCGCTGCTCGACGCGATCGAGGAGCACCGCTTCGATGCTGTCTTCGGCGGCGGGCGGCGCGACGAGGAGCGAGCCCGCGCCAAGGAGCGGTTCTTCAGCTTCCGCGACGAGTTCGGCCAGTGGGATCCGAAGAACCAACGGCCCGAGGTGTGGAACCTCTACAACGGCCGCCACCTCAACGGCGAGCACATGCGGGTGTTCCCGCTGTCGAACTGGACCGAGCTCGACGTGTGGCAATACATCGCCAAGGAGAACGTGGAGCTGCCGTCGATCTACTTCGCGCACCGCCGCCGGGTGTTCCGCCGCGACGGTCTCGTCATGGCCGAGAACCCGTTCATCACGCTGCTCGACGGCGAGGAGGTCACCGAGGCCACCGTCCGGTTCCGCACCGTCGGCGACATGAGCTGCACCGCAGCGGTCGAGTCCACCGCCGCGACCCTCGACGAGATCATCGCCGAGGTGGCGGCGTCACTCGTGTCGGAGCGGGGCGCGACCCGCGCCGACGACCGCGTGTCGGAAGCAGGTATGGAAGACCGGAAGCGGGAAGGGTACTTCTAGCCATGGAACTCCTCCGCTTCGCCACCGCGGGCTCCGTCGACGACGGCAAGAGCACCCTGATCGGACGGCTCCTCTACGACACCAAGTCGTTGTTCGAAGACCAGATGGAGGCGGTCGAACGCACCAGCCGGGGTCGGGGCGACGAGTACGTCGACCTGGCCCTCATCACCGACGGTCTCCGCGCCGAACGCGAGCAGGGCATCACCATCGACGTCGCCTATCGCTACTTCGCCACACCCAAGCGGAAGTTCGTCATCGCCGACACGCCCGGCCACGTGCAGTACACCCGCAACATGGTGACCGGCGCGTCCACCGCCAACCTGGCGCTGATCCTCGCGGATGCCCGCAAAGGCCTCACCGAACAGTCCCGCCGCCACGCCTTCCTGTCGTCGCTGCTACGGGTTCCCCACCTCGTGCTGTGCGTCAACAAGATGGACCTCGCCGACTACGACCAGGACGTCTTCGAGCGCATCAAGGACGAGTTCCGTTCCTTCGCCGCCAAGCTGGTGATCCAGGACCTCACCTTCGTGCCGATCTCGGCCCTGCACGGCGACAACGTGGTCACCCGATCCGCCAACATGCCCTGGTACGAGGGGCCGCCGCTGCTCCACCAGCTCGAAGAGGTCCACATCGCCTCCGACCGCAACCTGATCGACCCTCGCTTCCCGGTGCAGTACGTGATCCGGCCCCAGTCGACCCGCGCGCCCGACTACCGGGGCTACGCGGGGCAGGTATCGGGCGGAATCTTCAAGCCGGGCGACAAGGTGCTCGTCCTGCCCTCGGGGTTCGAGTCGGAGGTGGCCAGCATCGACACCGCCGACGGACCTGTCGACGAGGCCTTCCCCCCGATGTCGGTCACGATCCGCCTCACCGACGACATCGACATATCCCGGGGCGACATGATCTGCCGGCCCCACAACCATCCCACCGTCGGCCAGGACATCGACGCCATGATCTGCTGGTTCAGCGACCAGCCGATGCAACCGAGGGGCAAGTACGCGATCAAGCACACGACCCGGTCGGCCCGGGCGCTCGTGAAGGAACTCCACTACCGGCTCGACGTCAACACCCTCCACCGCGACGAGGCGGCGACGTCGCTCACCCTCAATGAGATCGGACGGGTCACCCTGCGGACGACGGTGCCGTTCTTCTTCGACGAGTACCGCCGCAACCGCTTCACCGGCAGCTTCATCCTCATCGACGAGACGACGAACAACACCGTCGCCGCCGGCATGATCACCGGCCCCGCCGACTGAACCCCCGCCAACCCCTCCACCACCGCCGAACTTGAGGCAATAACGAACGGTTTCCGTTCGTTATTGCCTCAAGTTCGAGAGGACGAGGGTCGCGGCGGCCTCGACGGTGGTGGCGGCGGTGTCAATGACGAGATCGGGGGACGCGGGTGCCTCGTAGGGATCGTCGAGGCCGGTCATGCCGGTGAGTTCTCCCGCGCGGGCGCGGGCGTAGAGACCTTTGGGATCGCGCTGCTCGCAGACGTCGAGGGGTGCCGACATCCATACCTCGATGAACGGGAGACCGGCCGTGGCGTGGATGGCGCGGGCCGCCTCCCGCCCGGCGCGGTAGGGAGAGATGACGGGGACGAGCGACACGACTCCCGCGTCTGCGAACAGCCGGGCTACTTCGGCAACCCGGCGGACGTTCTCGGTGCGGTCCTCGGCCGAGAAGCCGAGGTCGCCGTTGAGGCCGTGCCGGAGGTTGTCGCCGTCGAGGAGGTAGGCGGGCTGGCGAGCCGCGAGAAGTTGGCGCTCGACCTCGGCGGCCACCGTCGACTTGCCCGACCCCGACAGCCCCGTGAACCACACGGTCGCGCCGCGCACGTCGCCGAGCGCGGCCCACCGCTGCTCCCGCGGCACGTGCACGTGCCAGACAACATCTGGGCTACTCATCCCCCCAGCCTGCCAGCCCGCCAACTTGAGGCAATAACGAACGGATTCCGTTCGTTATTGCCTCAAGTTCGGCTGGGGGAAGGGGGGTGAGTGGGGTCAGGGGGCGATGTTCTGGTTGAGGCGGAAGAGGTTGTTCGGGTCCCACTCCCGCTTCAAGGCGAGGAGGCGGTCGTAGTTGACGCCGTACGCGTTCTGAACGCGGTCGCCCTCATCGTCGCCCAGATAGTTGACATACACCCGGTCGGCCCGATGGGGCGCGAGCGCGGCGTAGAGGTCACGCACCCACGCGATGTTGACGTCGTCCTCCGCGGGATCCAGCCACTCGCCCGCGATCACGAGGTTGTAGCCGGGCTCCCGGTGCGGGAAGGCGGTGGCGTCGGCAGGAACGCGGCTCACCGCACCATGGAAGTGCTCGACGGCGAGCCCGCTCATCGCGGACGGCACCTTCTCGTACGCGTCGACCATGATCTGGGCGACCTCGTCGGTGAGTTCGGTGAAGAACATCGACTTCCAGTAGTTGCGGGCGCCCCGCGGGAAACCCTCGTCGAGCAGGGTGTTCTGCACCGGGTACGGCATGCGATCGACCATGTCGATGAGCGGAGGACCGAACTCGCGGAGCGCCTTCACGTCGTTCTCCGCCACGTCGGGATCGCCGCAGTGGCACAACGGCACCGCGGCGATCTTGTGACCTGAGCCGTCCGGCGCATGCACGAGCGCGCAGAAGATCGTGAGCTCATCGGGCGCGGCGTCGCAGGCATCGCGATACGCCTGGAACACCGACACCGCGTTGGCCAGGGGGTGGGCGATGATGCCGCCCAGCACGGTCGACACGGGGTGGGTGCGGAACTCGAACGACGTCGCGATGCCGAGGTTGCCGCCTCCGCCTCGCATGCCCCAGAACAGCCCGGGGTTCTCGTCCTCGCTCGCGGTCACGACTTCGCCGGCGGCGGTGACCACCTCGACCGAGATGAGGTTGTCGACGGCCATGCCGTACTTGCTCTGGAGCCACCCGATGCCGCCCCCGAGCGTCAGGCCCGCGACGCCGGTCGTCGAGATCGCCCCGCCGGTCGTCGCTTGCCCGAACAGGTGGGTGGCCCGGTTGTACTCGGCCCACGTGAGCCCGGCCTGGGCATGGGCACGCCGCTCCTTGGGCAGCACCTTGGTGCCCTTCATCAGCGACAGGTCGATCATCAATCCCCCGTCGGTGACGGCGCGGCCCGCGACGCTGTGGCCGCCGCCGCGCACCGAGATCTCGAGCCCGGCCTCGCGGCCGAGGTTCACCGCGTCGACGACATCGGCGGTGTTCTGGCACCGCGCGATCAGCGCGGGCCGCTTGTCGATCATGCCGTTGTGGACTGCTCGGGCTTCGTCGTAGCCCGGATCGCCGGGCGCGATCAGAACACCACTGAAACCGGCGCGTACCGCGTCCGGAACTGCAACTTCCGCCATCCCCGCCTCCTTGTAACTGCTATTGCGAATCGCGCGCCACCGTACAACCGGAATCAGAAGTTGTCACTACACCACGGCGCGAAAGCGGTCGCGAACAGCCTGTCGGCCTTGGCCAGGGCCTTGGGATTGCCGGCCTCGAGGAGCCCGGCGCGGGCCAGGGTCGTGGCCGGCCGGTGCCCGGAGACGAGCACTGCCAGGCTGGCGGCCGGCATGGTGAGGTCGGGCTCGGCATCGACCTTGGCGACCTGGGACTCTTCCCCCGTCGTCTCGAGCACATAGGTGCCCTCGTTCCACGGGCACAGGGTGTCCCGCACGCCGATCGTGAGCGCGTCGGCGTCACCGTAGGGCCGCTGGGGCAACGCTGCCTCGACATCGGTGATCCGCATCCAGATGGCGTCGGACGTGTGACGGTTCAGCACCCGCGGTTCGAGGAACAGCAACGGCGCGGGATCGTCCTCGGGTACGGGCGCCCACTGCACGCGGCCGACGAGGTCGTGACTGGCGAGGAACTCCCATATGCCCCGGTAGGCGTCGGCGTCGAGCGCGGCCCAGTCGTTCACAGTGATCTTCTGGCCCCGCCCCGGCACACCCGCGTCCTGCGACAGTGAGTGGACGAGGTAGCCGGTGGGCTCGCCCGCTTCGTTGTGGTACACGCCGAAGTTGAGTTTGGTACCGCCCTGCTCCAAGTAGTGCGCGATCCACATCGCCGGCGCCCGCTGGATCAAGAGGTTGCGGGGCCGGTTGAACTGCTTGTAGATCGCCTCGTTGATCGGCTGGGCCTCGTCCCTCGGCATGAGACGCACTCGGCCGGTGGCCGGCTCGCCCGCGGCAAAAACGATCTCGCGCGGGTCGACGTCGTAGCTCACCATGCTGCTGGCGAGCCCGTAGCCGTAGCGCTGGTAGATCGCGCCCATCGACGCCCACAGGATTGCGATCGACTGACCGTTGTCGCGCGAGTCGGCGAGGATCTTCGCCATGACCTGGCGGAGGAGCCCGCGCCGGCGGAACTCGGGCAAGGTGCCCACCATGGTGACGCCCGCCATCGCTACCGACCGCCCGTTGAGGCGCGCCCGCAGCGGCCAGGCGCCGGCCGACGTCGCCATCCGTCCGTCGACGAACGCGCACGTCGACCACTCCGGTCGCAGCCGGGCAGGCGAGTCCTCGCCCGTCATGCCCGGGTTGGCGAAGACGTAGCCGAGGATCGACTGCTGCTCGTCGAGTTCTTCCTCGGTCGCCGCCCTGATCTCCACATTTCCGCTCTCGATAGCCACGCGTCCGACGTTACCGCCCGACCTTGAGGCAATAACGATCGAATTCCGATCGTTATTGCCTCAAGTTGGGCGGGCGGAAGGCGGGGGCGTTGGAGGCGGGGTGGGGGTTGGCAGGGCGGGGTCAGCGCCACCAGGTGCCCGTGCACCAGGGCGGGAGAGCGAGCACTGACGGAGCGGTGAGGCCGAGGGCGGCGGTGGCGTCGTCGGCGAGGCCGCGCCACGACACCGCGAAAGTGTCCTCGTCGCCGCCCACAAGCCCGGTCAACCCGGCGAGGGGACGGCGGCGCGGCACATCGCGGAAGCGCACCGGCGCGTCGACGTCGAGACCGGCCAACTCCCGGGCGGCGGCGCGCGCCTCGGCGAAGCCCCCCAGCGTGTCGACCAGGCCGAGCTCATGGGCGTCCGCGCCCGTCCACACCCGTCCCTTCGCGACGGCGTGAACCGCGTCGCGGCTCATCCCCCGTCCTTCGGCCACCTTGCCGGTGAAGTCGTCGTAGATGCGGTCGAGCGCAGCCTGCATGCGCGCCCACTCCTCGTCGGTGTAGCGCTCGACAGGCGAGAACATGCCCGCCCGCGCGCCCACCTGCACCGAATCGACCGTGACACCCAGCTTGCCCAGAGCCTCGGTGATCACCTGCTTGCCGCCGACAACTCCGATCGATCCGGTGATCGTGCCGGGTTGGGCGACGATGCGGTCGGCAGCGATGGCCACGAAGTAGCCGCCCGATCCGGCCACGTTCCCCATCGACACGATCAGCGGCTTGCCCGCCTCCCGCAGCCTGACGGTCTCCCGCCAGATCGCGTCGGAGGCGACGTAGGAGCCACCGGGGCTGTCGACTCGGAAGACGACCGCCTTGGTGCGCTTGTCCTCGCGCGCCGCCTTGAGCGCCTTCACGACGCTGTCGGATCCCATGGCCTGCCCGCCGGGAACGGCGAACCGGCTCGTGCCGCGGACCACCTGGCCGGTCCCGTACACGACGGCAACTGTCGCGCCTCGGCCCCGCCGGCGGCGGGCCCGCTTCCACCACTTCTCGAAGGGAACCAGCTCGCCTCGGGTGCGCGCTTCGAGCTCGTCGACGACCCCGTCCCGGTAGCCGAGCCGGTCGACGAAACCGGCTTCGACCGCCTCGTCGCCGAGATAGGGGCCCTGGTCGATGCGCCTCCTCAGCTCGACCTCATCGAGACCGCGGGCGGACGCAGCCGCCGCGATGACGCCTTCGAGTTGCGAGTCGATGATGCGCTGGTACGACTCGCGGTGGGCGTCGGTAAAGGACCGTTCGGTGAAGGTGTTGAGAGCCGCCTTGTACTCGTGGCGGTGGTCCATCTGGGTCTCGATCCCGACCTTGTCGAGGGCGCCGCGCAGGAACGGCGCCACCGCCATCACGCCGGTGACGCCAACGTCGCCGGAGGGCTGCATCACGATCTCGTCGAACGCGGTCGCCAGGAAGTACGAGCCGGTCCCCTGGGAGAACTCGCCGAACGTCTCGGCAAAGGCGACCGCCGGCTTGCCTGACTGCCGGAAGGCGGCTACCGCGGCGCGGATCTCGCTGATGCGAGCCAGGCCCTCGACGCCTCCACCGAGGATGGCCACCAGGCCCACCACCCGCTTGCGCTGACCGGCGCGCTCCAGGCCCTCTACCAGGTCCCGAACCGTCGCGGTGGGCCGCCGGCCCGGAAGGAGTCCGGCCGCCCCGGCGACGGCCACTTCGGGCACGGCCTTGGTGAGGTCGAGCTCGAGCACGAGGCGGCGTCCGAGCGGTGGCACCAGCCGCGTGATGATGACCGCGGCCACGAAGAACGTGGCGGCGAGGACCACCACCACAACCGCGAGCCGCGACGGATTGCCCGCGTTACGGACTCCGATGATCACCGGCGCACTCAGAACAGCCGCGCCGAGGGTGACGAGGGATGCCCCCACGAGCACTCTTCGGGCGAGGGAAGCGGAACGACGCATCGCAGACATGCGTCGAGCCTTGCCGCCCTGCGAACTTGAGGCAATAACGCACGGATTCCGTGCGTTATTGCCTCAAGTTCGGCTCAGGTTCGGCTCAGGTTCGTAGGACCTGCTGGAGGAGGGTGATGGCCCGGGCGTCGCCGGCGCGGATCACATATGCGAGCGCCATCGCGATCGACTCGCGCTGGCCACAACCGAGGGACGCGAGATAGGCCACCACCCGTTCGTCGTCCCTGTCGTCGCGGGCCAGCGCGAGGGCAACCCGCTCGAGCCGGTGGCTCAGATCCGTCAAGTGCGCGATGTCGATGATCTCTCCATCGTGTCGGAGCGCCGACCTCGAGGCAATAACGACACCCCGTCGAACGCCATCGCGTCAGCTTCGGGTGAGTTCAGGCTCAGCGACCGCCTCGGCAACCCGCTCAGCTACTGGCTCAGCTGCGGGCTGATCGGCGGCATCTTGCTCAGACTCGTCGAACAGCGAGCCGAGCCGGGCCGACTCGGGCACGTCCTCGGGTACCAAATGCGAGAACGGGCCCTTGAAAGCGCGATCTTCGATGGTGAGCGCCCAGACGAAGAAGTCGCGCAGGCCGGTCAGCAGGCTCCACAGACCACCGGGGCGGATCATGAGGACGAGCAGCAACCCGAAGCCGGTCGCGAGCAGCGGGGCGATGTCGGAGTCGGGGAACATCCGGGGGATGCCCACGACGTAGACGGCGCCGAGCACGGCACCCGGCACGCTGCCCAGGCCACCGATGATCACCATGGCGACGAGCTCGAGCGACTTCACAGGTCGGAACGCGGAGAACTGTACGAGCGGGTTCAGCAGGGCGTAGAAGAAGCCCGCCCAGGCCGCTAGCACGCCCGAGATGGTGAAGGCGAGCAGCTTGTAACCCCGCACTGAGACACCCAGCACGGCGGCGGACTTCTCGTTGTCGCGCACGGCAAGCAGCGCACGCCCCGACCGCCGGCGGTGGATGTTGCGAACGATCCACACGAAGGCCACCAGCCCCAGCAGACATGCATAGGCCATCTCCCGGCCGGATGGGTTGTCGAGGTCGAAGGGTCCGATCGTCGGACGCGCCATGCTGACCCCCCGCCGGGCACCGAAGAGGTCAAGACGGAAGAGGCTGGCCTCGGCCACGACCGCGAACGCGAGCGTGGTCATCGCCAGATACAGACCGCGGATGCGCAACGACGGAAGGCCGATCAGGAACGCGACCGCCCCGCCGGCGAGACCGGCGAGCGCGAACGCCAGCGGGTACGACATCCCCGAGATCGTGACGAAGCGTGCGCCCATGAAGGCGCCCACGCCGAGGAGGGCAAAGTGCCCGAGGCTGATCTGGCCGGCCGTGCCCATCAGGAGATTGAGCGAAACGCCGAGCATGGCGTACACGAGCATGAGGGCGAACGTGAAGTTGCCGCTGGGCGAGAGCAACAGCGGTATCGCAAGCACTCCGTAGACACCGACGATCATGCCGACGGTACGCGGGATGCCCAGCGTCCAGTGGTCTCGGAACCACTCCGGCACCTTGCGGATCGTCGGCGTGAACGAGAGGTCGCCTTCCTCCCGCGCGCCCCGCGACAGCACGAGGAGGACGAGGAGGATGCCCGCGAACAGCACCACCTCGACGAGGCCGGCAATGTCGGGAACCGGGCCTTGCCCGCGGTAGCGGGTGAGCAAGACCTCGGCGATACCGACCGTGAGACCACCGAACAGCGCGCCGGGCAGCGACGTGAGTCCGCCGATGATGGCGGCCGCGAGGGCGCGCAGCAGCAGCCCGGTGCCCAGCAGCTCGATCGACAGTCCGCCGTTGATCGGCGCGATGAGGATCCCCGCGATCGCGGCGAGCGCGGCCCCGAGGCCCCAGGTGACCATCGAGACGCGGCGCACCGACACGCCGAGCAGGCGGGCCGCGTCGGCGTTGTCGGACGCGGCCCGGATCGCGATACCCATGCGCGACAACTTGAAGAAGCCCGCCAGGCCGAGGGCGACGACCGGGACCACGAGCGCCGCGAGGACGTGTTCGCCAAGGACCACGACGTCGCCGACGCGCCACGACACCTGGAACCAGGTGGGGAAGATACGGGTGGCACCTGCCTCGTTGTCTCCCCGGAGCCAGATGAGGTAGATGACCAGGAAGAGGAGCTGGCCGATTCCGAGCGTCGCGACGAGCACGATGAGGCGGGGGGCGCGGAAGAGGCGTCGAATCACGGTGTTCTCCACGACCACGCCGCTGGCGGCGCCAACCGCCACGCCCGCGATGGCGGCGAGCACCCATGGCACCGCCGAGCGCTCGTAGATGCCGGCCACGTCGGTGGGGTTGGTCAGCAGACCCCAGACCGCGAACGTCCCGAGGGTGGCCATCTGGCCGTGGGCGAAGTTCACGACCCGTGACCCCTTGTAGATGATCACGAGCCCGGTGGCGACGATGCCGTAGACGAGCCCGATGATCACTCCGATCAGCAGGCTGTCGGCCGCGCCGAGCAGGAGGGCGATCAGCGCCATTCCGCCGATCAAACCGCCCAGGAGCGGCAGGCGGTTGCCTCCGGTGAGCACGCTGTCGAGGTCGAGGTCGAGGTTCATGAACTTGATGTCGCGCTTCATGACGCCGCGTCCATGGAGGCGGCCGCGTCGGCAAGGAAGACCGACCGGAGCAGGTCGTCGCGCTCGGCCAGTTCGGCCGACGGACCGGCGAAGCGCACTTCGCCCTTCTCGAGGAAGTAGGCGCGGTCGGTGAAGGAGAGCGCAAAGGTGGCGTGCTGTTCGACCACGAGGAGGGTGATGTCCTCCTCGTGGTGGAGACGATCGACGATCTCGACGAGTTGCTGCACCACGATGGGCGCAAGCCCGAGTGACATCTCGTCGATCATCAACAGCTTGGGCTGCGACAGCAGCGAGCGGCCGATGGCGAGCATTTGCTGCTCTCCACCCGAGAGGGTTCCCGCCGCCTGGTTGCGCCGCTCGGCGAGGCGGGGGAAGTAGCCGAGCACGCGGTCGAGGGTCGCCTGCACCTCAGGGTCGCCCCGCCGGCGGGCAAAGCCGCCGATCGTGAGGTTCTCCTCGACGGTCAGCGACGGGAAGACTCCTCGTCCGCCCGGCACCTGAGCGACCCCGGCCCGCACCGTCTGCTCCGGCGACATGCGGGTGATCTCGGTGCCCTCGAAGCTCACCCGGCCGCGCGAGGGGCGGACGAGCCCACTGATCGCCTTGAGGACCGTCGACTTCCCCGCGCCGTTGGTGCCGAGGAGGGCGACGATCTCCCCCGGATAGACGTCGAGGTCGACCTCGTAGAGCACTTGCACCTTGCCGTAGTGCGCCTCGAGCCCGCGCACCTCGAGCAGCGGCTCCGGGAGCGAGTCGCCGACGTCGACCTTGGCGGCCGCCGCGTCACTCCCCCGCTTCTTGGATCCCGTCTTCTTGGAGTCCTTGGATCCGGCCTTCTTCGACTCGGCCTTCTTCGACTCGGGCTTCTTCGGTTCGGTCTCCATGGCGCCGAGGTAGCCCTCGATCACTCGATCGTCGGCCCGGATCTCCTCCGGTGTGCCGTGGGCGATGATCCCGCCGGTCTCCATGGCGTAGATCTCGTCCGCGAGGCCCATCACGAGCGGCATGTCGTGCTCGATGATGAGGATCGACGCACCGGTGAGCTCCTTCACTCGCAACAGGACGGGGCCGAGCGCCTCGGTCTCTGACTGGGAGATCCCCGACGACGGCTCGTCCAGAAGCAGAAGCCGGGGCTGTACGGCAAGGATGCACGCCAGTTCGAGCAGCCGCAGAGTGCCGTAGGAGAGCTCGCCCGCCAGCTTGTCGTGGAAGTACCGCATGCCCACGAGGTCGAGCACGTGCTCGCTGTGGGCGTCGATCTCGCGCTCCGCGGCCCGGCTGAGGCCGGCTGCGACCGCGTCGCTGACCGCGTCGGAGTCGACGGTGAGGTGGTGGGCGACCCGAAGGTTGTCGAAGACGCTCAACTCCGGGAACAGCTTCACGTTCTGCAGGGTGCGGCCGATGCCGATGCGGGGGCGGTCCCAGGCGGGCATGCCCACCAGTTCGGTGTCGCCCCACCGGATCGACCCGGCGTCGGGCACCTGGAAGCCGGAGATGCACTCGAACAACGTCGTCTTGCCGGCGCCGTTAGGCCCGATGAGACCGACGATGCGGCCGGGATCGACCCGGAGCGACGCGGCATCGACGGCGGTGAGGCCGCCGAAGCGGACAGTCACCTCGTTGGTGGTCAACACCGGCGGCTCGTTTTCAGCCACGGGCGGTCTCCTTCCGGGCCTCTTCGAGCACTCGCTCAGCGTCGCCGTCGAAGGTGGTGCGCGCGGCCAGCACCACGAAGCTGCCGAGCACCGAGGGGATGATGAGGAAGTAGAAGGCAGTCGTCAGCG
>CAZWDB010000114.1:0-13718 GCA_964632885.1 uncultured Acidimicrobiales bacterium | reverse complement strand
GCCTCGTGATGGCAGCAGCCGTCGAGCGTGACGTTGATCGAGTATCGAAGTGGTCGCATCTCGTTGCTCTCCCTTGACGCGCGCCGCGCGTTCACCTGCCCATCCCGAATCCGCTGGGTGGACATTCTGGTCGTCCAACTCGTCTGCGCCGGGACCAGTACCGTCGTTACCTGACGGTCGCGGAGCCCGATCTCTCAGGCGGTCGCAAGGTGACGTGCCCGCCATCGGTGGGGCGGTAGAGGTCGCGGAGGAGCCGCACCCCCGCCGCGTGGGAGGCGGGCTCGAAGTAGGCGAAGTAGACGAGAGATCGTCTCACCGTTGGGCCCGTGCCGGGCTCCCTGAGTCCCCACTCGTGGGTCTCGGTGCGTTCCAGGTCCGCGGCTGTCGCCTGTGCGAGCAAGGTCTGCACCTTGTCGATCGCGTCGTGCCACCGATCCACGGCTTCCGCAGCGGTCGTGGGGGGCGCGGTGTGCTCGTCCCACCGCTCGTCGATGTGGCCGGACTCAAGACGCCTTCCGCGCAGGAGGGCCGCACCGATGTAGGTCGACCCGATGAGGTGCGTCATCCGCCATGCGATTGTCGTAAACGGAGACCGGTCAGGGTCCGGATACTCCAGGTCGAGTCCCCACTCGCCGTCTGGCAGCCAGCTATTGGGGGCGTTCGCTGCTCAGGTCTCGGCCGCACTGACCAGCTTCCTTCGACAGGCTCCCAGAAGTACTCGCTGTCGGTGAGCCCGCCCGTTTGCCGTCGACACCTACGCCGGTGCTTCGCTCAGAGTCACGGTCGGTCACGCCAGCGGAGCGCACAGGCCTTCAGCCCGGGCGACGCGCGGCGGGAAGCGGGACCGCCGGCGCTCGTCGAAGGTACTACTCAGCTTGTCGGTCGCGTTAGGTCGTCGTCTGCTGGAACGTGAACATCATGTCGGGCTCAATGTAGGCGTACGGGTTGCCGGGACCGAAGGCATCCCAGTGCGGATACGCGTCGCGGCAGTAGGCCACGAAGCCTGCGTGTTCGGGCTTGGAGGTGTCGACCTCCTCGGCGCGGCCGTGCACGACGATGGCCATTTCTTCCCCGCGAACGTGCGTGGCGCTGGCCTGAGGCCGGACGCGAAGGTGACGGAAGCGCGCTGAGTCGGGTGCTGAGCCGAACCAGAAGCGACCACGGTAGAAGAGCCCGTCAACGAGGCCGACGCGGGGTTCGCCCTTCGCTGTCACTGTGGCGAGGGCGAGGAGTTGGACGCCCTGCAACAGCTCTGGCAACTCCTGGGCCGGGATCTTTTTGGCGTCAGTCCAGATGGCGCGCAGATGTCGGCTCCCTCGAGCGTGCGAACGGTCAATCACCGCCTGAAGGAAGGCGATGTCCTCGTCGGTCTCATCCATGCCGCCGGTCTACACGCAAGGTGCGACATCGAGAAGCCGACGAGTCGGGCAGAGGCGGATTCGTTCGGTGCCGGGCTGGTGTTCGCGCGTGATACGCCGTCGACTCCGCTGGTGCGGTGCTGCGTATGGCTCCTCAGTTGGTCGACGCGTTCTTGGCCGAGCGAAGTCCCGGGGACACCATCGTCGGACGAGTGCACAGCACCGTGGCGTTCGGCGCGTTCGTCGAGCTCGCACCGGGAGCGCACGGCCTGTTGCATGAGTTCGAGTACCGCGAGTTGCCCGAGCCCGGCTACCAGCTGGACGTCCGGATCGCCGATGTCGACCGCGAGCGCCGCCGCATCAGCCTGACACCCTTGTATAGCTCCGCCTGGTGAGGTTGGGACGGAGGGCCGCCGGCCCAAGCCTCAGCCGCCGCACGGAACCCGAAGGGCGGCTCTGCACGCGGAGCCTCACCGCAGATATGGACGACCAATAGGGCACCAAGTCGACCAACACGGTGCCGTCGATACGTACCCGGCGCGCCCGTCGATCAGTCGTCGCCTTGCCTACGTGCCGCACGTCGCCGATGGCCGCGCCCACCTGAGCTCCGATCGCGGCATTCCACGATCCAGTCAGATGAGCAACACGCCGCGGGTGGCGCCAAAGCAGGTGAGCACAACCATCGGTCCCCGCGGACGCGCCGGTCAGCACGGGGAGCTGGGCTAGGTGCTGGGAAGGTATCGCGCCTCGACGTTGTTGCCGTCGGGATCACGTACGAAGCCGCCGTAATAGTCCTTCGTGTACCACCACTCCTGCGGCTCGTGCAGGACCTCCGCACCACGGGTACGGGCGACTTCCACGAACGCGTCGACCTCGGCGCGACATCCTGCGTCGAACGCGATGTGCACGTCGTTGTGCGGTCCGCCAGGCGTATTCACCGGGCCGATGAAGAAGAGGGGACCGCTGAGCTCCCGACCGAACCCGACGTGTTCGCCGAAGTCGCGCAGGAGCCTGCCGCCGAGCGGCTCCAGCACGGCCTCGTAGAACACCCGGCTGGCGGCAGCGTCAGCACACTGGATCGAAACATGAGCGAGCATGGCGCGGAGTCCAGCACTGGCCACGGTGCTTCGTCCACCGATTTCGCCGACCTAACCGGCCACCCCGTAGGCCAACGGGCGAGCACTTCGGTGCCGAGCGCGAGGACTCGTCAGGCTCGGTTGTGCGCGCCAGTGACCCTCAAGAGCGGCGTGTCGCCGCGGCTGGTGGTGGTGGGCTGTTCTGGTGGCGTGTCAGGTCTGTGCGGCCGCGTTGGCGCGAGCGGCGTTGGCGCGTGCGGCCTCCCGGAACCATGTCGCCATTCCTGGTACTTGTTCGTGGGGGCGTGCGATGAAGCCAAAGTATTCCGGCTTCGTGGCGTACCAGTCGGCGATGAGGACCTGTTGGGTGTGGGACTTGGCTCCTCGTTCCGCCTCGGCTAGATCCATGGCTTCGGCGCTGTCGGGGCGGGTGCCGGCTTCGATCGCGGCCGCCATGCGCTCGGCGACATCTCGGCGGTGATCCTCCATGGCCTGCCAGTCCGCTTTGGTTTCGGGTACCGGCCAGGACTCGGTTGAGCCGAACTCTTTGGGGCGGCTGCGGAATTTGGCGAGTTCGGTCCAGTAGCTGGGGGGCGGTTCCCAGTGGCCGAAGATCTCGAGTTTCTCTTGGGCGGACAGTTGGTATCCCATGCGGTTGGCCTCCAATGATCGGTCGATGGCGCCCACCAAGGCCTCGAGTCGGGCGATCCGGTCGCTGAGCAAACTCCGCTGGCGCAGGAGGTGCTGGCGGGGATCGGTCGCCGGGTCCTCGAGGACGGTGGCGATGTCATCAAGGGAGAGGCCGAGTTCCCGGTAGAAGAGGATCTCCCGCAGGCGGTCAACGTTGGCATCGTTGTATTGGCGGTAGCCGGCCTGTGTCCTTCCTGACGGCTGCAACAGGCCGATGTCGTCGTAGTGGTGCAACGTGCGGACCGTCACGCCAGCCATGCCGGCAACCTCGCTCACCGAGTAAGTCATGCCTTCTCCCTCCGGGGCGATCCTGCGCTATCACGTCGCGTGAAAGTCAAGAGACTTTCGGCTGCCTCGCCGCCGCGGAGCCAGCCAGTAGGGCCTCGCGTCGCAGAACACCCGGACTATCTGTGCCACACAGGCGAGATCAGAGCGGCGGCTCCACGCTCATCCAATAGGTGGCCACGGTCGATCACCCTCCCCAGGAAACAATCCTCGCCGATCGCGGAGCTCCGCAGGCTGAGTGACGGCCAGGGCCGCACGCTAGGAGCCCGATGCGTCTGCAGTCGGCGCGACTAGCGTCGTCGGTTGCAGAGCATGGGGAAGTCAGATGAGACGACTTGCGGTCGGATTCGTGGCAGTGCTCCTTGTCGCATGCGGTAGCGGCTCAGGCGACATTCGCACGGCGGACACCGCGAGGAGTTCCAAGACGGCGGCAACCTCAGTACCCGACTCGCACCGGGCAGAGTTCTGCCGCCTCCTCGAGCGCCTCGACTCCGCGAGTTCGTCACGACAGCTGCGGATCGTCGCGAAGGACTTGGGCACGCTCGCCGGCGGCATCGAGGACGACAAAGAAGCCTTCGGCCCGTGGCTGCGCGCCAGGAATACGGGCGCTCTCTGCCGGTACTGCCTTGGTCAGTATCGAGGACGGAGCGAAGAACCGGGCGAAAATGCAGCGATCTGCTGATGCACTACGAGGCAACTGCACAGAGGCCGCCTGACGATACCGCTCCCCGAGGATCGCCCGGCGCGGTCTCAACCGGTAGGTGCTGCGCTGACTCGCGGGCGGGGCGCGCGTTCTGGGACGGCGGCCTCCTGCTGACGCGCAACCGGAGTCGTCGTCCGCTTGCACCGAGCACGCGTTGAAGCTTCGTGACTTGTATTCCTATGCCCTCACGCATAAGATCCGCCGATCGCTGAAGACATCGATCGAGTCCTCGCCGCGTTGGCGGATCCCACCAGACGCCGCATGGTGGAAGTGCTCAAGCATGGCCCTGCTCGAGCCGGCGATCTCGCGAACGGTGTCGGGCTCCCTCCGACGACGACCACGCGTCACCTGAAGACGCTTCGCGACGCCCGGATAGTCGAGGTCGTCCCTGTGCCGGAGGACGGGCGCGGACGGGTCTACTCGCTGCGCGTCGAGCCGATGCTCGGCTTGCAGGCCTGGATCGACCAGGTATCGGCGTACTGGGCCGAGCAGCTCGCCGCGTTCAAGCTGCACGCACATCGCAGGGCCGGACGATGACATCGGCGGATGCCGCGCACGTCAGCGTCGAGGTCCCACTCGGCCCGACAGACGCATTCGACGCCTTCACCGCTCATATCGGCGAGTGGTTCGTCATCAACCGGTTCACCGTGCCGGCGCCCGAGAGGGTCAAGACCGTACGCATCGAGCCGCGCGTCGGCGGGCACCTCGTATATGTCGAAGACTTGTCCACGGGCGCAGGGACTGCCGCCGCGGAGATCACTGAGTGGGAACCACCTCACCGGTTCAGCTTCGTGGACCGACGCGGCGCCACCGTCACGGTCACCTTCGTGGCAGTCGGCGGCGGAAGCCGGGTGATTGTCGAGGAGGCTGGGTTCGACAGTTTGCCGCCAGAGGTCGCTGAGCGGCGCCGCCGGCACAGCTGGCATCGACATCTGCCTGAGTGGTTCGAGTCGTACCTGACAACAAGGAGGACGCAGTGACGAACGCCGGGATCGGCTACGCGGTATCCGAGCTCGCCGCCGCGGTCAAGGTTCTTGCCGCAGATTCGGCTCACCCGCGGGATCGGCTGCAACACGCCTGGGATGCGCACTATCAAAACCTGTGGACCAGCGTGTACCTGCCGGAGCACCTCAATGTGAGGTTCAAGAGGCTGTGGGAGACCTACACGGCTCCGTCGGAGGACAGATTCGCCACAGCGCTAAGAGCGATGGACGACGTCGAGCTCACCGAAGCGATACAAGCCGTCGTCGACCTCGCCATCGACACCGCCACCGCCGCAGGACGGGGCGAGGAACCAGCCCCGCGACCCTCGGTCTCGCCGCAATAGCCAGAAACGAGCCGGGGCATCTACCGCCGAGTTAACAATCCGTCGCGCCACTCGCTGTCGCAGACCCGTCGACGTGTGCGGCCTGACTCATCAGGCTGACGGTTCCCACTCGCAGCTTGACAGGCCCTATGGAGCGCGCCAGACCACTTTGCCTCCTCTCCGTATACCTCGATCGATGGGACGCCGTCAGCGGTGACTTTCAGCGCTAGTCGCGCCGTCCCGTCCGAGAGCCTCGGAGTCCTCATGCCAAAACTGGATGACCTGGCCTCCGTGGTACTGGTCGAACGTGAGGCTGCCACTCTGGTAGTCCCCCTCTCCGCCGAAGATGAGTCCGCCACACTCATCGCCCTCGTCGTTGAAGAAGAGTGATCGTCTCCTTTGCGTCATCTCTGCTGCGTCATCTCTGCGTTGGCAGGACCTCGTCCAGCTCGTGGAGCAGATCGCCTTGGTCGTTGCGGCGGTATCGAGACCGTCGCTCAGAAGTCAACGAGCGGCCCCACAGCGACAGAGAGGCGGCGGCGACTTCCACCGGGGTGACGCGGAGCTCCCGTGCGGCGGCGCGCTCCGCGGCATTGTGTGCGGCTGTTTCTATCGAGGTAGCGACGTCGGGAACATCTGAGATGCCGAACTGCTCAGCAAGGTGGCTGATTCGCCGTTTGTGGGCCGCCAGGTAGATCCCTAGCTGTTCGCTGCCCGACGCTTCGTCCCAAGCACCAGCGCCGGCGGCAGTCATAGCGACCGGGATCCCTTCAAGCATCTGCTTGAGCAGGCCGGCTCGGACCACGACGCCCCCGACCTTCACTGGCTCCGATGACGCCGCGGTGATCACCAGTTCATGTAGTCCGATGCCTAAGAGGTTGCCGAGGATCAAGGCTTCCCCGAGACTGATGTCCCGCCGACCAGTCTCCATGGCAGCGATCTTCGATTGGGTCCAAGACGCGCCCACCGTCCTGGCGAGGTGGGCGAGTTCGGCCTGCGTCAGGCCGAGTCGTTGCCGGGTCGACCGGATCGTCGATGCCACTTGCTGCTCCAGCGTAAACACAAGCCAGGAGCGTAGCAGATAGTTGAATACCACATGTTAGACAGGCGCGAACTCGGGGAGTGCGGCATCGCTCCGTCGGCGATCGTCCCTGAACGCACGCTGCCGTCGATCGGTCGCGTCGGCCGTGCGAGACCATGGCTCGCTTCGTGGCTCATCTAGAGACCGACGACTCCGTCAAGCATCTCACGCGTCGCATCGACGTGACCGGCGTGGCGAGCCGTCTCCTCGATCAGATGAATCAGCACCCATCGGAGATCGAGGCGTTGTTCGACGGCCCAGCGGCGTCTGCACCGGTCGCCGAGGTTGGTCGCGCCGCGAACGACTACGTCGGTGCGATGGCCACGGCTCCGGTAGCGCGCGGCGAGTTCCTCGACCGTAACGGAGCTGTCTACGGCGAACTCGTCGTCTTGCTTGGCGGTGTAGTCGTTGCCGAGGTAGGCGGCCTCAATCCATCGCTCCTCGACTTCGGTGAGATGGAAGACCACCCCGGCGATGGGGACAAGACGGTCGTGCGGTCGCCAGCGCGCCTGCTGATCGTCGAGGTCCTCGAGTTTGCCCAGGATCGCTTCGCGCAGGGCGGCCAGCCAGGACAACAAGAGTTCTCTCTCGTCCGCGTTCGCGCCGGGATAGTCCATCTTGCCGACCGTAGTTTCGCCCATGGCGGTGCGGCCACGACCTCGTAGCCTTGCCGAGGGCCGGGCATCGCTGCGAGCCCGGATTCCAGGTCGCCGAATCGCTCGGCGATGGCACGCCTGTTACGTCTCGCCGCGGTCGGTGAGGCGTCCGCGACCAGCTCGGCGCTCCCGCGGGCACTTCGGGGTTCTTGTTCCCGCCAATCTGTTACACCATCGCGGCGTACGTTGCCGTCGTTCCGTACGCACCCGATGAATCTCATCGAATGGACGGGCTGACCCGAGGATGGCTCGCCTAGCTTCGGCGGAGTGACCTTGTCGATCCTTGCCTTCGATCGGGAACAGCAGGTGGTCGGAGCAGCAGTCACGAGCTGCGCTATCGCCGCCGGACGCCGGATACTTCACGTTCGTCCAAGCGTTGGAGCCGCGGTTGCGCAGGCATCGTCCGAGATCACCTGGGGTGAAGACATGCTCGACCTCCTCGCACAGGGCGCCGCGCCCGAGGAAGCCATCGAGCCGTTCAAGCGTGACGCCAGCCAAGTGGCCATCATCGACTTCAGCGGCACCTACGCCGTCCACACAGGGCAACGATGCGACCCCCACGCCGGACACTCGTGCGACCGAGGGGTCGTCGCCCAGGTGAACACGGCGGCACTGTCCGACGCCTCGCAGCGGATGATCGACGGGTATTTGAACAACAGCGGGCCGTTGGCGGAGCGCTTGGTCGGCGCGCTCGCGGCGAGCGGCGGCGATGCGAGAGGACACCAAGCCGCAGCAGTAGTCGTTACAGGTACAACCCCACTGCGGGGCTACCCCGACGAGCCGCACGTGGACCTGCGCGTCGACGATCACCGCGACCCCGTGGCTGAACTTCAACGTCTACTCGCACTCCACCGCGCGCACTGCAGGATGCGCACCATCGGCGAACTCGACGAGGAGGAGCGGCTCCCAACCCTCGAAGCGCTGCTGGAGGCACATCCCGGTGATCCGCACCTCGAGAGGGCGCTGCGTCGCCTTTCATCACCGACCTCGGGCGCCGCTCCCGCATGACGGACGGGTCCGTCATGCACTCGCGATCCCGCGCGCAGAGAATGAGCGCATGATCGTTGCCAACGAAGACGGACTGAGTGGTGAGGCCTGGTTCGTCGGGCCATGGAACAGCGCCGTGCCAGCCTCGCTGTCCTTCGGTGGTCACATCGGGCGCGAAACCCACGTCCACGACCAGATGTTCGAGATCTATCTCGTGGCGCGGGGCTCAGCCCGCATGCGTGTCGACGGCACCGTGTACGAGCTCCACGCCGGCAACATCGCCGTTGTCGAGCCCGGCGAGGTTCACGTGATGTTGGATGGTACGGATGACTATCGCCACTTCGTGGTCCAGACCCCGTTCGTCACCGGCGACAAGCGCATCGTCAGGGGCACGGAACTGCAGCAATGAGGGCCTCGGTTCGGCCCGGCTGTGAGATGACCTTCTAGCCAGAGGCTTGTCCCGTGAGGACGTCGCACCTCGTGCTGGTGACAGGGCCCGCAGGCGCAGGGAAGACACGACCGGAGTGGTCAGGGACCCTCGTCTACTTCACCAAGCGTCTCTAACCGATCCTCTGGGCAGAGAAAATGAAAACGCCGGAGCAGTTGAGAGCGGCGATGGAAGACTCGTCCTATGGAGGCCAACATCGTCATCCGGCCTGCCCGGACTGCCGACGCCGACGAACTCCAGCGGAACTGCAAGACCGCCGCCGCCCTGGAGCAGGTAAAGGCTCAACTGGCCTGGACGACCCGCGAGCGCGGCCCGCATGTGCTCGAGCATCTCGTCGCCGAGGTGGACGGCGAGGTCGTCGGCACCGTCATGACCTTTCCCAAGGGCGCCCATGCGCTCCAGTTCGCCAACGGCTGGATCACCCAATGCCGAGGTCGGAACCCACCGGTCGCCGCCGTTGTGCGGCTCGATGACTGGGTCGTCAACGCCCGCTTCCACGGCACCGGTGTCGCCGTCCGCCTCGCCGAGGAGGTCCTGCAGGTCGCCCGCACATGGGGCGTCGGGCAGGTCGAGTCCTCATCGGCGAACCCGAGGGCCATCGGATGCTTGGCCAAGCTTGGATTCCGAGAATGGGGACGGTATCCACACCGGAGCGGTGCCACCGAGGTATTCGTCGTCCGCGACCTATGACGCGAAGCTCCCGACATTCCGTCGCGGTCTTGACAACGCCGAAGCCGTCGATCCGTACGGTCACCGTCCGACGGGACGGCTGCACGGCGCGCCCGCGTCCGACCGACGGGCGGCTATTCCCGATCGATGAGTCCCGACTGCTGAGGGCGGAGGCGCTCCCGCTAGAAAGCTGACACCCGACAACGCGAGTCCTGCCGCCAACGCCAACATCGGCCGCAGCCAGCGCCCTGCTTCGCCTTCGCACCATGCGGCCTCCGTGATTCCGGTATCAAAGCCTGTGCGTATGGAAGCAGTCGCCGTCGCCGCGTTAGCTCCTGGGCCCGTCCAACGGTATGCGGCGCCGAGCGCGGGACCGCACCGTACGTCGGTGCCTGAGATCCCCAAGTCGTCGCCTGAGATGGGAACGAGAGAGCCGAGCGTGGCGATCGCCACCCCGGCGACCAAGAGGCTGAACCCAAACCGTCTCACGCCTATTGGACGACTCCCATGGGGTCACTCGTTCCTGCATCGAGCGGGCAATGTCAACTCCGCCAATGGTTCGCCGCCAGGACTGCAGTTCGGGAGCGGTCCGAGGACCACACTATCCGTCGTTCCGTCGCGCTCGCGTCAGGCAGCAGTCGGCATCGGTGGAAGGTCCGACCGTGCCGCCGAGCCGGCGTTCGGGGACGCCGACAGCGCCGTTCGCAGTTGAGGTGTACCGTTGCGTCCGGCGTACTCGTCGCCGACGTGACCGACACAGAGGAGTCGCGATGACCGTCGTCTCCGTCCACATCGCCGACGTCGGCCTGCCGAAGTCGCTTGGTCTCATCCGACATCCACGTCCGGCGTCGATCCCGGGACTGTTGCAGGCCAACGCCGGTGTTGCGGCCAAGTTCGGCACGACCCCCCCGCGGCCGTCGCCTGGGCGCGTCGGGGTCATCGCGTTCTGGCAGGACGAGGTCGCCCTCAAGCAGTTCGCGGCGACCCATCCACTCGCCGCCAAACTCGGCGGCGGGCTCGTGGTGTACGCCCGGCCGTTGCGCATACACGGCGCGTGGCCCGGCATCGGTGACGACGTGCCGACGCACCGCAACGTTGAACACGAAGGCCCGGTGCTCGTGCTCACACTGGCCAAGACGAAATTCTCGCGCGGCATTCCTTTCGCCCGCGCCAGCAAGCCAGCGGAGAAGTCCGTGGTGACCGCGCCGGGCAACCTGTTCGCGAGTGCTGTCCTGCGCCCGCCGTTCATGTCGACCGTGTCACTGTGGGAGAGCAGCGATGCGGCCATGGACTACGCGTACCGCGGCCAGCAGGCGGGACACCCCGAGGCCATCGCCGCCAATCGGGTGAAGCCGTTCCACCACCAGCAGGCGTTCATCCGCCTCGCCATCGACGAGATCAGCGGCTCGCTCGCCGGACGCAACCCGATACCGCCGGGCGCAGTCCGCTTCTGAGCTTGGATCCGGCGGTAGGAGCGGGTCACCCTGCGTCCTAGCGCCAACGGCGCGTCACTCATCGATCGCAGTGTGCCTCATGTGCCGGTAGAGGTGCAGCAACTCCCGCGAGCACGAGAGTTCGCATGCGCGCTTGATGGCGTACCGAGTCGGCGGTCCCGGTCACCGGCCCTTGAACAATCGGTCGCGACAGAACGGCACGCAACACCGTCGATCGGTTCGCCCGGCTCGGCCGGTGGGCGCGGTGGACGGTGACGGGCACGCTCAAGCCCCTTCGACGCCGCTGAGTGGCTCGTCGAGCACGGCGTTCCAGGCGACATCCTGAAGGACGGCGTGCTGGGCCGGGGCATCGGCGTCCTGCGGGTTCACGAGCGCCTTGAGGCCGACGGGACTCTGGCGGTACAGAGCCGCGAACCAGGCGTAGCTGACGCCGTCAATGGTGGGCTGGGTGCCGTGGCCCACGGCGTCGCGGAACAGTCGCGATTGCGCCTTCACCCCGGGGAGTGCGCCCGCGGCCACCGACTCGCGCAGCCTCAAGATCACCTCGTTGACCGGGACCAGATGTGCGAGCTGGCGCCCGTGCCGGTCGTTGATGCCCATGATCTGTTCGCGGAGCCTGTCGAGATCACCTGCGGCGTCCTTCCTGTATCGCGCGATGTCGTCGGCCGTAGCCGCGTCGCGCGTCTTGTTGGTCGGCACAGTCCCGGCTGTGCGCGGACCCATCATCGCTGCGGTCAGGGGGTCGCCCCAGGACTGCTGAACCAGCACGCGGACGCCCGGGTTGTGTTCGACCGCCATGTCCGCGAAGAGGTCGATCCCAGGCTCCGGCATGATCACGCGACGGCGCTGCGCCCAAAAGTTGGTTGCGAGCGTCAGAACGTCGATCTTGCCGGTGCGCAGCGCCTTCTTCACCTTGTTGTCGCCGCCGCCCTTCTTCCAGTGCTGCATGGGCGTCGAGCGAGAGATCATGTCCCAGCCCTCGACTCTGTGGCCGGTGATGCCCACCTCCTTCGCGAGCGTGATCAACGGCTGCACGATGAAGAGGTGGAAGCTGGGCCCGACGAAGAAGGCCCTCTGGCCCTCGGTCACTGGCGCGGTCGAGGTTGCTCGCACGGTCCCTCCAACGGAGACGTTCGGATGACCCGTCTGGGTCATCACGTCATTGTGGCCCCTTGATAGAGCCCGTTCATCGAACGAGACGGGCGACCCGACTCGGCGTGCGGCTAACTGGCGGCGACCATGCAGAACACATACGCGCATCCGAGCGCGTACGCCTCGGCCCTCATCGGCGCCTGGCCGGCGTACTCAGCTTCGAGCGCGGCGACAACCTCGTCGGGAGGCGCGTACTCCGCTTCACCTTGGCGCAGGAGCATCCTCGTGATCGCGGCTTCGATCATCGCGTTCGCCAGCGCGCTTACCTCGAAGTCGACCAGCGACACACGGCCGGCATCGACGAGCTCGTTCCCGCCGCCGACATCGCCGTGGATCAGAGCTGTCGGCGTCATGGCCCCTGCGAAGGCAACCGACGACTCAGATGGCGGCTCGAGGTCGAGAGAAGCGCAGGCGTCCCTGAAGCGGAGCTCCTCCTCCGCGACGTCGAGATAGCCGTCGAGGGTGCCACCGGTGGCCATGGCGTCGCGCACCCGGCGGAAGCGTGCCGTGGCGCGAGAGGTGGTCGCGTGCAAGCGCGCGAGGGACGAGGTCCACAGGAGCAGCGATTCTTCGGCCTTCGCGCGGTCCTGGCCAGCCAGCACGTCTGGGAGGCCTGGCGCGTCGCCCAAGTCCTCCAGCACCAGGATGCCGGCTCGATCGTCGACGGCCAGGAGGCGAGGGGCCACACCCGGGCAGACCTCCCCAAGCAGCTGAAGGGCAGCCCGTTCGTTGAAGAACGCCCACGCCGACTTTGGCACCGGCGCGGGATCGTCGGCTCTGAACGAGCGGCCCCGCTTCGCGATGACGGTTCGACCGTGCGCCAGCTCAACTCGGATCACTGTGGCCCGGGCGCCGTCCTGGCGTTGCAGGACGCCGCGCAGCTCGGCGGGACTGTCGAGCACTTGCTCGACCGCCGCTAGAAGTCCCCAATACCTTGAGTCACGACCACGAGACTGCACTAACGAGCCACCGGCTGGCCGCCGATATGTCGCGCGCGAACGGCGCACAGCGCCGTCGATCTGCTCGCCTCGTCAAGCGCTCAGCCTTACACTCCCAGCATCGGATCTGATAGTCTGATTCGGTGCCCGACATCACGGCAACGGACGCAGCTCGGAACTTTGCTGACCTCCTCGACGCCGTCGAACACCGGGGAGAGCACTTCGACATCATTCGACGCGGGAAGAGAGTCGCCCACCTCGAGCCCGCACACGGAGGGCGCGGTGCCGACGTCAAGGCGCTCCTCCGCCGACATCGCCCCGACGACGGCTGGTCCGCTGACATCGCCTCCGTCCGGGACCTCCTCGAGGTCGAACCCAGGGAGTGAGCCGGCTCCTCTTCGACACGACGTTCCTCATCGACACCGAGCGCGGTGGCGAAGACCTCGACGGCGTCGTTGAAGACGATGACGACGTCGCGGTGGCTGCGGTCACTCTCGCCGAGCTTCGGGTCGGAGCGCTCCTTGCCACCGGCCGGCGGAGAAGCCAGCGAGCCGCGTTCGTCGATGACATCAAGGCGACAATCCCAGCCGTCACCTATGACAGCGACGTGGCCGAGGAACACGCTCTGTTGTTGGTCGAGGCTCGCCGGCAGGGAAGGCCGCGGGGTGCGCACGACTTGATCATTGCTGCAACCGCAAAAGCTACTGGCCGCACGGTTGTCACGTCCGACACCAGCGCATTCGAGGACCTTCCCGGCGTCGAGGTCAGGACCCACGGCTAGGTCCCTTGGACACCCCGGCGTGATGGACAGTCACGAGCATTCTGTTGCGGCTGACCCACCAGATCACCCGTACGGTGCCGTCGATCGGTTACACCTCGGGGTCGGCTTGCGGGCGACCAAGCGGCTTCGAGACG
>CAZWDB010000113.1:0-13802 GCA_964632885.1 uncultured Acidimicrobiales bacterium | reverse complement strand
GTCGAGACCGGCGGGCGCCCGGAAGTGGAGCGAGCCGCTCGAGGCGCCGACGAGGTCACGCGGCGAGCCCGCCGCGACGACCTCTCCCCGGTCGACGATCACGACGTGGTCGGCGAGGGTCTCGGCCTCTTCCATGTCATGGGTCGTCAACAGCACACACACGCCGCGTGCCCGGAGGTCGCCGATCACGCGCCACAGGGCACGGCGGCCCGCGGGGTCGATGCCGGCCGATGGCTCATCGAGGAACGCGACGTGGGGTCGTCCCACAAGTGCCAGGGCGAGGGAGAGTCGCTGCTGCTCGCCGCCCGACAGCCGTCGCCATGGGGTGGAGGCGACGTCGGAGAGCTCCACGGTGGCCAGCAGCTCGAGCGTGTCCTCGGGATCGTCGTAGTAGGCCGCAAACAGGGAGAGGGCCTGCCGCGCGTTCATCGATGGATAGACGCCGCCCTCCTGGAGCATGACGCCGACGTGGGGCAGCAACTGGCGTCGGTCCCGGACCGGATCGAGACCGAGCACCCGGGCGGTGCCCGCCGTCGGCTTCCGGTAGCCCTCGAGGGTCTCGACCGTCGACGTCTTCCCGGCTCCATTCGGTCCGAGCAGCGCGACGACCTGGCCCCGTTCCGCCGTGAACGAGATGCCGTCGACCGCCGTCACCGCCCCATATCGCACGACAAGGTCGGCGACTTCGATCGCGCGGTCGGTTGCTCGGTCGCTCGCTGGTTCGCGCGGGGGCACCGGCGCCGCAACGTAGCGGAGACGGGCACGGTCTTATGAAGCGTGACCTCTCCAGACTTCGAGGTACCGTCGTTGGCGTGATCGATGCGCGCACCCTCCGGGAGGACTTCGACGAGGTGAAGGGCGCGCTCGTCCGTAAGGGCGTCGATCCGGCCGATGTCGAGCGGGCCGCCGACCTCGACCGCCGAGTGCGCGATCTGACCGCCACTCGTGATGAGCTGCGGGGTCGCCGCAACACGCTCTCGCGTGAGGTGGGCGCGGCGTTCAAAGCGGGCGACACCGCGGGCGGAGAGCGGCTTCGTAGCGAGAGCAAAGCACTCGAGGACGACGAGAAGAAGGCAGCCGCTGACGCGGGCGCAGCCGAGGATCAGCTGCGCGAGCTGCTGCTGCGTATCCCCAACGTTCCCTCGCCCGATGCTCCCTCCGGCGCCTCAGACGCCGACAACGTGATCACGCGCGTCGAGGGGTACGACCCCGACGCCTACGGCACGCATCAGCGCGTGCCGCACTGGGACATCGGCAAGGAGCTCGGGATCCTCGACAATGAGCGGGCCGTCAAGATCTCGGGCTCGATGTTTGTGATGCTGCGCGGCCTCGGCGCGACGGTGTCACGCGCCTTGTGCCAGTACGGCCTCGACAGGAATGCCGACGCGTTCGAGGAGATCCGTCCGCCCTCGTTCGTCCTGCCCGAGACGCTCATGGCAACGGGCCAGCTGCCCAAGTTCGCCGACGAGGCATATCAGATCGAGCGCGACGATCTGTGGGCGATCCCGACGGCGGAGTCGCCGCTCACGTCGATCGGCCGGGACGAAATCTTCGACTACGAGGCCATGCCGCAGCGCTTCATGGCGTTCTCACCCTGCTACCGGCGCGAGGCCGGTGCCCATGGCCGCGACACGCGCGGGCTCTTGCGCAGCCACGAGTTCGACAAGGTCGAGATGCTCGCCTACTGCCGCGCCGACCAAGGAGCCGCGCTCCTCGCCGAGTTGGTCGACCGAGCCGAGGGGGCGATCGCCGGGCTCGGCCTCGCGTACCGCATCCTCGACATTTGCACGGCCGATCTCGGACAGTCGCACTACCGCCAGTTCGACATCGAGGTGTATGCCCCTGGCTGCGACGCGTGGCTGGAGGTGTCGTCGGTGTCGTGGTTCACCGACTATCAGGCTCGGCGCGCCAACATCCGCCACCGCCTCGCCGACGGCAGCGGCACCGCGATCGCCCACACCCTCAACGGCTCGGCTCTAGCGGTTCCCCGTGTGCTGGCCGCAGTCCTCGAGACCTACCGCCGGCCCGACGGTTCGGTGGCGATCCCGGAGGCCCTTCACCCCTACTGCCGGGGCGCCACCACCATCCCCCTCCGAACTTGAGGCAATAACGCACGGAATCCGTGCGTTATTGCCTCAAGTTCGCCTCAAGTTCGGGTGTTGTCAAGTGCAGGCGCGGCAGGTGCCGACGACTGCGAAGTGCTTGGACCGGAGGCTGAATCCGTAGCGTTGGCGCACGCTGCGGGCCACATCGTCGAACAGCGTCTCGGGCACCTCGATCACCGCGCCGCACTCCTCGCACATCAGGTGATGGTGGTCGTCGTCGGCAAGGTGGTAGACGGCTCTGCCGTGGCCAAGGTGCACGTGATCCACCACGCCGAGTCGCTCGAGCGCCTCGAGGGTGCGGTACACCGTCGACAGGTGGACGTCGGGATGGTCCTGCTGGACCGTCGCGGCCACGTCTTCGGCCGTCACGTGTGACCTGGCAGCCAGAAGGGCCGCTACCACCGACCGGCGGGCCGACGTGACGCGGCCTCCGCGGGAGCGGAGCAGGCTCAAGATGTGTTCGAGGGGGGGCTCGGCCACGGCCACGGCGGGAAGAGTACCAAGCTCGAGCGCTAGTTGCGAGCTGGTTGCAGTACCGAGCAGCTCGCAGTAACGTCACGGTGTGTTACCGCGTCGGGTCATCGGAGGGGTCCTCGCGCTTCTCGTGGCGGCTGCGTGTGGCAGTCCCGCCGCCGACGGCGACGCGAGCTCCGACGGGCGGCTGCGGGTTGTGACCACGGTCTCGCCCATCACAAACATCGTCGCCAACGTCGCCGGTCCACTTGCGGACATCGAGGGCGTCGTGCCCGAGGGGACCAACTCGCACACCTTCGATCCATCGCCGAGCATCGCACGCCTCCTCGCTGACGCGGACGTCGTCTACGTCAACGGCCTCGAGCTCGAGGTGCCGACCGTACGACTCGCGGAGGAGAACCTCGCCCCCGACGCTGAGATCGTCTTCCTCGGCGACCGGGCGATCGATCCCGAGGACTACATCTACGACTTCTCGTTTCCGGAGGACGAAGGGAAGCCCAATCCCCACCTGTGGACCCACCCACTCCTCGCCCTCCGATATGGCGAGATCGTCGCAGCCGACCTGGCAGAGCGTGACCCCGACAACGCCGCGGCCTATGCCGCCAACCTGGAGGAATTCGCGGCGCGCCTCCGATCGTTCGACGAGGCTTTGCGGAAGGCGAGTGCGACGGTTCCGTCCCACCAGCGAAAGCTCCTGACCTACCACGACTCGTTCGCCTACTTCGCGGCCGACTACGGCTGGACCGTCATCGGCGCGATCCAACCGTCCGACTTCGAGGAGCCCACTCCCAAGGACGTCGCAGGTCTCATCGACCAGATCCGGGAAGAGGACGTCCCAGCCATCTTCGGCTCCGAGGTCTTTCCGAGCCCGGTGCTGGCCCAGATCGGCGATGAGGCGGACGTGCGCTACGTCGACACGTTGCGCGACGACGACCTACCCGGCGCGCCCGGCGACCCCGACCACACCCTGCTCGGTCTGCTCCAGTTCGACTACGTGACGATCGTGCGCGCCCTCGGCGGCGACCCCAGCGCGCTTGAGGCGGTCGATGTCAGCGGCGTCGTCGAGGACACCGCGGGGTACCCGCAATGACGCCTCTCGTCGAGCTCGATCGTGTCACCTGCTCCTTCGGAGGCCCACCAGTAGTTGCCGACGCGTCGATGACGGTTGGAGACGGCGATTTCGTCGGGGTAGTCGGGCCCTCCGGCTCCGGCAAGACCACGCTTCTGCGGGTCATTCTCGGCACCGTGCGTCCAGTTGCAGGCTCGGTGCACCGCCGGAGCGGCCTGTCCGTCGGGTATGTGCCGCAGACCGAGACCGTTCGGTGGGACTTCCCGGTGACGGTCGGCGAGTGTGTGCTGATGGCCCGGCCCGGGCGCCTCCTGCCGTGGCGAAGCCGGTCCGAACAGCGCGAGGTCGACGGCGTGCTCGACCGTCTAGGTCTCGGTGGCCTCGGGCGACGGCACATCCAGGAGTTGTCGGGTGGTCAGCAACAGCGGATGTTCATCGCTCGCGCGCTCCTTGGCCGGCCCGACCTCCTGCTGATGGACGAGCCGACTTCGGGTGTCGACGTGAAGACCCGACACGAGATCCTCCACCTCCTGCGAGAGCTCAACGGCGCCGGTCTCTCTATCGTGCTGACCACCCACGACCTGAACGGGATTGCGGCCCACTTGCCTCGGATCGTGTGCCTGAACACGCGGGTCGTCGGCGCGGGCGCGCCCCAGGACGTGCTCACACCCGACGTACTCGAGCAGACCTACGGCGCGCGGATGGAGGTGCTGATCCATGGCGGCATGCCGGTCGTCGTAGACACTGCCGAAGCTCCGTCGAAGGTGGTTCCGCTCCGGGGGCATACGCCGTGACCGAGCTGCTCGGGCCGTTCGAATACAGCTTCTTCCGCAACGCCCTCGTGGTGGCGACCCTCGCCGGGGCACTGTGCGGATTCGTGGGGGTCTTCGTGGTGCTCAAAGGCATGAGCTACATCGGCCACGGGTTGTCCCACGCCATCTTCGGGGGCGCGGTGGCCAGCGGGCTCCTCGGCGTCAACTTCCTGCTGGGCGCGGGCGCGTGGGGCGTCGCCTCGGCTCTCATGATCGGCGGCGTCAGCCGGCGGCGCGCCATCGGGTCGGACGCCGCGATCGGTGTCATCACTACGGCGTCGTTCGCCGCGGGCCTCGCCTTGATCGCCTTGTTCGGCGCCCCCAGCCGCAATCCCGATGCCCTGTTGTTCGGCAACGTCCTCGGCGTGTCGGTTGCCGATGTTTGGCTCGTCGCCGCAGTCTTCGTGTTCGCGGGCGCCGTGGTGTTCCTGCGCTACCGCGCCCTGCTGTTCACTGCCTTCGATCCCGAAGTGGCGGAGGCGTCAGGGGTGCGTACTCGCCGGCAGGAAGCGCTGCTGATGGTCGTCCTGGCGGCGTCGATCCTCGCGACGATGACGGTGCTGGGCGTGGTGTTGATCGCAGCCGCGCTGGTGATTCCCGCCGTCGTGGCACGGATGCTCACCAATTCGTTCCACCGCATGTTGTGGATCGCCTCGGCCGTGGGGGCGGCCGCCGGCTTCGTGGGCATGATCGCGAGCTACCACCTCGACATCCCGTCGGGCCCGACCATCGTGTTGGTGGCCACCGCGGCCTTCGCCGCCGTCTTCCTCACGAACTTGAGGCAATAACGCACGGAATTCGACTGTTATTGCCTCAAGTTCGAAGAGGTGGAGGTGGTGGCGGCCGCGAAGACACGGTCCCAGTCGGTGTCGCGGATGCCGAGCGCGCTGAGCCGGTCGCGCGCCGCGGTGGCGGCGTCGGCGGCGTCCGGGCTCGACATTGCCGCCCGCGCATGGGCGAGCGCGAGCCGGGAGAGACCCTGCACGACGCGGTCGGAGGTGGCGTCGGCGGCGCGCACCGCATCGGCTAGTACCGCGCCGGAGCGGTCGAGGTCACCCTGCTGGAGGAGAACAAACCCGCGGGCCCACGCGGCGATCTGGCGGTCGAGGTAGGTGCCTTCGCCGCCCGCAAGCTCGGCCAGCACCGCCTCGGCTTCGTCCGGCATCGCCGCCACGGCTCGTGCGAGCGCCAAGGCCGAGCCGGCGTTGGCGCGGAGTCCGATGCCGTCGGCCGCCGACCACGCTCCTTCGAGCGCGTTGAGGGCCTCGTCGGTTTGTCCGAGTAAGAGATGGCTGAGTCCCGCGAGGACCTCGAGCTCGACGGAGGAACCGCCCACGCCCGCCTGGGCACGAGTAATGGCTTCGTGGGCGCGTGGCCCCTGCCCGAGATATACCGCGGTGCCGGCGGCCAGGACCGGGCCCAGGTGTTGCATCGCCGGTTCGGGGAGCGCCGGGGCAAGGGCCTCGACCTCCTCGACCGTCCGCTCCGCCTCATCGATCCGCCCAGTCGCGGCGAGGGCGCGGACAAGGGGGAGCATCGCCCGCACCTGGCCAGTGCGGTCGTCGATCGATGCGAAGACCTGCTGTGCTTCGGTCGCCTGGCGCGCCGCCTCTTCCGCATCGCCGCGCCAGAGGCGAATGCCGGCGACCAGCCCGATCAACATCCCGAGGGGCCACCGATCACCGCCCTCGCGGACCTCAGGGAGAACGATGCCGACGAGCTCTTCGGCTTCATCGAGGCGGCCCTCGAAGTACCGGACCCACGCGAGCAGGCCGACGGCCCAGCCCCAACCACCCCAGTCTCCGATGTCCTCGAAGATCCGCATCGACTCCTGGATGCGTCGGTCGGCTTCCGGCAGGTCTCCGCCCGTAAGCGCGATCCACGCCAGGTTCTGCATCGCCCAGGCTTCGCCCCTGCCCTCGCGGAGAGTCTTGAAGATGCGCAGGGCTTCGGAGATGTCAGCTTCGGCGGTGTCGAGCTCGCCCATGAAAAGCTCAGTCATCCCTAGGAGCCTGAGAGCATCGGCGACTCGGCTGGGGTCGTCGAGCACACGCCACTTCTCGACCGCTTGGCGCAGCGTGGCGGCGGAGTCGTAGAGGCTGCCCTCCATCCGTTGGATGTCGCCGAGGACGGTCAGCGCCGCGGCGGCACCCGCTTCGTCATCTTCCGCCTCGGCTTGCTTGAGCACCGCCGTGGCATCTGACCGGGCAGCCGGCAATTCGCGCGACGCCGCCCGAGCCCGCGCTCGTCGCACCATCAGCTGCCGGCGGGTCGCGCCGTCGTCCGGCGGGACGAGACGGAGGGCCTGGTCGAGGAGGCGCGCGGCCGGTGCGGCCGTCTCACGCTGCTCAGCCGCGGTGATCGCCCGGTCCAACGCGTCGAGCGCACGGGCCACGAGGTCGGTCGGCAGGTCAGCGAGGGGGCCTAGCTCCAGAGCGAGGTCGGCCGCCACTCCGTAGTGGTGCGCGAGCTGCTCGGCATGGTCGCCGGGCTGGTCTGGGCGCTCGGCGAGACACTGGGCCAGTCCGGCGTGGCGGCGAGCGCGCTCCGCCTTCGTCAGCGTCTCGTAGGCAACTTCACGTACGAGCTCGGAGCGGAAAGCCCACCTGCCGTCCTCGAGGCCCACCAGGTCGCGGGCGACCAGCTCGGTCAGAACTTCGTCGACATCGACGGTGTCATCCAGCCGTCCCATCAGGCCACGCAGGGCCTCCACCGAGCCGACCCGACCGACTACTGCCGCGGCGTCGAGCACCTTTCGATCAGTGGGCGGTAGACCATCGAGCCGCGTCGCGACCAGCGCGCGGAGCGACGCGGGCACGTCGGTGACGGTGCCCGCCTCCTTGACGATGGCGGCGAGTTCTTCCAGAAACAGCGGGTTGCCGCCGGCGCGTTCGAGCAGCGTCTCCCGCAGCCCAAGCGGCATCTCGTCTCCGGTGAGGACATCGAGAAGCTGCCCGGCCGCGTCGGGATCGAGGGGCTCCAGGTGAAGAGTGACGACGTTGTTGCGCCACACGTCCGGTCGCCATCGGTCGGCCAGCTCCGGCCGGGCCGTGGCGACGAGCACGAACGGAACGTTCCGTAGCCGGCCGGTCAAGCCGTCGAGAAACTCGAGGAGGAGGTGGTCGGCCCAGTGGAGCTCGGTGAGGACGAGCACGACGGGACTGTGCGCCGCCACATTGGCGAGCACGGTGTGCATAGCGCGTAACGCATCTTCTCTGGCACGCGTCGGGTCGATCTCCGACAGAGCCCCCGGCAGCCCGAGAAGGAAGAGCATTCCGTCGGTGAGCCGGCTCAGCTCGGCATCGTCGAACGCGTCGCTCGTGACCGTCGTCGCGGCGGTCCGGCATTTGGCGGCGACCTCTTCGACACTGTCGCCCGTCTCGATCTGACACGCCTGACGGATCGCAGCAGCGAGGGGCCACCACACGTTGGCCTCACCGTATGGAACGCAGCGTCCTTCGAACACCGTGGCCCCGTATCGGTTCTGGGCGAGGTCCGCGAGCTCCTCGGCCATGCGGGTCTTGCCGACGCCCGGGTCACCGCTGAGGAGGACGATCTCGGCGCGGCGACGCTGACGCGCGGTCGCGAGCGCGTGGCGCAACACGCCCATCTCCTCGGCCCGGCCGATGAGTTCGGTGCGGCGCCGCCCCGGACGGTAGCCCGGGGGCGCGATCGTGTCGACCGCGTGCCAGGCGTCGACCTGGCCCCGGCCGCGCACTTCGACGAGTCCGAGCGGCTCATATCGAATGACGCTGCGCGTCGCGGCATGGGTCTCCGCTCCCACGAGCACCTGGCCGGGCGCGGCCGCCGTCTGCAGGCGGCTGGCGACGTTGACCACGTCGCCCATCGCGGTGTAGTCGCCTCCAGCCCGCAACGCGCCTACCAACACCTCGCCGGTGTTGACACCGACCCGCATCTCGACCTTCACATCGCCGAGTTCGCCCGCCTGCTGACGCAGGGTCTCCTGCATCCGCAGCGCGGCTCGAACTGCACGCTCGGCATCGTCCTCATGGGCGACCGGCGCGCCGAACAGCGCCACGATCGCGTCACCGAGGATCTTGTCGACTCGACCGCCATAGCTGTGGACGTCGGCCACCAGCCGTTCGAAGCACGAGTCGACCAGGTTCTTCACGTGCTCGGGATCGAGGCGCTCCGCCAGTGTCGTGAAACCGACAAGGTCCGCGAACAGCATCGTCACGATCCGGCGCTCGTCGACGCGAGACTCGAGGGAGTAGCCGCACGACGGACAGAATCGGGAACCTGCCGGTGTTGTGGCCGAACAGGCGGGGCAGATCACGTCCTCAAGACTACGGAGGTCCGACGGTGAACACCGACACCGCAAGAGCGTTCATAGGTGACAACCACCGCGCCGTGTTGATGACGCGGCGCTCCGACGGCAGCCCGCAGCTTTCGCCTGTGCTTGCCGTCGTCGACGGACAAGGTCGGGTGGTGGTGAGCACCCGCGAAACGGCGATGAAGGTGCACAACGTGCAGCGCGACCGCTCGGTGGCGCTATGCGTGCTCAACGACAAGTTCTTCGGCGATTGGATCCAGGTCGATGGTGAGGCCGACGTCGTATCGCTGCCGGAAGCGATGGATGGTCTGGTCGACTACTACCGGCGCGCGATGGGCGACCACGACGACTGGGACGACTACCGCTCGGCGATGGAGCGTGAACGGCGGGTACTGCTCCAGATCGACATCACCCGAGCCGGTCCCGATCGGAGTGGATGACGGTCAGCCGGGCGGCTGCTCGCCCCAGCGGTCCCAGTAGGTGACCTGGTCGTACGGTAGCCGGCGAGCCTCGCCCCACGGTCCGAGCGGGTAACCGACGGGCACCATCGCCCAGGTGTTGACGTCGTCGGGGATCCCGAGGACCTCCCGCACCTCCGCCTCCCGCATGCGGTGCACGGTGGTGAGGGTGGTTCCGAGTCCGAGTGCCCGCGCGGCGAGCATGAGGTTCTGCAGCGCCCCGTACACCGACGAGTCGGCTTGGCCGGGTGCGCAGGGCAGGATGATCACCGGAGCGTCACCCATGTGCTCGCCCAAGTGGTCGGCAGAATTGAGCACTCGTTCAGTGCTGCTACCGGCTCGCGTGCGGCTGCGGTACATCTCGCCTACCGGACCCCAGGCGGCCTTGTAGATCTCTCCCAGACGGCGGCGCAGGCCGGCATCCTTCACCACGAGCCATCGCACCGGCTGGGAGTTCCCTCCGGACGGCCCTTTGGTGGCCGCTTCGACGATCGTGCGGATGTCGGCGTCGGAGACGTCGCGGTTCGGGTCGAGGCGCCTCATTGCGCGGGTGGTGCGAATGGCTTCGAACAGGTCCATGGCGGCGCAGCCTACGGTCTCGGCGCTACTTGATGGCGAGAGCGTTCGGCGGCGACGCCACGCCGGCTTTCACGTGGATCGGTGCCGACGTGAAGAAGAACGTGTAGCGGCCGTCGGACGCGCAGTCGTCAGCCAGGGCTTCGAGGTCGAACAGCTCGCCGATCGGCAGTCCGAGGAGAGGCAGGAGGCTGAGGTGGACGAAGAGCTCGATACGTGCCGCCGGGTCGGCTTCAGCCTGCTGTCTTTGTTCGTCGGTTGCGAGGTCGCCGGGGGGCCAAGCCTCGAGGGCGGGGTTATCAGCTGCCACCGCCGCCACGTGCAGATTCCACAGTGTGCGGGCAGTTGCCGCGCCAGGCCTGAGGCCGGGAGCGCGGAGGGTGTGGGCAACCGCCTCGCGCCCGGCTCGGTCCAGCGTGCGGTACCAGCCGAGCCACCCGGTGCGAACGAGCAACACGTCGCCCGGCTCGACCGTTACGTTTTGGTCCTCGAGGGTCGCGAGGAGGTCGTCCGGGTCGATCGGGTCGGTCCGATCCGGTCCGATGGGCCGGCCAACACGGTCACGCCAGCGGGCGACATCCGCGAGCACGCCCCGCCCGGCGATGCCGCGGGCCGCCCAGTGGTGCATCCCGTGGTCTTCGTCGGCGACGCCGTTGTAGTACCCGGCATGTCCACGTACGTGACGAAAGCCGTCCCACTGGCTCGAGCTCTGCGTGTTCCAGTCGGAGAGGATGTCGTCGTGACCCGTCTTGCCGACCTCGCCCGTCACGTGATGGGTCAGGGCGGCGCGCCGGAAGAGCGGCGGGTCGGGCAGGGCGAGGTCGAGGTTCAAGGCGAAGACGCGTCCGGTTTGTACGAGGCGTGCGGCCTCGACGACCCGTTCGGGACTCAGGAGGTTGAGGCATCCGAAGGTGTCGTCGTCGCCCCACAGACCCCAGGAGGAGCCCGCAGGCGCGTCGGGACGGACGGGGAGGTCGTCGTAGCCGGGCAGCTCCGGCACCGTGCTCGAGGTCATGGCGGCACGGTAGCGGCCCGACGATTCATGCGGCTTGTCCGGTGGTGGGCACTTAGTACACCTGCTTCCCGGCAACCTGACGTTACGGATCTCTTGGCCGCGTTCTTCGCCTGCCGACTGAACAGTTGTGGTCGACACCCAACAGACTCCCGAAATCGACGAGCGGTCGGGTGGCGGCGCCGCAAGACACCTCAAGCGGTACGGAATCCTCTACGCGGTAGTAGTGCTGCTCGCCGCAGTTCTCGTTGCTTTCCCATCGGTGAGCGGCGACGACGGCGACACCGACAATGCCGGCGTCGACGCCGGGCGTTCGCCCCGAACCGGCGACGAGGGCGAGGTCGGATGGCGTCCCGCCTCCGGTGACGTCGAGGTTGGGACGGGAACGACGCGGGGAGGCGTCGCCTGCGAGGAAGGCGTTGGCCAGATACCCGACACTGCCTACGCGTTGCCCTGCGTAGCCGCGTTCGCGGGCGACAACGGTGGGGCAACGGCACGGGGAGTCACCGCCGACACGATCAAGATCGTCCGTCGATCTTTCCCCACGTCGGCGAACTCCCAGGCGATCGACCAAGGGCTGCGTGACGCCGGGTTCGCCACCGACGAAGATGAGGATGGGGTCCGCGACCGGTTCATCTCGTACCTCGACGAAAACTACGAGTTGTACGGCAGGAAGATCGAGTGGGTCGACTACGAGTCGCAGTTCAGCGACGCTACCCAGGAGGCGTTGGGTGCGGGTCGGGAGGGTGCCTGCGCAGATGTCACGAAGATTGTGGAAGAGATCGGTGCCTTCGCCGCGACCGGCGGCAGCGGCAACTTTGCCGAGTGTGCGGCCGAGCGGGGACTCCTCGTCTTCCAAGGTGCCGCGTACTTCTCCGAGACCTTCTACCGCGACCATCATCCGTACGTCTGGAACACCGCAATGGAGTGCGAACGGATCTCGGCGCACGTGGCCGAGTACATCGGCAAGCGCCTCGCCGGCAAGCCCGCGGTCCACGCCGGCTCGGCGGAGCTCGCGGCCTCGACCCGTTCCTTCGCCACCTATGTGCCGGACAACGACGAATACCAACGGTGCGCCGGAATAACCGCGCAGACGTTGCAGGCTGACTACGGCGTCGACGCGGGGCCCCGGTACGACTACCAGCTCGACATCTCCCGGTTCCAACAGCAGGCCCTCGAGGCCGTGGTCCAGTTCAAGGCGGCGGGAGTGACCACGCTGGTGCTGGCGGCTGACCCGTTCTCGACCATGTTCCTCACCCAAGCGGCCGATGACCAGGACTGGCATCCCGAGTGGCTCCTGATCGGCGTGGCCGGAACCGACACTGACCAGTTCGGACGGGCTTACAGCGCAGAACAGGTCGAGGGTCACATGTTCGGCCTGAGCCAGCTCAGCGACACCGGTTCGATCTTCGGTGCCGGCGGCGAGCCGGGCGCGCTGTGGAAGAAGCTGGAGGGCACCGACATTCTGAAGGGGACGACCGGTGACTTCTACAGCCTCGTCCACATCTACAACTTCCTGCAGGCGGCGGGACCCGACCTCACCGCACCGAATGTTGCCACGGGCGTGCAGACCCTCCCGCTGATGGGAGAGCCTGGTCGCCCGGTCGGTCTGTGGCACTACGCCGTCGGCTCCGACGGTGGCCCCGAGGGCGACCACACCGGTGTCGACGACTCCCGTGAGGTCTACTGGGATCCAACCGCCCCATCCATCGACGAGCCCGGTAAGGTCGGGCGGTGGGTCGCTACCTACGATGGCAAGAGGTTCCGGAATGGGGAGTGGCCCGAGGAGGATCCGCCGGTGTACGACGCCGCCCCGTAACAGCGAACCAGTGATTGCCGCTTTCTCCATCACCCCTCTCGGCGCCGGCGAGTCCGTTGGAGACCTCGTCGCCGACGCGGTGCGCATCGTGCGGCAGAGCGGCCTGCCGCACGAGACGAATGCGATGTTCACGAACATCGAAGGTGAGTGGGACGAGGTGATGGGCGTCATCCGGCAGTGCGTCGACGCCATAGCGGCCAAGGCTCCCCGCGTCAGCGTGGTGATCAAGGTCGACCACCGTCCCGGCACGACCGACGCTCTGTCGGCGAAGGTCGCGCGGGTCGAGGAAGCCCTCCGACACGGATCTGACGGCTCGTGACGCGCGTTGTCGCGGCGTTGCTGGCGGTGGCGTTGCTGGCGGGGACGGGCGCGTTGGTTCTCGGCCAGGTCGTTGGCTCCGACAATGGCACTGCTGTCGAGTCCGGCGGCGTTCGCGGCGACTCGGGCGCCGTTCCCGGATCGACGGAGGCGTCGACGTCCACGACGGCCGCGCCCCCTGAGGCTGCCTTCCCTGATGCCATACCTCGCGACGGTGGAGACGAGTGCTCCGTGCCGCGCACTGACCCGGACCACCCTGCGATCGAGCAGACCGGGGAGCCCACCGACGGGGTAGAGATCTCAGAGGTGACGGTGAGCGACCGCGGGCCTCGTGAGATCACCTTCACCGCTACCGTCAGCCATGCGCCATTGGTGACGGCATCATCCGGAACCAGTTGGGTCCTCATCGAACTCGGCGGCGTACGTGACGTCGCGACCGAGAACGTGAACATCGATACGTCCCGTGTCCGGCAAGAACCCGCGAACCTGTGTGACGACTCCGCGACGGCATTCGCATACGCCTTCGACAGTCCGGTCACCGGTCTCGAGTTGGCGACCAATGACGGCACCACAGTCGAGATTCGGATCCGCCTCTGACGCCACGCTGCCACTGGTCTGGGGCCAAGCTCTGACCCCAGACCGGTAGCGGAGTCGGCGGTGCTGGACCGGCACTGGTGGGGGCGGAGGGACTCGAACCCTCAACCCGCGGCTTAAAAGGCCGTTGCGCTGCCGTTGCGCCACGCCCCCGTGCGAAGGCTACAAGTCGCCCACGTCCGACAGATCCTGCCCGATGCTCGGGCGAGGAGGCACGTGGGTAACCTGGCGGCATGGACGTCGACGCGGCGCGAGGCCGGCTCTCCGAAGA
>CAZWDB010000112.1:0-14227 GCA_964632885.1 uncultured Acidimicrobiales bacterium | reverse complement strand
CGCCGGCCACCACGACCTCGGCGTCTCCGCTCGAGATCATCGCATCCGCGAGGTAGATGGAGTTGAGGCCCGACAAGCAGACCTTGTTGACCGTCGTAGCCGGCACGGTCATGGGAATGCCGGCCTTGACCGCGGCCTGGCGGGCGGTGATCTGGCCCTGGCCGGCCTGGAGAACCTGGCCCATGAAGACGTAGTCGACCTGATCGGGCTGTACACCGGCCCGTTCGAGGGCGGCCTTGATGGCGAAGCCGCCCAGATCCATCGCGCTGAAACTGCCGAGCCCGCCCGACAGCTTGCCGATCGGCGTGCGTGCCCCGGCGACGATCACGGAACCAGGCATGGGAACCTCCAGTGCCTCTGTAGTGGTGGTGGTGTCCCGCCAGTCTAGGGACGGCGCCACCCATCCGGCCAAGGGGGGTAGGTTCCACGCCATGACGTCGCGGCTGACCAACATCGACCACGTCGGCATCGCGGTGCGCGATCTCGACGCCGTGGTCGACTGGTACGAGAAGATGTTCGGCGCCGAAGTCGTGCATAAGGAGCGGATCGAAAGCGACGGTGTCGACGAGGCGCTCATCAAGGTCGCCGACTCCTACATCCAGCTGCTCACCCCGTATGCCGACACGTCGCCGCTGGCCAAGTACATGGAGCGCAATGGCGAGGGAATCCACCACGTGGGGTACCGGGTCGCCGACTGTGGCGAAGTGCTCGAACACGTGAAAGCCGAGGGCGCGCGTGTCGTCGACGAGCACCCTCGCACCGGCAGCCGCGGCACCACGGTCGCCTTCCTCCACCCGAAGAGTGCGTTCGGCACCCTCATCGAACTCGTCCAGGAGTGAACTTGAGGCAATAACGATCGGATTCCGATCGTTATTGCCTCAAGTTCGGGCGGGTCAGTGGGGGTCAGTGGGGGTCGCGCCGGAAAGTGCCGTCGGTGACGAAGGCGGTGGCGCGCGCGGTGAACACGGTCGCCTCGGGCGTCCGGGCGTGGGTGTCGGGCCGCACCGCATACGGCGGGAACAGCCCGCTGTCCCAGCCCGTGAGTCCGTCGAGGGCGGCAGTCAGATCCGCTTCATAACCGTCGACGACGCGGCGGACCACCTCGACGACCCCTTGGGCGGTGACCCATCCGTGGACGGCGGAGGCCGACAGCTGGGCGGGTTCTTCCCCGCCCGAGAGTCGGGTGATCTTCTCCCGAATGCGATCCGCGTCCGCGCCGGCCGGAAGCAGGTAAGGCGACAGAATCGTGACTTCCGCGTCCCCCGCGTCGGCCAATAGCCGCTCGTCGAGCAGGGAGTGGAGGCCCGCGATCCCGCGCTGCGGCCGGTAGCCGGCGTCGTTGGCCTGCCGGAGCCACCTGCCCGCCTCTGCCGGCGGAAGGACGACGAATGCTGCGTCGGCCGGCACGAGGCGGGGAGGGCGGGTCGTCTCTCTGCTCGACGGTGAACGTACGACGGCCACCTGTCGGTCGACGAGGACGTCCTCGATGGCGGCCGCGGCCGCGTCTCCCCATGGCGTGGCGTAGTAGACGACCGCGGTCGTACCGGCCGCCACCGTGGGGAACAACTCGTCGGCGGCCAGGTGGGCGACCCGCTCGAACGGTGGCGCGAACGAGTACACGCCCTCGCCGAGGTCGGCCTCCGTGACCGTGAGCGTCTCGAGCAACGGGGTGGTCACCTCTTCGTCGGGACCGTCGGGCCCCACCACCGGGCGGGCCGAGAGGTTCACGGTGAGGTGGGCGTCTGGAGTCGGTTCGTCGGCGTCGGCTTCCACCACCGATATGTGGATGTCGCCGGCGGCATTCGTCTCGTCGATGTGGGCGAGAAAGCCGGCGTACTGATGGATGTCGTCGTGGACGACCGCGACCGTCGCGGAACGCGATGCGCGCCCCGCAAGGGCCGGTGACGCCGCGACCCCGCCCTGGACGTCGGCCGCCGGCTTGCCGTTCTGTTCCCCACCTTGTGCCTGGCCCGCTCCTCCGTCTCCGGAGAGCCCGCCGCCCGACGACACAGGCGCTTCGACCGGATCTGTGGACCCACTGCTCGCGCCCGCGGTGCCCTGCCCGTCGTCGCCGCGGCCGCGCCGTTCGCCTGCACTGAATTCTTGACCGCCGGTGTCGAGGCGAGCATCGCCCCCATCGCGCTCGACGTTCGTCACCGCGGCCAGACCGAGCAGCAGCAGGATGACGGCGGCGATGGCGAGGGCGGGCGCGCCTCGCGGCTGGGCTGCCAACGCCGCCCGCGGCCGAACGAGGTCGCCCTCGAGCCGGGACCGCAACCCCGGCGGCACCGGACGGGGCCGGTCGACGGCCTCCAGGGAGGTGTCGTCGTCACCGGTCGGTCCTGCCGCCGCTTCGGCGAGGACCGCGTGCTCGAGCCGAGCGCGCAGCTCAGCCGGCAGCGCACGCGGGCGATCGAGGCTTGACAGCTGGTCGTCGAGGTCAGCCACCTGTCTCTCCCTTGCCGCCACCGTTCGTCTCGATCTCGGCGCGCAGCCGGGCGCGGGCCCGTTGCAGCAGCGACTGCACTTGCACGGGGCTGCGCCCCACCTCAGCGGCGATCTCGGCGACCGAGCACCCGTCGAGGTACTTGAGCACCAGGACCTGGCGGTGGAGCGGCAGCAACCGCCCCAGCGCTCGGATTACCTCGTCGTTCTGATCGACCGCGAGGGTGGGCTCTTCGACCGGCTCGGTGTCGCCGGCCACGACGCGCAGCCCGCTCGCAGCCAGGGCTTCGCGCCGTTCTGTTTCGAAGTAGCGGGCGAGGCGGCGCCGGGCGATCGTGCACATCCAGGTCGACACGGCCGCCTCGCCGCGGAACGTGGCCGCTGATCGCATCGCCTCGACGAAGGTCTCCTGCACGACGTCGTCTGCGGCGGCGTCGTCACCCCCGACGCGAGCGAACACGAATCCGTAGACCACTGGCCCGACGGTGTCGATGAGCTGCCGGACCGCCTCCGGGTCGCCGCCCGCGGCGGCGAGGAGCAGCCCGCGCTCGTCGCCGCGCGCCGGAGAAGCCATCGTCACCTTCCTTGGTGCGTCGATTCGCACCGAATCAACCGGAGGGATAGGAAGTCCAGCGTGACATGGACCGGACCGGGCTTCGTCGACCACCACGTGCACCTGCTGCGGGTGGCGGCGGGCGAGGCCACCCCAGCCGGTGAGGTCGACGGCGACTTCGCGGCGCGAATGGCAGACCTTCACCACCACATGGCGGCGGAGGGCACCAACCCGATGGACCGCCTCGACCCCGCGCCCGCCACCGGCGACGAGCTCGCGGACCGCCTGCACCGCGGCCTCGAACGGGCTCGCGCCGTCGGACTGGTTGAGATCACCGAGGCCGGTCTGGCGGGGTGGGAGTACTTCGACGCGCTCCGCCTCCTGCGGGAGCGTGGACCGCTGCCCGTGCGGGTCAAGCTGTTGGTCGCGAGCGGGCTGGCCCGGCCTGACATGCCGCGCACCGGGGACCCGACGCTGGAGGTCATCGGCGTCAAGTTGTACGCCGACGGGTGGCTTGGTCCACGGACGTGCGCGGTCAGCCACCCGTTCCTCGACCGTCCCGACGACCACGGGATCCTGTTCCAGGACGCCGACTCGCTGGCCCGCCGGGCGGCGCCGTTCGCCGAGGCGGGGTTCACTGTCGCGACCCACGCGATCGGTGACCGCGCCATCGAGGCCGCTCTCGACGCCTACGAGCGGGTCTTCGGCTCCGACTGTGCGGCGGCAGCTCCCCGGATTGAGCACGCCCAGCTCCTCCGCCCCGATCTGATCGATCGGATCGCGTCGATGGGGGTGGTCATCTGCATCCAGCCGAGCTTTGCTGTTTCGGACGCCCCCGCTCGCGAGGCGGGACTGGGCGATAGGTGGCCGGTCGCGTACGGGTGGAACAACCTGCTCGCCGCCCGAGCCCGGGTCATCGCGGGCTCGGACTTCCCGATCGAGACGTTGTCGCCGCTCTCGAACCTGCAGCGCCTCGTGACGGGGCGAGACCTAGACGCGACCGAGGTCGTCGCCGATCCGGTGCCGTTTGACGCCGCCCTTGCGCTCATGACCGACGAATCGGCGGGGTCTACGACGCTCTCCGAGGATCCCGGAGCCGTCGACCCCGCCCGCCTCCACGAACTTGAGGCAATAACCGCGCGAATCCGTTAGTTATTGCCTCAAGTTCGGAGCCTACGGTGGGTGGCCGATGCAAGTGCACCTCCTCGACGGAACCTACGAGCTGTTCCGGCAGCACTTCGGTGCGCCTGCCGACGCGCGCGAGAGGCCCGGCACGAGGGCGGCGACCCGTGGTGTCCTGAATTCGGTGTTGTACCTCGTCGAGGGGGGCGCCACCCACGTGGGCGTGGCCACCGACCACGTTGTCGAGTCGTTCCGCAACGACATGTGGCCCCACTACAAGACGTCGGCCGGCATGCCGCCCGAGCTGCTCGAGCAGTTCCCGGTGGTCGAGGATGCCCTGCGAGCCATGGGGGTCGTCGTGTGGGCGATGGTCGACCTCGAGGCCGACGACGCCCTCGCGTCCGCCGCCGCCGTGGCCGCGGCCGACCGCGCAGTGGAGCAGGTGCTGATCCTCACTCCAGACAAGGACCTCGCGCAGTGCGTGCGCGAGGGAAGGGTCGTGCAGTTCGACCGCCGCAACGACAAGGTGATCGACGTTGCCGGCGTCGTGGCCAAGTTCGGAGTCGAGCCCGAGTCGATTCCGGACTACCTGGCCCTCGTGGGCGACAGCGCCGACGGCTTTCCCGGACTGACCGGCTGGGGCGCCAAGTCGGCCGGCTCGGTGCTGGCCCGGTACCACCACCTCGAGGACATCCCGCTCGACGGAAAGTGGGACGTCACCGTTCGCAGCGCGCCGCGCCTCGCGGCCACTCTCGCCGAGGACTACGAACGGGCCCTGCTGTTCCGGGACCTCGCGACCCTCCGGATCGACACCAGCCTGCTGGAGGCGGTCGAGGAGCTCCGCTGGAAGGGACCGACGCCGGACTTTGACAGCATCGCGGTCGAACTCGGTGCGCCCGAGCTCGCCGAGCGGGCCGCGCACCTCGGCCAGACGCGAACTTGAGGCAATAACGATCGGAATCCGATCGTTATTGCCTCAAGTTCAGCTGGTTCGGTGCGGGTTACGGGCCGACGAAGGGGTTGCGAGCCGGACGCTCGACGGCGACGGGCTCCTCTTCGGACGCGCTCTCGGAGTCCGACCCCTCTGACTCGCTCGACGCCGATCCGGTGCCGGCAGTAGCCGGCGCGCTCGTCGGGGTCGTAACGGTTGGGGGAGGTGTCGTGGCCGAGTCGTCGCCGCCGAACGGCTTGATCACGACGAAGACGAGCACGAGCAGCAACACGAGGCCGAGCACTGCCAGCATGATCAGCTGCTTCTGCTGTCCGGCTGTCTTGCTCTGGACGGGTGCGGGGACGTCGCTCATGACGGGACCTCCGGGGTGGTCGTGGCGGTCGGGTCGGCCGGAGCGGCGGTGACCGGCCGTGCGATGTACATCGCACCGCTGATGCTCGCCGACATCTGGCCTTCTTCGCCGCCGCCGGACAGCGACAGGTTGTTGGCGGTTACCAGACGGGTTCCGTCCCGCAGGTTGTCCATGAAGCGCAGGATGGCGAAGTAGTCGCCCTGCACCTGCATCTGCAACGTGATCGGGATGGGTCCGGTCGCGGCTGCTCCGGTTCCGCCTGTACCCGCGGCCTGGAGCGAGGGTTCGCCCGGGCTAAGGGATTGCAGCGTGATGCCGGACGTGCTCGCGATGTCGTTGAGCTCGAGGATGAAGGTGTCGAGCTCGTCGGTGTCGGGGAGCTTCTCGGCCAAGGCCGCGAGGTCCCGCTCGAGGACGTCCTGGTTGGCCTCGAGCTGCTTGAGTCGGGCGAGCTCGGTGCTGAGCGTGTCGACCTGGGTTTGGGCGGCCACCTCGCGCTCCTTCGCCTCCGACAGGTTGTTGGACGCGGGCTTCCAGAGTGCGAAGTACCACGCCACGGCCAGCAGCAGCGAGGCGCCGATGCCGATCAGAGCGAGCTTGGCTTTCACTGCGGGTCTCCTGGCTTGTAGGGGTATTGCTCGGACCGGTCCGACTTGGCGAAGTTGGTGAAGACCGCCTTGCCCGACCAGGTGACCCCTCCGTCAGCACCGGAGAGGCTCTGGGACGGCACCCACACCCCGTCGAGGATGTTGAGGGTGCGCATCTCGGTGATCCAGTGGGCGGGACCGTCGTGGTTGACGGCCGTGCCCGACAGGGTGATGGTGCCCATCGTGGGTGTGGCCGTTGCGTTGGCCGGGACCCCCTGGGTCGCGGCCCCGGTGATCGACATCGTCACCGAGGTGAGCCCGACGTCGGACGGCAGCACCGCTGTCATCCGGTCGAGCATCGCCGGCATGTCGACGTCGCTGGCGAGCACCGTCTGGGCCTGGGCCCGGTTGGCGTCGAGCGTGTCGGCCATGACACCGAGGTGTGCCAGTTTGTTGACCTCGGTCTGGAGACGGACGGCCTCGGCCTCCACGTCTTCGGCCTGGTTCTTCTGCAGCTCGACCTGCCCGAGGCGGATCGCCCACGCGAGGGCGAGGACTCCGGCGACCGCGCCGACCGCCACGCCGGTGAGAACCTTGCCCTTGCGGTACTGGCCCGCCTTGGCGACTTCGGCCGGGAAGAGGTTGGTCAGCTTCGTCGCCGGGGTCGCCATGGGCGCGAGGGCGAGGCCCACTGGGGCGGCCATAGAGGCGGCTGCCGCCGTGAGCTGATCGTCGCTCAAGCCCGTCTTGCCGAGCTTCATGTACTCGAGCGGTGAGGCCATCTCGACCGGAACGCGGAGTTCGGTTGCCAGGCGGGCGCGGAGGCCCGCCATCTTGGCGCCGGCGCCGGTGAGCAGCACCCGCCGGAGCTCGACGTCGTCGGTCTGGGCGAGGAAGTAGTCGAGGCTGCCCTGGATCTCCTGCACCAGCGGGCCGATCTCGTTGGCGATGATGTCGGCGGCCTGGGCGGTCTGCGGATCGGCGAGGGCAACGCCCGCGCCGCGCTTGAGGGCCTCGGCCCGCTCGGTGTCGACACCGAGGGCGCGGGTGAGGTTCTCGGTGACCGCGCCGCCGGCACGCGGCGTCATGCGCACGAGACGGGGGACCCCGCCGGTGTGAACGATGACGTTGGTGAGGCCGGCGCCGATCGAGACGATCGCTTCCGAAATACCCGGCTCGGGCGCGGGCCCGAGGGAGCGCACCAGAGCGAACGGGGTGAGGTCGACGTGGGAAACGCTGAGACCGGCCCGGTTGACCGTGTCGATCATGGCCGAGACCATCTGGCGTTGCGCCGCGACGACGAGGATCTTGAGGAGCTCGCCGCCTTCGGGGCCGGGCACCCTGTCCTGGACGACGAAGTCGACGATGGCGTCCTCGTCGGCGAAGGGGATGACCTCCTGAGCCTCGTAGCGGAGGGAGCTGCGGACGTCCTCGTGCGACAGCGCCGGGACCTCGGCCTCACGGACCTTGACCCAACGGTTGGCGATACCGATGACGACCTTCTTCGACTTGAAGCCCCCGCTTTCCCACAGATTGCGGATCGCGTTCGTGACCGCGGGCGGATCGACGATCTCTCCGTCGACCACCGCACGCGGCGGCAGCGTGATCTGGGCAAAACGGTGGAGCGTGAGGTTGCCGGGCTCGCCCGACACCTCGGCAGCGCGGACCGCGAACGTGCCGATATCCAGACCGATGTAGCGGTCAGCCATGGCTCACCCCGCGGGCGTCAGATGTGTTCATGGATCCATACATCGGCAGGCTTCCGCCGGACTTAGAGGGCAATTTCCGATTTCTGCTGCCCTTCCACGCCTGAGGGGCCGGTTCCGGTGGTGTCAATCCGCGGGCCGACCGGCGAACACCTGAGGTAACGGGTGTTCGAGGGCGCGGCGCAGCTGCCCGAGGTAGTTCTCGCGGGAGATCTCGACCGCCCCGAGGCGCGCGAGATGGGGTGTGCGCCACTGAACATCGAGAAGGGTCGCGCCGCCGGCCTGTAGAACCTCGACCAGGCGGACCAGGGCGACCTTGGACGCGTCGGTACGGCGGTGGAACATCGACTCGCCCGCGAACAGACCGCCGATGGCGACTCCGTAGAGCCCCCCTGCGAGGCTGCCGTCGTCGACCGACCAGGCCTCCACGCTGTGGGCCCATCCCAACGAGTGCAGCTGCCGGTACGCGGCCGCGATCTCCGGGCTGATCCAGCCGTGGGCGCGGCGCTCGTCGGCGCACCCGACGAGCACCTCGTCGAATGCGGTGTTGATCCTCACGTCGTAGCTCCGCAGTGAGCGGCGAAGCGAACGCGAGACCCGGAGTCCGGGGAGGGGGATCACACCACGCGGGTGCGGCGACCACCACCCGATCACCCCGTCAGCTGTGCCGGTGTTGACCGGCATTGGAAACAGCCCGGTGCGGTAGGCGCCGAGGATCGTGGCGGGCTCGAGATCGGCGCCGATCCCGACGAGGTCGTCGGCGGCGTCGAGTGGTGACGGGAATTCCCACTCGGAGGGGGGTGGCTCGATCGGCACCAGTTCAGTGTGTCCAAGTAGTTTGGCGCTCATGGTCGACCACCCCATGAACGAGCGGCTCGACGAGCTCGCCAAGCGCAAGGAGCAGGCACGCCATGCCGGCTCCGACGCTGCGGTCGAGCGGCACCACGCTCGCGGCAAGCTGCTCGCCCGGGAGCGGATCGAGTATCTGCTCGACGACGGTTCGTTCCAGGAGCTCGACATGCTCGCGCGCCACCGGGCCGTCGGCATGGGGATGGAAGAGAAGAAGGCCTACACCGACGGTGTGATCACGGGATGGGGCACCGTCGAGGGTCGTCGAGTCTTCGTGTTCTCTCAGGACGCCACCGTCATCGGCGGCGCGCTCGGCGAGGTCCACGGCGAGAAGATCCACAAGGTGATGGACCTGGCCGCCTCGGTGGGTGCGCCGATCGTCGGCCTCAACGACGGCGGCGGTGCCCGTATCCAGGAAGGCGTGGTCTCCCTCGCCTCCTACGGCGAGATCTTCTACCGCAACGTCGCGTCGTCGGGCGTGGTGCCGCAGATATCGGTGGCGCTCGGCGCCGCCACGGGTGGCGCTGTATACAGCCCAGCGATGACCGACTTCATCTTCATGGTGGAAGGCGTGTCACAGATGGCGATCACCGGTCCCGACGTCGTGAAGTCGGTGACGGGCGAGGAGGTCACCCTCGAGGAGCTCGGCGGCGCCATGGTGCATGCGACGAAGTCGGGCGTGGCCACCTTCGTAGCCTCCGACGAGAAGACCTGCCTCGATGAGGTCCGCTACCTGCTGTCGTTCCTGCCGGCCAACAACCTCGAAGATCCGCCCGTCGTGGTACCAACCGACGAGCCCGACCGCCTGTGCACCGAGCTGAGTGACCTCATTCCCGCGAGCTCGAACATGCCCTATGACATGACCAAGGTCGTGGCCGCGGTCGTCGACGACGGCGAGTTCTTCGAGTACCACCAGTATTGGGCCCAGAACATCATCTGCGGCTTCGCCCGTCTCGGAGGCCACGTCATCGGTGTGGTCGGCAATCAGCCCCAGAACCTGGCGGGGGTGCTCGACATCGACTCCTCCGAGAAGGCGGCCCGCTTCGTCCGCACCTGCGACGCCTTCAACATCCCGCTGGTGACCTTCGTCGACGTCCCGGGCTTCATGCCGGGTACCGGGCAGGAGTACGGCGGCATCATCCGGCACGGCGCCAAGCTTCTCTACTCCTACTGCGAGGCCACGGTCCCCCGCATCCAGGTGATCACCCGGAAGGCCTATGGCGGGGCCTACGTGGTCATGAACTCCAAGTCGATCGGAGCCGACCTCGCGTTCGCCTGGCCGTCGGCCGAGCTGGCCGTGATGGGTCCGGCCGGCGCCGTCGACATCATCTTCCGGCGTGACATCGAGGTCGCGGGCGACGACGACGCCAAGCAGGCCCGGAGAGCCGAGCTCATCGAGGACTACACCGAGCGCTTCGCCAACCCCTACGTCGCTGCGGAGCGCGGCTACGTCGACGACGTCATCGACCCCGCCGAGACCCGGGTCGTCCTGATCCGCAGCCTCGACATGCTCCGCTCCAAGCGTGAGGAGCTCCCCAAGCGCAAGCACGGCAATGTCCCCCTCTGACCACTCTGGTCCCACTGGGCGCACCGGGCACTCTGAGGACAAGCGCGACATCAGCCCGGAAGAGCTCGCCGCCGTGGTCGCTGCGATCGAGCTCGTCTGGCCCCGCCCGGTCGTGGAGGAGACGCCCCGGCGCAGCCCGTGGCGGTTCTCCGGGCGTTGGTGGCAGCCGGGTTCTCCGGTGGCGGCGTCTCGGCGCCGGCCGGTCTGAGCGGCCGGCGACGGTTATCCACAGCCCGGACCGCCTCGACCGGGATATATGGGCGATTTCTATCCCCCGGCCTGTGGAACCACCTGGGGATAACTCTCCGTCTGCAACGAACTTGAGGCAATAACGAACGGAATCCGTTCGTTATTGCCTCAAGTTCGGCCCGACGGGTGGGGGTTGGGTGGTCAGGCCTCGAGGCGGGCGACCTCGACGTGGCCGAGTCCGAAGCCGGGGTCGGTCGCGCAGGCTCGGGCGAGGGCGGCCCTGGCCTGGCGCAGCACCGCGTCGGCTTCGAGGCCGTGGGTCGGGTAGCTGGCGACCCCAGCGGCGAACCGCTCGTAGGTGCCGGGCTCCCGGGAGAGCTCGATCTGGAGACGCTCGGCGGCCCACGCCCCGCCGGCCTCGTTGGTGTCATCGAGGACCAGCCCGAAGGTGTGCACACCGATACGAGCGATCAGGTCGCATTCCCGCAACGTCTGGCGCACGAGCACGGCGAGGCCGGCCAGGGCCTCGCGCATCCGATCGTCGTGCCTGAAGCGCACCTCGATGAGGACGACCGTCACCGGCCACAGTTGGCGGCGGGCCGCCGACACCCGGGTTTCGAGGGCGAGCTCGAAGAACCGCCCGTCGGCGAGACCGGTCTCGAGGTCGACGAGGGAGCGGCTGCGGTTTGGCGTCGCCAGCTCTATCTCGCGGAGCGTGTCGAGCTCGGCGGACGCCGCCGCGGCGCGCTGCTCGGCGTGGAGAGCCCGCTGGAGCACTGCGAGCGACGATGCGCCCGCTCCCAGCGCGCAGGCCGCGGTCACGACCGCTAGGAGTGGGGATCCGGTGATGGCGGCGAGGATGCCCGAGCTGCAGCCGGCGAGGCCGGCGAAGAAGCCGGGCAGAGCGCGACGGTCCATACGACGGTAACCATCGGCTCGTTCGGGGCCCGAATCAAGCCTGATCTCCGCCCAACCTCGCCGAACTTGAGGCAATAACGAACGGAATCCGTTCGTTATTGCCTCAAGTTCGGCCGTCGCGGTAGGTCGCGACGAGCTCGGCCATGTCGGCGACGATCCGGTCGAGCTCGAAGTCCTTCGGCGTGTAGACGGCAGCGACACCCGCGGCGGCCAAGGCCGCCTTGTCGGCTTCCGGGATGATGCCGCCCACTATCACTGGCGCGTCGACCCCCTCGTTCCGCACGAGCTCGACGAGGTGGGGCACGATCTCGAGGTGGCTCCCTGAGAGGATCGATATGCCCACGATGTCGACGTCCTCGTCGCGTGCCGCCGCGGCTATCTGCTCCGGCGTGAGGCGAATTCCCTGGTAGATCACCTCGAAGCCGGCATCCCGGGCGGCGACGGCGATCTGCTCGGCGCCGTTGGAGTGGCCGTCGAGGCCCGGCTTGGCGACGAGAAGCCGCGGTGGACCGCCAGCGATGCCGTTCAGCCTCCGCTGTGTGCCGGCCAGGTCGTTTCCTCGCACTCCCACGCCGGCGCCCACGCCGGTAGGCGCTCGGTACTCACCGAAGACCTCCCTCAGGGCGCCCGCCCACTCACCGGTTGTTCCGCCGGCGTGAGCGAGGGCGATCGTCGGTCCCATGAGGTTCTCGGTGCCCTCGGCGGCCCGCCGAAGGTCATCCAACGCCTTCTGCACCGCGCCTTGGTCGCGCTCGGCCCGCCAGCGTCCGACGTCGTCGATCATCTCCTGCTCGATGTCCCGGTCGACGCGCAGGATGCTGTCGTCGCCGTGCAACGGGGACGGGGCCGAGTCGGTGAAGCGGTTCACGCCCACCACCGCCTGCTCGCCAGAGGAGATCCTCACCATGCGCTCTGACTGGCTGCGAACGAGCCTGCCCTTGATCTCCTCGATCGCCTCGAACGCGCCGCCCATCGCCAAGACGTCGTCGAGTTCGGTCTGCGCGGCGTCGACGAGCTCAGAGGTCTTCTTCTCCATCACGGTGGACCCGTCGAAGATGTCGTCGTACTCCAACAGGTCGGTTTCGAGTGCCAGCACCTGTTGGATCCGCAGCGACCACTGTTGGTCCCACGGCTTCGGCAGGCCGAGCGCCTCGTTCCACGCCGGAAGCTGCACGGCGCGGGCCCGGGCGTTCTTCGAGAGGGTGACGCCGAGCAACTCGAGGACGATGCGCTGGATGTTGTTCTCCGGCTGGGCTTCAGTGAGGCCGAGGGAGTTCACCTGCACGCCGTACCGGAAGCGACGGAGCCGCGGATCTTCCACCCCGTAGCGGTCGAGGAGCAGGCGGTCCCACATCTGGGTGAAGGCCCGCATCTTGGCGGTCTCCTCGACGAAGCGGATGCCCGCGTTGACGAAGAAGGAGATGCGGCCGGCAACGCGGGGGAAGTCCTCGGGCGGGACTTGTCCCGAGTCGCGGACGGCGTCGAGCACGCCGATCGCGGTCGCAAGGGCATAGGCGAGCTCCTGCACCACCGTCGCGCCCGCTTCCTGGAGGTGGTAGCTGCACACGTTGATCGGGTTCCACTTCGGAATGTGGGAGACCGTGTAGGCGACGGTGTCGACGATGAGCCGCCTGCTCGGCAGCGGAGGGAAGATGTAGGTGCCCCTGCTCAGATACTCCTTCACGATGTCGTTCTGGATCGTGCCGGTGAGGCTGGCGATGTCGGTGCCGCGGTCGGTGGCGTTGGCGACGTGCAAACCGAGCAGCCAGGCGGCCGTCGCGTTGATCGTCATCGAGGTGTTCATCGACGGGTCGATGCCGTCGAGGAGCTGGGCCATGTGGCCGAGGTGCACGATCGGGACGCCGACCTTGCCTACTTCTCCCCGCGCCTGGGGCGCGTCGGGGTCATAGCCCGTCTGGGTTGGGAGGTCGAACGCGATCGACAGACCGGTCTGGCCCCTCGCGATGTTCGACCGGTACAGCTCGTTCGACCGGGCCGGAGTCGAGTGGCCGGAGTAGGTCCGCATGATCCACGGCGGCGTCCATTCCCGGTCAGGATCGGTGGAAGCCATAGGGGGATTGTCCCCCAATCCCTACTTCTTCGTGTAGTCGTAGAAGCCGCGGCCGCTCTTGCGCCCCAGCTGTTCGGCCGAGACCATGCGACGCAACAACGGGCGCGGCGCGTAGTTCGGGTCTTGGAATTCGGCGTACAGCGCCTCGAGGATCGCGAGCGTCGTGTCGAGGCCGACGAGGTCGAGCAGCTCGAACGGCCCCATCGGGAAGTTGCAGCCGCCCTTCATGGCGGCGTCGATGTCTTCCCGGGTCGCAACGCCCGTCTCGAGGGCCCGCACCGCGTTGTTGAGGTAGGGGAAGAGGAGGGAGTTGACGATGAAGCCGGCACGGTCGTCGACCTGGACCGGCGTCTTGCCGCACGCGGAAGCGAACGCCTGGGCCGCCTCGATCGTCGCGTCGCTCGCCGTGAGGGGTCGCACGACCTCGACGAGGGCCATGGCCGGGGCCGGATTGAAGAAGTGGACGCCGCAGACGCGGTCGGGCCGGCCCGTCTCCATGGCGAGCTCGATGACGGGCAACGTCGAGGTGTTGGTGGCGATGATCGTGGCGTCCTTGCAGATCCGGTCGAGCTCGTTGAAGAGCTCCTTCTTGATGCCGAGGTCCTCCACGACCGACTCGATCACCAGGTCGCAGTCTTTGAGCGCCGCGAGGTCGGACGTTGCCGATACGCGTGCCAGGGTCGCCTTCTGGTCCTCCTCGGACAGGCGGCCTCGTTCCACCTGGCGGGCGAGCGACTTCTCGAGACCGCCGAGCATCTGGTCGGCCGTCTCCTGCTTCCGTGATCGCAGGGCCACCTCGTGCCCCGTCTTCGCGGCAACCTCCGCGATTCCGGATCCCATGATCCCTGAGCCGACGATCCCCACGCTCTTGATGGCCATGGCGGGCACCCTACCGACCGGGCTCGATGCCGTACCA
>CAZWDB010000111.1:0-14372 GCA_964632885.1 uncultured Acidimicrobiales bacterium | reverse complement strand
CCGAACTTGAGGCAATAACGATCGGAATTCGATCGTTATTGCCTCAAGTTCGGGCAGCGGTTACGTGGCGCGGCGTTCCAGTTGGGCGCGGTCGCGGATCACGTACTTGCGGTCGGTCTGTTCGAGCCAGCCGAGGCGCAGGAACGCGGCCAAGGCCTTGTTCACCCGCTCGCGGGACGCGCCCACCATGCCGGCGAGCTCCTCCTGGGTGACGGGCAGGACGAAGGTGTTCAGTCCGCCCGAGAGCTCGAGGAGCCGCTTGGCGGTGCGGCCGGTCACGTCGAGGAACATCGAGTCGGCCAGCCCGGCGTTGGTCACCCGCAACCGGGTCGACAGCAGGGCGACGACGCCCCACAACAACTCGGGTTGCCGGTCGAGCTCGGCCCGTATGGCCGGGTACGGCACGGTGACCACCGTCGACGGCTCGAGGACCTTGGCCTCCGCCGACCGGCCCTCGCCCTTGGTGCCGAACAGGGGCATCTCGCCGAAGAGGTCGCCCTCCTCCATGAGGGCGAGCATCGACTCCCGGCCGTCGGCGGACCGCTTCTGGATGGCGATACGCCCGCGGTACACGACGAAGAGGTAGGCAGCTTCGTCGCCCTCCTCGAAGAGCACGTCGTTGCGCTGGAACTCCACGGTCGCGGCGGACGCGAGGACGCGGTCGAGCGAATCCTGAGGGAAGGACCGGAAGAGCTCCGACTCCCTCAGCAGCGTCGCGATCGTTTCCTGGGCAGGCATACGGCCTATCCAACCTACTCCCGCCCGACGGCAAGGTTGGCGCATGGCAGGGGCGCCCATTACCCTGGGTGGGCTACCCCCTCCGCACCCCGACCTGGGAGAGGAATGTCATTCGACGTCGGTGACAAGGTTGTTTACCCGCATCACGGTGCCGCGACTATCGAGCGGAAGGAGCAGAAGGACGTATTCGGCGAGGCCACCGAGTACCTCGTGCTCCGCCTCGCCTACGGCGACCTCACCCTGATGGTCCCGTGCGACAAGACCGACGAGGTCGGCTTGCGCGAGGTCATCAACGACGAGGAGGTGGAAGAGGTCTTCGCTGTCCTTCGCAAGAAGGAAGCGCGGATGCCCACCAACTGGTCGCGCCGCTACAAGAACCACGTGGAGAAGCTCAAGTCCGGCGACGTGTATCAGGTCGCCGAGGTCGTTCGGAACCTGTCGATCCGCGACAGTGACAAGGGCTTGTCCGCGGGCGAGAAGCGCATGCTCACCCGCGCCCGCCAGATCCTCGTCTCGGAGCTGACCTTCGCGATCGGCGTCACCGAGGAAGAGGCCGAGGAGCGCCTGAACGCTGCATTGCCGTAGTAACCCCGGCGCCGCGCCAGACTCCTAGGCGGAGGACCGCCCGCGTTGTTCGTCGAGATCACCCGCCTCTTCATCGTCTTCCTGGCCACCGCAGGCGGCCATGAGCTCGGCCGCGGCAGCGGTTGGCTCGGCGACAGCGGTGAGATCGTCGGCGCCACGCTCGGCGCGAGCATCGGCTATGTCGCCGGTGGTGTGATCGGCCGCCTCGTGCGCTCGGCGATGGGACTGCTCGAAGAGCGCGTCGAGCAGGCCCCGGTCGCCAAGTTGGGTGCGGGCGCCTTCGGCGCCGCCGCCATCGGAGGACTGGCCGCACTCGTCGGCGTACCGTTCGTGATCCTTCTCCCCGTCCTCTGGGGACTGCCGCTCTTCGGTCTGCTCGTCTGGATCGGCATCTACTTCGGGTACCGCCTCGCGTCCTCCAAATTCGAAGACGTGCTCGCCATGGCCGGCCTCTCGAGCCGGCCGCTCGTGCGGGCCGAGGCCTTCGGGGGCGGCGAGGTCGACGCCACCCTCATCGACACGAGCGCCATCATCGACGGCCGCCTCCTCGCCGTCGCCCGCGCCGGGTTCCTGAACGACGCGTTGCTCGTGCCCCAGTTCGTGCTCGACGAGCTCCAGGCGATCGCCGACGCCCAGGACCCGGTCAGGCGGCGGAAGGGAAGGCGCGGCCTCGACATGCTCGAGGCCCTTCAGCGCCAGACCGGCATCAGCGTGCACGTCGTGCACGACGAAGTGGTCGAGCACGACGAGGTCGATGCCAAGCTCGTCGCGCTCGCCCGCCGCCTGCGCGTCGACCTGATCACCGTCGACGGCCCCCTCCAGCGCGTCGCCGAGTTGCAGGGCGTCCGGTGCCTCAACCTGCACCGCCTCGCCGACGGCCTACGCCCCGTGCACGTGCCGGGCGAAGTCGTCCGCATCCCGATCACCCGGGAAGGGAAGGAGGCCGGCCAGGGCGTCGGCTTCCTCGACGACGGGACGATGGTTGTAGTGGGCGACGCCGCATCCCTCGTAGGCCAGGAGGTCGACGTGCGCATCACCTCGAACGTGAAGACCTCGATGGGCAACATGCTCTTCGCGTCCATCGGCGACGACCAGCCCGCCGCGGACCTCGAGAGCGGGACCCAGTCGTGAGCGAGACGGCGACACCCGGTTCCGGTTCCGGCGGCGGTTCCGGTGCCGGTGACGCGTCGACCGGCGTTTGGACGGTGCTGGTCGCGGCGGGCAGCGGTGACCGCTTCGGCCGGCCAAAGCAGTTCCAGGTCCTGGGCGGCCGGCGCGTGCTCGACTGGGCCCTCGACTCCGCCCAGGCGGTGAGCGATGGCGTCGTGTTGGTGGTGCCGCCCGACTCGACCGGCCTGTCCGTGCCCGGAGTCGACACGGTGGTGCCCGGCGGCGCGACCCGGTCGATGTCGGTGCGGGCGGGTCTTGCTGCGGTGCCTCCCGAAGCCGACGTCGTGGTGGTGCACGACGCCGCCCGACCCCTCGCCAGCGTCGGGTTGTTCCAGCGCGTCATCGCCGCGGTCCGCGAGGGCGCCGATGCCGCCATCCCGGGCGTCGAAGTGACCGACACCCTCAAGCAGGTCGGCGGTGACGGCAACGTCCGCGCCACCGTCGACCGCAGCGACCTCGTCGCCGTGCAGACGCCCCAGGCGTTCGCCGCGGCCACGCTGCGCCGCGCCCACGCGCCGGGCGGCGAGGCCAGCGACGACGCCGGGCTCGTCGAAGCCGTGGGCGGACGCGTCGTCGCCATCGAGGGCGAGGTCGACAACCTCAAGATCACCTGGCCCCAGGACCTCACCACCGCCAGGGTCGTCCTCGAATCGAGGCTGGAAGCGCCGTCGTGACCGACGTGCCGCGGGTCGGCCTCGGCTTCGACATCCACCGCTTCGACGACGATCCGCAGCGTCCGCTCATCCTCGGCGGTGTCGCGCTACCCGGCCCTGGACTCGCCGGGCACAGCGACGGCGATGTCATCGCTCACGCCGCCGCCGATGCCCTGTTGGGCGCGGCGGGACTCGGCGACCTCGGCACCCACTTTCCCGACGATGACCCGGCCTGGGAGGGCGCCGACAGCATCGCCCTGCTCGGAAAGGTGGCCGCCCTTCTCGAGCGCGACGGCTGGACGGTGGGCAACATCGACTGTGCCGTGGTCGCGGAGGCGCCGCGCCTCGCCGGCCACCGCGACCAGATGGTCGCCCGCCTCACTGCCGCGGCCGGTGGACCGGTGTCGGTGAAGCCCAAGCGGGCCGAGGGGCTGGGCGCGCTTGGGCGCCGCGAGGGGATTGCGTGCTATGCCGTTGCGCTCGTGACCCGCCGATGAGCCCGAAAGGACGCCGCGGAGACCAGCAACGCCGCACACCCCCGCGCACGACGCCGGGGGCTGCGCCGCGTACGAGTCCGCGAGCCGGCCTCGGCGGCGATCAGGTGGAGGGACGTCACGCGGTGCGGGAGCTGCTGGCGGCGCGGCGGCGCCGGGTGCGCGACCTCTGGATCGCCGAAGGCGTCGACGAGGAGACCCCGATCGTGGCCGAGATCCTCGACCTGGCGCGCGACGACAAGGTCACCGTGCGCCGGGTGGGCCCCAGCCGCCTCGACCGGGAGGCCCGCAGCGACGCCCCCCAGGGCGTGCTCGCCCACGCCGCCCCCCTCCCCGAGGTCCCCCTCGACGAGTTGTCGCAACGGTCGCGCCCCGGGTGGCCTCCGTTTCTCGTCGCCCTCGACGGCGTCACCGATCCCCAGAACCTCGGCGCCCTCCTGCGAACCGCGGAGGCGGCGGGCGCGACCGGAGCGGTTCTGCCCCGTCACCGCGCGACCCATGTGACGCCTTCGGTCACCAAGGCGGCGGCGGGCGCGGTCGAACACCTTGCGATGGCTCTGGTGCCCGGCATCCCATCGGCCCTCGCCGATCTCAAGGAGCGCGGCGTGTGGATCGTGGGCCTCGACGCCGGCGCGCCGGGTTCGTTGTTCGATCTCGAACTGGCGACCGAGCCGTTGTGCCTCGTGTTGGGGTCGGAGGGCAGCGGGATATCCCGCCTGGCCAAGGCCCGGGCCGACGTCCTCGTAGCGATCCCCCAGGTGGGCGTGCTGCCGTCGTTGAATGTCGCCGCCGCCGGCGCCCTGGCGTGCTTCGAGGTCGCCCGCCGCCGCCTCCCCACCACCTGAGCCGAGCTTGAGGCAATAACGAACGGATTCCGTTCGTTATTGCCTCAAGTTCGACGGTGACTAGTCACTGAGCGGCGTTCAGCGAGATTCCGGACTGAAGATTTTGTCCGTTTTCGGAGGGATTCAAACCTCTTGCGGCGAATATTAAGCGCCTTAATCGCGGTGTGACCATTGACACCCGCTAACGCGGATGGCTAACTATGACTAGTCCTAACGGGCTAGTACGCACATGGCACAACGTCACACCAGCGTAGGAGATCGCATGGCACTCCGCATCGAGACACTCATCGAGCCCCTGTCCGAGATGGCCGACGATGAGCTCGTCGCCCGATTCCAGGGCGGGGATGAGATGGCGGTGGCTGTGCTCCTTGAGCGCTACCGGCGCTTCGCCCGAGCCAAGGCCCGCGGCTACTTCCTCGTCGGCGCCGACAGCGACGACATCGAGCAGGAGGGCCTGATCGGCCTTTACAAGGCGGCCCGTGACTTCCGGTCCGACCGCCAGGCCAGCTTCCGGGCCTTCGCCGAGCTCTGCATCACCCGGCAGGTCATTACCGCCGTCAAGACGGCGACCCGCCAGAAGCACCAGCCCCTCAACCAGTACGTCTCGATCTCGAACGTGCGCGGCGGCGACGATCCCGGCGAGCGGGCTGTCGAGGATCTCCTCGACGATCACCACATGTCCGACCCGGCCGACGACGTCATCGCCGGCGAGCGCATGGACGCCATGCGGCAGTCGATGGACGCCATGCTGTCCGGCCTTGAGGTCGACGTCCTCCGCCTCTACGTGGAGGGCAACTCCTACCAGGAGATCGGCGAGCGCCTCGGGCGGCACGTCAAGTCGATCGACAACGCGCTCCAGCGCATCAAGCGCAAGCTCGATCAACACCTCCAGGAGCGTGACGCCGAAGAGGCGCTCGTCGTCGCCCGCGAGGACGAACTCGAAGTCGCCGTCTGAATCTAAGAGTCTGATCTACGGCGTCGGGCCAGCCGCCTCGCCCTAACATTTCGGACGAGGCCGGGTTAGCTCAGTTGGTAGAGCACTTCTCTTGTAAAGAAGATGTCGTCGGTTCGAGTCCGACACCCGGCTCGATGGCAGCTCCACGAGGGTGCTTGCCTTACGGGCTTGGGATTGTCAGGCTGACGGCAATGGCTCTCTCCGATTCGGAACGTGCGGTCATCGACTTCGAGCGCACGTGGTGGACGCGGCCCGGTCCCAAGGAGCGCGCGATCCGCGACGTCCTCGACATGTCGCCGAGCGCGTACTACCGCGCGCTCGCGTCGGTGCTCGACGACCCCGAGGCCATGGTCTATGACCCCCTCGTGATCCGCCGAGTCCGACGCACCCGCGAGCAGCGACGCCAGGCGCGCTTCGCCGGCCGTCCGGCCGAGAGCCCGCGTAACCCGTGACCACAACCCGAGGACGCCACTCCGCCGACGACGGGTCCTTCGGCCGGTCAGCGGGTGCGGCCGCGGGACGGGGAGCGCTGTTGCTCGCCGTGGCCGTGGCGCTCGGCATCATCCTTCTGCAGGCCGCCGACGATGCGCCTCCCGGCCAGGAGGTGACCGCCGGCCGCGACGGCGGCGGGGCGGCCGCCACGACGACGACCGCGGCCGAGGCCGCCACTACAACCTTGCCGCTCCGTCCGCCACCGCAGGTGAAGGTGCTCGTGGTCAACGGCGCCGGTGTCGCGAAGGCGGCCTCCAACACCGGCGCGCTCCTTGAGCCCCACGGCTACAACCTCCTCGCCCCCGTCGACGGCGTGGCGACGGATGCTTCGTCGGTGTTCTACATCGAGGGGTTCCAACGCGAGGCGGTCGAGGTTGCCAAGAGCCTCGAGTTGGCCGAAGATCGCGCCCTGCCGATGTCGGAGCCGCCCCCCGTCGGAAACCTGCGCGAGGCCAACGTCGTCGTGCACGTCGGGCCGGAGCTGGCCCAGCGCGTCACCTCTAACTGAGCTTCGCAGTTAACGGAGCGTCGTGGTCGACACCACGTCGACTGCGAGGCGCGCGTTCACCGGCTCGCTGTCTCCTTCGGGTGGGGCGATCTCCACGGTGAAGTCGCCCGCGGACTCCGACCGCGATTCGATCACCGAGCCGTCCGAGATGGCGTGGACCGAGCGCGACGTCGTCGTCTGGGTGCCCGCCAGGGTCGAGTTCGGCGTACGACGAACCGCGAGCGACACCTCGGTAGTCACCACCGCGGCCTTGGTGCCGTCGACGACGCGGAGCTCCACCAAGCGGCCGCGGCCGCGCAGCCGGCCCCGCGCCCCGTCGGGCAGCGACACCTCCTCGTCGATGTTCCATGCCTCCCCCGGGCGGAGGCGGCGATCGGGTGGCAGCCCGGCCGCAACCGGGAAGATCTCCGACAGGCCGAGGTCGCCGAGCGCCTCGGCCGGGATGTCCTCGACCCGTTCGACTTCGGCGAGGCGCGCGCTGCGGTCGAGCGTCACGACGAAGGTGCGCGTCGCGTCGCCGGGGGCGGCGGTGGGCCGAAGCCGAACACGGACGCGTGTGCCTCGCGGACCATGGGCGAGCACCTCGTGGTCGGCTTCGAGGACCGCCCGGTCCTCCTCCCGATCGGGCAGGTGACCGGCGACGTCGACGACCGAGGTCGATGCCACCTCTATTCGGTAGCTGTAGCGCGCGCCCTCCTCCGGGCGGAAGGTGACGACCACCCCGCCCGGTCCGCACGCCCCGAGCAACGGCGGCACGAGCGCCATCGCGAGCAGCACGAGCGCGGCACGGCCGGCCCGGAATGTGCGCATCCGGGGGAGAGTACCGTCGATGCCCGTGCGGCCCGACCCGCTCCCCGCGCTCCTCGAGCCATGGCGCGCCGCACCCGACCGGGCCGGCGTGGTCACCGACTTCGACGGCACGCTCGCGCCGATCGTCGCCGACCCGGCGACGTCCCGAGCCCTTCCGGGCGCGGTGGAGGTGCTGGCCGCGCTCGCCCGCGTGTACGGGCGCGTCGCGGTCGTTTCCGGCCGGCCGGCGTCGTTCCTGCTCGACCGCCTCGCGCCGTCGGACGGCATCGTGATCTCCGGGCTCTACGGTCTCGAGCTTGTCCGCGGCGGCGCGGTCGAGGTCCATGCCGACGCCGAGCCGTGGCGGAGTGCGGTCGACCGGGCGGCCCGCGCGGCGGAGGACCAGGCGCCCGACGGCGTGGGCGTGGAGCGCAAGGGACTGTCGGTGGCGCTCCACGTGCGCACCGCGCCCGAGCAGGCGGCGTGGGTGGAGACGTGGGTCACGAGCGAAGCGGCGGTCAGCGGTCTGGCGGTGCACCCGGCCCGGATGTCGTGGGAGCTGCGCCCGCCCGTGCATCGTGACAAGGGCACCGTCGTCACCGAGCTCACCGCCGGGCTCGACGCTGCCTGCTTCATCGGCGACGACGTCGGCGACCTTCCCGCCTTCGATGCCCTCGACCGCCTCGAAGCCAGCGGTGTGAGCGTCCTCAAGGTCGGCGTCCGCAGCGAGGAGGCGCCGCCCGAGTTGCTCGAGCGGGCCGACATCGTCATCGACGGACCCGAGGGTGTCCTCGCCCTCCTCCGCCGCCTCCTCTAACGCCGAACTTGAGGCAATAACGATCGGAATTCGATCGTTATTGCCTCAAGTTTTGCGGGCGGCGGGCGTTGCGGACGCTGTCGTCGAGCCACTCGCGCGCGGATCGGGCGCTCGCGGCGCCGCGTTGGGCCGCGAACCGCTCGGCCCGCGCCGCCTCAGGCATGGTGAGGGCCTCGTGCATGACGTCGGCGGTGCCGGCCACGTCATAGGGATTGACGCCGAGGGCGACCTCGCCGAGCTCGTCCCACACACCGCTCTCGCGTGACAACACGAGCAGCCCGTCGCGCTCGTTCACGATGGGACCCTCCTTGGCCACGAGGTTGAGCCCGTCCCGCACCGGGTTCACCAGCAACACGTCATAGCGGCGCAACGCCGCCACCGACAGGGGAAAGTCGTCGTCGACGTCGAGGTGGATCGGCGTCCAGTCGTCGTTGCCCCAGCGGGCGTTGATCTGCTCGGCGAGGGTGGTCACCTCGGCCGCGTAGGCCTGATAGTCGGCCAGCGCCTCACGCGTCGGGTAGACGAACGCGCCGAACACCACCCGCCCCCGCCACCGGGGATAGGTGGCGAGGAGGTCGTCGAAGGCGTGGAACCCGCGGAGGATGTTCTTGGAGAGCTCGGTGCGGTCGACCCGGACGATGAAGGCGCGGTCGCCCACCTGGTCGTCGAGCCGCTGAAGGGCCGCCTCGCACTCGTCGCCGGCGGCGATGGCGCGGATCTTGTCGTGGTCGGCGGTGGCCGGCGACACGAACGTCGACACGCTCGTGCCGAGCACCGCGACGCAGCACGCCTCGAATGCCTGGGCCCAGCGCACCGAGTGGAAGCCGCACGCACCGAAGCCGGCCAGCCCAGTGAGCAGCTCCTCGGCGCACTCGTCCGGCAGGATGCGCAGCTCCTCCGGGGTGGCGAAGGGCGTGTGGTTGAAGTGCACCGTCTCGAGGTCGGGCCGCTTCTCGGCCAGCTGGGCGCCGACGAGCGGAAGGTGGTAGTCGTGCACGATGACGGTCGCGCCTTCGGGAGCGTGGTCGGCGGTCGCGGCCGCGAACCGCTCGTTGACCTCGCGGAACCGGCCCCACGCCTCGCGGAAGGCCCGGTCGAACCGGGGACGGCGGGGGCGGTCGAACAGGCCGTGGTGCAGGTACCAGAGCACGCCGTTGGCAACCACGTCGTAGAAGGCGCGGTAGATGTCGTCCTCGAGCACGAGCAGCTTCACCCGGAAGCCCTCGGCGTCGATCACGTGATGCTCCCCCGTCAGGGAGGACGCCGCGTCGCGGTCGGCCGGCGAGATGGCGGCGGCCACCCACGTCGCGCCGGTGTGCTCCACGGCCGGTCCCAGGGCAGTCACGAGCCCGCCGGCCGCCTTCTTGGTGACGAGGTGCCCGTCGCGGTCGTGGGCGAACGACAGCGGTCCGCGGTTCGATACGACCACGAGGGCGGGGGAGGCCATTCCCTGAGAAGATACCCGTGTGCCCCACCTCGTCACCGCGCCCGACAAGTTCCGAGGGACGGCGACGGGCCGCGACGTTGCCGCTGCGGTTGCACGTGCGGCCGAGACATGCGGTTGGACCTGCGACGAGGCCCCGGTCTCCGACGGCGGCGAGGGACTCCTCGATGCCCTCGGCGGCCCGAACCGCCAGACGCGGGTGCGCGGCCCGCTCGGTGAGGTGGTCGTCGCCGAGTGGCACCAGCGGGGCGACACCGCGGTGATCGAGATGGCGCGGGCGGCCGGCCTCGAGCTCGCGGGCGGACCGGAGTGGAACGACCCGCTGCGGGCCAGCACGGCCGGCGTCGGCGAGTTGATACGCGCCGCGGTCCAGCACGGTGCGAAGCGCGTGATCGTCGGCGCGGGCGGCTCGGCCACCACCGACGGGGGCCAGGCGTGCCTCGACGCACTCGAGCCCCACGGCCGCTTGGCCGGCGTCGAGCTGCTCGTGGCATGCGACGTCGATCTGCCCTTCCTCGAAGCCGCGGAGGTGTTCGCGCCGCAGAAGGGGGCCAGCGCGCGACAGGTCGAGTTGTTGACGCGCCGCCTCGTCCGCCTCGCCCAGGTCTATGAGGAGACCTACGGCGTCGACGTGCGCGACCTGCCGGGTGCAGGCGCGGCCGGCGGGTTGGCGGGCGGGCTGGCCGCGATCGGCGCCGAGTTGGTGCGGGGCATCGACCTGGTGGCCGAGACGATCGAGCTACCCGACCGGCTCGAGGGCGCCGCGCTGTGCGTCACCGGTGAGGGCTTCCTCGACGACCAGTCGTTCGCCGGCAAGGCGGTCGGGGGAGTCGTTTCGATTGCGCGGAGCCAGGATGTGCCGGTGCTCGTCATCGCGGGGGAGGCCTTCGGCGACCAGCCCGCGCCATACGTGTCGCTCGTCGAGCGCTACGGGCGCGAGCGCGCCATGTCGGATCCCCTCGGGTGCATCGAGGACGTCGTCCGCACCCACCTCACCTCCCAAACTTGACGCAATAACAGTCGGAATCCGACTGTTATTGCCTCAAGTTTCCTAGCCTTGGGGCGTGACGGATCGGTTGCGGCGGGCGGGGTCGCTCAGCTGGGCCCTCGTCGGCGTGGCCGCGCTGATCGCGGTCGGCGTCTACCTGGCGCGGCTGGTAGCGGTGGTCTTCCCTCCGTTGATCCTCGCGGGGGCGATCGTGTTCATCCTCAACCCCGTCGTCACGATGCTCGCCCGCCGGCACGTGCCCCGTGCCCTCGGCGCCGCGCTGTCATACGCGGGTGTGCTCGGCATCTTCGTGTTGAGCGGTTTCTTGCTCGCGCCGCTCGCGACCGACCAGTACAACCAGCTCGTCGACGAGTGGCCGGTGATCCAGGACAGGGGCGAGGAGATCATCGACAACCTGGCGAGTGATTCCCGCGGCACACCGTTCGAGTTCACCCGGCGCGAACTCGAGGACCAGCTGAGCACGACCGACGAGCCCCTCCGCAACCAACTCGAGCGGGTGGGGCGGCTCGGTGTCACCGTGCTGCACTTCATCCTCATCCTCGTCATCTCGCCGATCATCGCCTTCTACATGCTCGTCGACGTGCCCCACCTCAGACGGGTCGCGCACTCGTTGATCCCCGAGGCGGCCGAAGCCGAGGTCCTGCTCCTCGCCGAGCGGCTCGGCCGCGCCATCGGCGGATTCTTCCGCGGTCAGCTCCTCATCGCGGTGATCGTCGGCGTGCTGTCGTCGATCGGGCTCGGCGCCATCGGCCTCAAGTTCTGGTTCCTCGTCGGGATGATCGCCGGCGTGTTCAACATCATCCCGCTGATCGGGCCGTGGATCGGAGGCGTGCCTGCGGTGGCCATCGCCCTCACCACGGGCAGCCCGTTGCAGGCGGTGGCGGCGGTGGCGATCCTGGCCGCGGTGCAGCAGGTCGACAACCACTTCATCACGCCCCAGGTCATGCAGCGGGCGGTGCACCTGCACCCCGCGGCCGTGATCCTCGCGCTGCTGGCGGGCGGCAACCTCGCCGGCTTCTTCGGCCTGCTCCTCGCGGTGCCCGTCGCCGCGGTGTTGAAGATCCTGCTCGGCCACGTGTGGCGGGTTCACGTCCTCGGCGAGCCGTTACCCGAGGTCGCCGGTATCCAGAAGGACGACGACGATGACGGCAGCGGCGTCGTCGCCCCCTTAGAGTCCGCCAACTTGAGGCAATAACGCACGGAATTCGATCGTTATTGCCTCAAGTTCGCTCGGCCCCTCCGAACTTGAGGCAATAACAGTCGGAATACGATCGTTATTGCCTCAAGTTCGACAGGGGTGGGCACTCGGGGACGGCGACGCCGGGCACGCCGGCGCGGTTGAGCCCGGCGCGGAGCACCTCGGTCGCCTGGGGCGCGAGCTCGGCGAGGGACCGGTTGCGGTGGACGCGGGTACCGAGGTCGACCTCGGCGATGCTCGCGGCCCCGAAACTGGCGGCCACGTCGAGCACCAGGCCGAGGTCGACCCCGTAGCCCGATATGAACGGGAGGTCGACCAGCACGGCCCGGCGCACCGCGTACTCACCCGCGAGGGGTTGATGCACGTGGGCGAGCTCGGGGAAGAGCGAGGCGAGGAGCGGTCGGGCCACGAGCTCGGTGACCCGGCCGCCTTCGCCCTCCCGGCCGTGGAGCGTGCGGGTGTAGGCCGCCTTGACCATCACGATTTCGTCGTTTCGTGCGAGCGGTTCGGTCAGGCGGGAGACGAGGTCGTCGGGCACCCGCTCGAGGTCGGCGTCGCAGAACACCACGACGTCACCGGTGCTCGACGCCACGCCCTTCCACATCGCCTGGCCCTTGCCCGGCCCTTTCGCGTCGTCGCGGAGGGTGTCGGTGGCATCGAGTACCCGAGCGCCGTGCTCGGCGGCGACCGCGGCGGTGGCATCGGTCGAGGCGTCGTCGACCACGACGATCTCCGCCCCGGGAGCCTGGGCGGCGACCGCGGCCACGACCGCGCCGACGGTCCGCTCCTCGTTCCTGGCGGGGATGCAAACCGTGACGGCCACGACGGCATCCTTACCCGATGTCGTATCCGTCTGGCAGATCCGGGCGCGGGCCGCATACCATAGGCGGGCAGCCTTCCAAGGCAGCCTTATCCAGAGCGGTCGAGGGACCGGGCCCGACGACGCCGCGGCAACCAGTTCGAGAGACCAGGTGCCAATGCCCGGAACGATGAGGAGGAGTCGTGTCGTTCGTCCAAGGTCTCCGTTGCCGGGAATGTGCCCGCACCTATCCAGCCGAAGCGCTCGCTGTCTGTGACTTCTGCTTCGGGCCGCTCGAAGTCGCCTACGACTACGAGGCGATCCGCGCCACCATCACCCCCGAGCGCATCGCCGCCGGGCCCCACACCATCTGGCGTTACGCCGATCTGCTGCCGGCCGACGCCGCCGGCCCCGTCGACCTCGGCGCGGGCTTCACGCCCCTCGTCCGGGCCGACCGGCTCGCGGCCGAGCTCGGCCTCGGCGAGCTGTGGATCAAGAACGACACCCTGAACCCGACGGGCTCGTTCAAGGACCGCGTCGTTTCCGTCGCGCTCACCAAGGCCCGCGAGCTCGGCTTCAAAGTGGCGGCGTGCAGCTCCACCGGCAACCTCGCCAACTCCGTCGCCGCCCACGCGGCTCGCGCCGGGATGCGGTCGGTCGTGTTCATCCCGCACGACCTCGAGGCGGTAAAGGTGACGACAACGGCCGTCTACGGCGGCACCGTCGTGGCCGTCGACGGCACCTACGACGACGTCAGCCGGCTCTGCTCCGAGTTGATCGACGAGCTACCGGGCTGGGCGTTCGTCAACAACAACCTCCGCACCTACTACTCGGAAGGCTCTAAGACGCTCGCGTTCGAAGTCGCCGAGCAGCTGGGATGGGAGGCACCCGACCACGTCGTCGTCCCGATCGCGTCGGGGAGCCAGCTCGTGAAGGTCAACAAGGGCTTCGGCGAGCTGGCGAAGGTCGGCCTTCTACCGGCCGACACCGAGGTGCGCGTGTCTGGCGCCCAGGCCCTGGGGTGCTCGCCGGTCGCCGAGGCCTTCGCCGACGGTCAGGAGTTCGTGCGGCCCCAGCGCCGGCCGGAGACGATCGCCAAGTCCCTCGCCATCGGCAACCCCGCCGACGGGTCCTACGCCCTCGACGCGGTGCGCTCCACTGGCGGTGCCATCGCGGCGGTGCCCGACCCCGAGATCGTCGAGGGCATCCGCCTGCTAGCCCGCACCGAAGGCATCTTCGCCGAGACCGCGGGCGGGGTGACGATCGCGACGCTCGCCCGGCTCGCCGCCGAGGGTGTCGTCAGCCGCGACGAGCGGGTGGTCGCCTACGTGACCGGCATCGGCCTCAAGACCGTCGAGGCGGTCGCGCCCCACGTGAGTGTCAGCGCCACCATCCCCCCGAGCGTCGAGGCCTTCCTCGCCGCCATCGATCCCACCGAAGGAGACTGAGCCGGCCGTGGCTGTCACCGTCCGCATCCCAACCCAGCTGAGGTCGCTCACGGGCGGCGAGGGCGAGGTGACCGTCGAGGGCGCCACCGTGGGCGAGGTGCTCAAGGCCCTCGACGCCGCCCACAAAGGCTTCGCCGAGCGGGTCTTCGACGAGGGCGGCAAGGTCCGCCGCTTCGTCAACGTCTTCGTCGCCGACGAGGACATCCGCTTCGCCCAGGGACTCGACACACCGGTGGCCGAGGGCACCACCGTGTCGATCGTCCCGGCGGTCGCCGGCGGCTGACCCGGCTGACCCACCGAACCTCCCGAACTTGAGGCAATAACGCACGGAATCCGTGCGTTATTGCCTCAAGTTCGGCTAAATCGGGCGCTTCGTTGGGTCGAATGACCCACTGGAGGCTCAACCATCCTCCTCAACAGGCCGATGG
>CAZWDB010000110.1:0-14527 GCA_964632885.1 uncultured Acidimicrobiales bacterium | reverse complement strand
CCGGCGCGTCTGCCACCCAGTCGACCAGGTGCTCCAACAAGTCGAGCACCACGGGCGCCGCCCACTGGATGTCGTCGATCACCAGCACGAGCGGTCCTCGCTGCGCGACTCGTTCGATCAGGCGGCGGATGGCCCAGAAGACCTCCTCGGTCGACCGTCCTGGACCGGCACCGAGCACGCCGACCAGCGCATCGCAGAGACGGTCGCCCTGGTCTGGGTCCGTGTCGGGTGCGACGAAGGCCCCCACCGCGGTCGCCACAGCCTCGGGTGTTGCGTCGTCGGCGAGTCCGGCCACGTCACGGATCAGGTCCACCACGGGCGCCATCGTCGAGGTGCCGGCCCGCTCGCAAGCAACCGTCGCCACGTGATCGGCGGCCAACGACGCGACCGCCTCCCGAGCGAGACGCGTCTTGCCCAGACCGGGAGAGCCGACCACCGTCACCAGCTGCGCCGCCCGACGCGACGCGGCCTGTTCGAACGCGCCGGCCACGACCTCGACCTCGCCGTCCCGACCGACGAAGGGTGTCAACGCGTCGGCGTCGTCCATGGCGGCGTCGAGGACCAGGAACACCTCCACCGGCTCGACCCGACCCGCGACCGTCACCTCACCCCGCGGCTCGAACGACCAGGCCTGGCGGGTCAGCCGCCACGTCGCCGCCCCGACCAGGACCCGGCCCGACGGACAGGCCCGCTCCAGGCGCGCCGCCACGTTCAACGCATCACCCACGATGTCGGGATCACCTTCGGCGATGACGATCTCCCCGGTGTTCACCCCCACTCGCAACGTGATCCGATCACCACCGAAGCGCCCCTCGACACCATCGGCGAACGGCGAGAACCGTCGCTGGATCTCGACCGCCGCCGACACCGCCCGAGCCGCGTCGTCCTCGGCCACCTCGGGGATCCCGAAGGTGGCCATGAACCCGTCGCCGTTGAACTTGTCGATGACCCCACCATTGGCGTCGACCACCTCGGAGACGTCGGTGTGGTACTGGCGCATCACCGACCGGGCCGCCTCGGGGTCCAGGCGCTCCCCCAGGCCCGTCGAGCCGCCCACGTCACCGAACACCACCGTGATCGTCTTGCGCTGCGCGACGACCACCGATCCATGGTCCCCCGGCGTTCCAGTGGGCAAGTCCTCGACCTTGGTTCCGCACCGCACACAGAACTTCGCATCAGCCAGAACGGGCTCGCCACACCCGACGCAACGCGGTGCGAGCTGGGCGCCGCACTCCGCGCAGAACCGTGCAGCTTCGACGTTCTCGCGCCCGCAGCCCGTGCAGTCCATGTCGCCCCCAGATCAGCTCGCGCCCGCCATTGTCCCCTGAACACCGTTGCCGTGGCGAGCCCACCCCTGGGTTACCGATGTCCCATCACGGTCGCCAGTTGAGTCCACGGGCCGTTACCGGGGGCGCCCAGGCGGATCAGGGCTGCAGCTCGGCAGCACGGCGCTCCATGTCGGCGTTGGCGTCCTCGTACTGGTCGAGGTCGTAAAACGTCCGGGCGCGCAGCCTGCCGTGGCCATCGGACTCGACGACCGCGATGAGGTCGGTGCGGAAGCCGTTCGGATAAAGAACGCAGCCGACCGCCAGCGCCAGACGGTCGCCGATCGACCGGACATACCGCGCCAGGCCGATCCGGCCGTCCCGGTGGCTGTCGGCAAGACTGGAACGCAGGACGGACAGGTCGACCGCGTCCGTGCTGCCGACGAGCCGTCGGTGAGCCCGCTCCTCGTAGTCGTCGGCGAAGACCGCCATCGCGCCGTCGACGTCTCCCAAGCTAACGCGCGCCGTCACTCGAGACGATGTCGCGATGGCGTCGTTGAGCAGGCTGCCCAGGCCGTTCGAGAGTGCGAGGTACTCGCCGACGGCGTCGTCGAGTTGCTCGACGTCGAAGAAGTGCGCCGCGCTGGCCAGGCCTTCCGCGTCGACGACCATGACCGTCAGGTAGTCGATGTGGAACTCGTCGCGTTCGAACCTGTGGCGCTCCAGCGCGACGCGGTCGGAGCCAACCAGGAGCAGGCGTTCTCTGACCAGGTGCATCCCGCGGGCTGCGGTGATGAAGGCTTCAGGGCCGCCGGTCAACCGGAACATCGATCGATGGTCGTGGAACTCGGCGCCGGCGGCGAGCATCCGCTCGAAGCCGTCGTGGTCGGCGGTGTTGATCGCGTCGGCCGAACGGCGAAGAAGGCGGACCACCGGCGTGGCCTCGGGGTCCCACGGCTCGACCGCGGTAGACCCCCGACGAAGCTCGGTGAGTGCCTCGTCGAGCTGTTCAGGTACGAACTGGATGTCGCGGGTCACGGCGCCCGACTCGTCGACTTCGCTGACCACGACCACCGGGACGGTGAACGGGTCGACGCCGTCGTCGGCGGGGGCGGCGTGCAGCACCGAGCGCAGCACGCGACGTTCGCCGAGCGTCGCGATCGGCTGGGTGAAGACCTTCCAGCCTGCCTTCCGGTGCGGCGCGGCGTCGGAGAAGTGCACGTCGGGGTCGGCCTCGATGGTCAGGGGTCGCCGGTCGGCCTGGACGTAGCCGGGAGCCCGGTAATCGGCTTCCTCCACCCGGCCCAGGTTCTCGAGCGCGCAACTCCGCACAGTCACCTGCGCCGCTCGATTGTCGAGGGGGTCCTCGCCGCGAGCGGCGCAGTCCTCGTGGTAGTGCTGCCAGAGCAGGTCGAGGGCGGCGTCCAGGTCATCGAGGTCGAACCGGTCGTGGCACAGCAAGGTTCCCTCGTCGTCGCACCGCCGAACGATGAGGAAGACGGTCTCGAAGTCGGTGTCGGTCGTCCACTGCGTGCGATGTAGTGCGGTGTGCTCGCCGAGGCTGGCGACGAGCTCGCTACGGTTGCGGTAACCCGCGGATCTCGCCCTGGACACCTCGGCCGCGAACTCATCGGCGCCCTCGGCACCGGCACCGACCAGGGACCGGTGGTCGAAGACAGCGAAGTCCGCGCTGCGGCGGAGCTCCTTGCCCTTTGCCAACGACCTCACCACCAGGTTGTCGAACGGGTTCCACACTGGTGCCGAGGAGGTTCGCCGGTGGAGCTCGGCGCGGGCCTCGTCGTGCTGCTCGAGCCGGTACGCGTCGGCCCGCAGCACGTGGCCATCGGACCCGACGCTCACGACGGAGAGCTGCTCGTAGTAGAAGGGCTCGACGCCGTCCTCGGCTGGAGCGCTCAATCGGGCCACGATGAGGGCGCAGTGGTCGCCGGCGGTCTCGATGGGTTTTGGCATCGCGGTCCAGCCCTCGGACCCGAGCATCAGGCGCTGCAATCCACCGAGGTCGAGGTCGGGCTCGCCGGGACGATGGTCCACAGTGACGTATTCGGGCGAGACGCGGTCGGTGGCCCGATTCGGCTGGCCGAGATTGAAGTACACGGCGCTGCGGACCTGGCCCCTGGCCGCCAGGTTGTCGACCGGCTCGACGCCGTCTTCGACGCAGTGCTCGTGGTAGCGCTCCCAGAGCTTGTCGATCGCCTCCTCGACCTGTTCGACCTCGTAGCGGTCGACCCATCGGACCCGGCCGAAGCTGTCGACCGACAGGACACTCAGACCACTGGTCTCGAAGAACTCGTCGACCTCCTCGGTCTCCTCGGTGTGCTCCGAGTACTTGTGCTCCAACGACCAGTGCACGAGGGCTGCACGCTGACCGAGGATGGCGACGGTCGAGTCGCGATACCCGGCGCGGTCCATCACGAGCTCCGGGCTCGACCACTGCAGACCCGGCCGATGATCGATCACCTCGAACTCCGGATGCCGGTCATTGACCCATCCGGAGGCGTTCAGCCTCACGACGCCGACGACCGTCTGATCGAGATCCCAGAGCTCCCGGCCCTCGGGCTGGTGCGGTTCTCGGCGCCGCGGTGGCGGTCGGAGCCGATCGGGGCCTGCTGTCGCAGGCGCCGCCGGTGCCGGCGCGATCACCGTGGCGCCCTTCGCCGTCGCCAGCTCGCGCGCTCGGGACTCCGCGGCGGTCGCTCCCTCGGCGTCGCCGGATGCCGATCTGGCCCGGGCGAGGGCGAGCCACGCCTCGGCGTGATCGATGACGAGGTCGGTGTCTTCGAGGATCTCGACGGCGGACTCAGCAACCTGCCGAGCGCCGGGGCCGTCGCCGCGTGCAAGCAACAGCTCGGCCCGGGCAACCCGCCAGGCGGTCGCGGCCTTGAGGTTGCGGCCGGCCATCTGCTCAGCCGACTCGATCATCTCCTCGGCCTGTTCGAGGTCGCCCCCGGCGACGAGGACACGGCCGAGCAGCGCGGCGGCGAGACCGGCCTCGGCTCCCAGCCCCATCGCGGCCAGACCGCGGTAGGCATCTCGCAATGCCGGTTCCGCCGCGTCGAGGTCGCCGGCGAGCCACTCGATCGTGCCGGCGAACAGAGCGTTCTGCAGCGATCCGTGGCGCAAGCCCAGTTCGTCTACCTTGCGCCGGGCCCGTCCGATCATCGACCGAGCCACGTCGAACCGGCCCCGCAGCGCCTCCAGCAACGCCTGGGCGCGCATCGAGGTCGCCTCGACCGACGGGGCCCGGGTTGTGACGCGCAGCAGCCGGACGACATCCAGGCACCTTCCGCCGGCGCGGGTCACGGGGCTCGGGCCCAGGACCGCGGCCAGCGGCGCTGCCCCGAGCACCGCGGTGATGCGGCGGCTGTCGCCGGCGTCCCGGCCGGCGGTGAGCGCCAGGTCGAGTTCGGCCTCGGCGTCACCGACGCGTCCGAGCCCTTGGAGGATCCCGGCCCGGGTCAGGTGGCCCTTGGCAGCGCCCGAGGCATCTCCCAGTGCGGCGAGGACCCCGGCGGCGCGGGTTGCCTCCTGCTCGGCGTCGACGAGCCGCTCGGGATCGGTCAGCTCGCTGAGCTGGGCCCGGAAACACACCGCCCAGGCCCGCACTCGGTCGTCGGTCGCGAGCGCGTCCAGCTCGTGGACAAGGTCCTCGCCGGTGTGGATGTCGCCGGACCCAAGGAGAGCCTCGCACGCAACGAGCAGCAACTCGGCGCGGGCCACAGGTCCGTCGCCGATGCAGGCCAAGGCCCGGGTCGCGAGCGACGCGGCAGCAGCCAGGTCGTCACGGGCCAGTGCCCGCTGCGCCGCGGCGTGCAGGCGACCCGCAGCGTGGCGACCCAGTTCGCGGGTGTCCTCGTCGAGCGGACCGAGCTCGCCGCGGTACCCGAACACCTGCTCCTCGTGGAACGCGATGGTCTCGTCCTGCTCGACGCCTCGTCGCTCGGCGGCCTCCTGCATCCACGCCGCGACTCGTTCGTGCAGGTCCGCCCGATTGCCCTTGAGCAGACGCCGGTACGCGGCGTCTCGGATGAGGACGTGGTGGAACCGGTACAGGGGCTCGTCGCCCCAGTACGAACCGGTGGGCTCGACCAGCTCCATACGTCGCAGGCGCTCGAGGAGCGCGGCCAGCCCGCCGGGCAGCCCCTCGACCAGGGAACGGAGCGCGCCTTCGGGGAACTCGGCACCGATCACCGAGGCCCGCTCCAGCACGAGCCGCTCCTGGTCGCCGAGGCGATCGATGCGGGCGGCGAGCAGGGACGCGATCGTCGGTGGCACCTCGACGGCATCGACGTCGATCGTCAGTTCCCAGCCCGACGCCGTGCGGCGGATGACCCCGTCGTCGACGAGCATCTTGACCAGCTCACGCACGAACAGCGGGTTGCCCTCCGTCGAGGTGGGCAGGCGGCCCAGGAGCGCTTGGGGCAGCGCGTCGGACCCCAGCATCCCACCGGCCAACTCGGCGGTGGCGGCGGCGTCGAGGCCCTCCAGCGCGATGACCTGCCCGGCACGGCGACCCGGCTCGGCCAGGGTCGGTCGCAGGTCCCGGATCTCAGGTCGAGCGAGACAGACCAACAGCAACGGTGCGTCGGTGACCCACTCGACCAAGTGCTCCAGAAGGTCCAGCACCACCCGCGCGGTCCACTGAATGTCGTCGACCACGAGCACGACCGAAGTGACGCGAGCGACCGACTCCAGCACCCACCGCACCGCCCAGAAGACCTCTTCGGTCGAACGGGCCGGCCCCGCTCCCAGCACACCAACCAGCGCGTCCTCGACTCGGCGGTGCTGGTCGGCGTCAGAAGCCTGTGCGGCCACGAACTCGCGAACCGCCTCCGCAACGCCGTCGGGCCCGGATCCCGCGCCGACACCCAGCGCCAGGCGGACCAGGTCGATCACCGGTGCGAACGTCGACGAGCCGGCTCGCTCGCACGCGACCGTGTACACGTGTCCGGCGCCGAGGGCCGCGACCGCTTCGGAGGCGAGGCGGGTCTTGCCCAACCCAGGGGACCCCACGATGGTCACCAGCCGGGCGCCACGTGCCGACACGGCGTCGTCGAACGCGTCTCGGACCGTCGCCACCTCGCGGTCGCGGCCCACGAACGGTGTCACCGCTTCTGTGTCGTCGAGGGCAGCCTCGCGGACCAGGAACACCTCCACCGGCTCCACCCGACCCGCGACCGTCACCTCGCCCTGCGGTTCGAACGACCATGCCTGGCGCGTCAACCGCCACGTCGCCTCCCCGACCAGCACGCGACCCGCCGGGCAGGCCCGCTCCAGGCGCGCCGCCACGTTCAGGGCGTCACCGACGATGTCGCGGTCGTCCTCGGCCATCACGATCTCGCCGGTGTTCACCCCGACCCGCAACGTGATCCGATCACCACCGAAGCGCGCCTCGACACCATCGGCGAACGCCACGAACCGGTGCTGGATCTCCACCGCCGCCGCCACCGCCCGAGCCGCGTCGTCCTCGGCCACCTCGGGGATCCCGAAGGTGGCCATGAACCCGTCGCCGTTGAACTTGTCGATGACCCCACCATTGGCGTCGACCACCTCGGAGACGTCGGTGTGGTACTGGCGCATCACCGACCGGGCCGCCTCGGGGTCCAGGCGCTCCCCCAGGCCCGTCGAGCCGCCCACGTCTCCGAACACCACCGTGATCGTCTTGCGCTGCGCGACGACCAGCGATCCATAGTCCGTCGGCGCTCCCGCCGGGAGGTCCTCGACCTTGGTACCGCACCGCACACAGAACTTCGCATCGGGCGGAACGGGCTCGCCACACCCGACGCAACGTGGTGCGAGCTGGGCGCCGCACTCCGCGCAGAACCGAGCAGCTTCGACGTTCTCGCGCCCGCAGCCCGTGCAGTCCATCTCGCCCCCAGATCAGCTCGTGCCCGCCATTGTCCCCTGAACACCGGTGCCGTGGCGAGCCCACCCCTGGATGGCCGATGTCCTCGATTCACGCGGGTATCGATGAGAGCTGCGGCGGCGCGGTGTAGGTGGCGTCGTGTAGGGGTGGCCTCCTGTGGAGTCGCACCCGGATGACTGATTCGCAGGTGACGTAGGGTGTCGCCGATGCCGCGTCCTGAAAGCTGGATCAGACCCCCTCGTCGGGCGCTGCGCCCCTGACTACCAATGGCGGGCGGTGGAGAGCTGGTCACGGCCACGATCGTCGTGTGCGACCTTGTCGGGTCGACACAGCTGGCCGGCCGCATCGGCGATGACCGGGCGGACGAGGTGCGACGCGCCTGCTTCGACGCCTGGCGCAGGGCACTGGGACGGACCTCGGGCGAGGAAGTCAAGACCCAGGGCGACGGCATGATCGCGGCGTTCAGCTCGGTCGTCGACGGGCTGGACTGCGCGGTCGGCATGCAGCGTGAGACCGCGAGGGTGGCGCGCGACCACGATGGCGTCGCTCTGAAGGTGGGGCTCTCCACCGGCGAGGCGACGCGCGAGCACGGCGACTATTTCGGCACGCCCGTGGTCGAGGCCGCCCGCCTGGCCGACGCGTGCGCTGCCCGGCAGATCCTCGCCGTCGACGTCGTCGAGCGCCTCGCGGGCAGCCGCGGGACGCACCGCTTCGCGCCTGCCGGCCACCTCGACCTGAAGGGCCTCGGCTCGGTGCCGGCGGTCGAGGTCCAGTGGGATGCCGATGACGAGTCGGTGCCCTTCCCGGCGCTCCTCGTTCAGGCTCGGCGCACGCCCTTCGTCGGGCGAGCCGCACACCGCCAACACCTCGAGGAGGTGTACCGCGACATCGAGGGCGGCGGCCGCCACGTCGTACTGCTCGCCGGTGAGCCCGGTGTCGGCAAGACCCGCCTCACCGCGGAGTTCGCGGCGCACGTGCACGACGAGGGCGCGATCGTCGTGGCGGGGCGGTGCGACGAGGGCCTCGGCGCGCCGTTCCAACCATGGGTGCAGATCCTGGAGCAGATCGCCCGGTCAGTGTCCGATGACCGTATCGACGCCGCGCTCGGCCTCCAGCGCTCCCGGCTCGGTCGTCTGGTCGCCGCGTTCGGGGTGCCCGAAGGCTCCAGGGAAGGCGCGGACGAGCGCTACCGGCTGCTCGACGCCATCGACCGGCTGCTCTCCTCACTGGCCGAGCGGACCCCGCTGCTGGTCGTGCTGGATGACCTCCACTGGGCCGACGAGTCGTCGCTGCACGTTCTGCGCCACGTGGCCGGATCGACACGCGACGGTGGGGTGCTCGTCGTCGCCACTTACCGCGACACCGACGTCGATCGCCGTCACCCGCTGGCAAAGGTCCTCGCCGACCTACGCCGCCACCAGACCGTCGAGCGTCGGCCCGTGCGTGGCTTGGACACCGACGAGGTCGCAGAACTGATCGCGTCCCGAGCGGGCCACGAGGCACCCGCCGAGTTCGTGGAGGCCATCGCCGAGCAGACCGAAGGCAACCCGTTCTTCGCCGACGAGATCCTCCAGCATCTGGCGCGCACGGGCGCCATCCGACGCGAGGACGGGAGATGGACGGCGCTGAGGGACCTCGACGACCTCGGCATACCCGAGGGCGTGCGCGACGTCATCGGTCAACGGCTCTCGCTGCTGTCCGAGGCCGCCAATGACTTCCTCACCGTCGGCGCGGTCATCGGCCACGAGTTCGACCTGACCGTCGCGGCCGACGTCGCCCAGACCGACAAGAACCACGCCATGCGTGTAGCGGAGGAGGCGACGACCTCTGCCCTGCTGGCCGAGGTCGAGGGGGCGGTCGGTCGGTACACCTTCACGCACGCACTCGTGCGCCAGACCCTGCTGGAGGAGGTGTCGACGACGAGGCGGGTCCACCTCCACTGGGCGATCGGCGACCACCTCGACTCGATCCGAGCCGACCCCGCGGCGGTGGCTTCCCACTACGCCGAAGGCGTGCTTGCGGGCGACATCAAGACCGCGGTGACCGCGTGTCTCGAAGCGGGACGACGGGCGGCCGATCGACTCGCCGCCGCCGAAGCCCAGATCCACCACCAACGGGCCTGCTTGATCCTCGACCAGGCAGGCTGGGAGGACGACGCGCTTCGGGTCGACGCGCTCGTCGGCCTCGGCGGAGCGCTCATGGCCCAGTTCCGGCGACTCGACGCCGAACCCGTGTTACTACGGGCGGCAGACATCGCCAAGGCGCTCGGCGACGACGAGCGGAGCATCGCCGTAGCGATGGCACTCGGGCGATTCGGCCTGGTAAGCGGGGCCATGACCGAAGCCGGTGCCGCGTTGGGGGAGCGACTCTTCGAGCTCGTCGACCACGCGCTCGCGCTGACCGAGGGCCAGGAGAGCCGAGAGCGTGTCGTCCTCCTCGCCAGGACCGCCGTTGCTCGGCGGTTCGAGCGAGGCTCGCCGAGAGAGAGCAGAGCGCTCTATCAATCAGCGCAGGCGATCGCCCGGAACTCCGGGGATCCACAGACCTGGCACGACGTCGGCCCGGTGGTCGCCTCGTGGCTCCACAACACCGAACCCGACCCGACGGTTCGTGTTGGCTGGATCGACGAGTGGAGACATAACACGTTCGGCGACGCGGGCGAAGACAGTGAGGTGCTGTTCGCTGCGGCGCGCGAGGCGTTGGTCGGCGGCGACAGGGCCGGTGCCGATGAAGGACTCCGCGCCTGGGTCGAGTCCGGACCCGGCTTCGGCTCTGGGGTCAGAGGCCGAGACCCCAGCGGCGTCCCTATGGCTTCCCTGCTCGTGATGGAGGGTCGATTCGATGAAGCCGTGGAGCGACTGCGGCGGTTCCGGCGGGGAGAGAGGAGCGAGAGCGGCGAGCTCGACCCGATGGTCGACGCCGTGACCAACGACGTCGCCGGCCAGGCGCTGACCCTGCGCGGCCAGGGCGCCATCGTGGCGGAGCGCCGTCGGCCTCTGCTCGACGCCGGCCTGATCCCACAGGTCGAATGGGCTGTGCTCGCCCGGGACGAGGCCACCCGCGGTGACAATCGTGCTGCGTTGAACGCGGCCTCACAGGTGTCCGACGACGTGCTCGACTTGACCCAGTTCCCTCGTGCGGCCGTTCCCCTGGCCGAGACAGCGGCGTGGAGCGGAGATCGGGGGCTCGCCGAGCGCATCCTGCCTCGGGTGCGGCGCTGGAGCGGCCAGTTCCTCATCGACGCCGCCCTGCGGGCCCACGGTTCGGCCGACGTCGCAACCGGGCAGTGCTTGGCTGTGCTCGGTCGTCCCGACGACGCCATGTCGATGTTCGAATCCGGGATCAGGTTGGAGGAGGACGTTCGGGCCCGGGCCTTGGCCACCCGGTCGCGCTACTTCTTTGCCCGCTGCCTCCGCGACGCCGGCGAGCTGGACCGGGCGCGCGAGGTTCGCGACAAGTGCATCGCTGCAGCGGACGAACTCGGCATGGCCCTCATCGCGGGCCGGGCTCGCTCCCTCGGCGTCTGACAAGGTGCCGAGCGTGACGTTCTCGGTGCGCTCGGCTGACGACGTCATCGGTCGTGTGCACCGCGAACGCGGTGGTGGGGACCGCCCCAGCTCACCATCCTGAGAGGTATTGACCCGATGGGCCCGGTTTGGAAGGGCTCAGAGCCTGCGGAGCACGGACTCGGCGCCTGGGACGAGGCCGTCGAGGCGGAGTCGGCGGGCCGCGGCGAGAGCGGTGTCGGCATGGTGACGGGCGGCGTCGAGATCGCCGCCGCGGGCTCGGCGGATCAGGAGTTCGGCGAGGTCGGTGGCCGTCTCCGACCGGTTGGCGTAGTCGCCGCCGCGATCGTGCTCGCCGAGCGCCTCCTCAAGGAGTGCGATCGCCCGGTCGTCGTCGCCGGTCGCCGCCGCGAAGCGGGCGACGATGCGATGGCCCGGTCCGGCAACACCAGCAGCGGCGCCGACCCAACCGTTCGTTGACACGCCGTACCGGGCGCACATCGCGAGCATGGCTCTGGCGGTATCGGCGTCGAGCGCACGCCACGCACGCGATGCGGCGACGATAGCGCCGGGCACGACGAAGTGGGGGGCGAGCGGCAACCAACGGTGGGCCCATGTGCGCACCACGTCCGCGGCCGCGTCGTCTTGGCCGTCGCGAGCCAGGCTGGTGGCCGCGAGCGGGATCAGCTCGGTGAGTGCGAGGTGCCGCGGGATCTCTCCCGCCGCTCGCTGGTAGGCATCCCAATCGCCGCGAAGCTCGGCCAGCCGCAGTGCATTCAAGCTCACCATGGCCTGCAGGGCCGGCGGAGCGTCAGGCGACAGCGAGAGCGCGCCGTGGGCGGCGGCTCCGTCGAGGTCGCCCCGAGCGCAGGCGACGGCGGCGAGAATGAGGTGACCGTTTCGCCAGTCCGGGTCGGTGCGGTCGCTGATGATGACCTCGGCCATGTCCGTGGCCGCGACCAGGTCGCCCGTCGCGATCGCAGCGCCCATCGCTTCGAACCTCGCCAGGGCGCGGTTGTACCTCATCACCAGTGGGCGCCGCCCGGGAGCGGCCGCCAACTCCTGCAGCTCGCGGCCGACCGCGGCACGCTCCTCGGTGCGGTCGCGGGTCAGCGCCACGCCCCGAAGCCTCAGCGCGACCTCCAAGACCTCCACATCGCCGGCCTCGCGAGCCGCGGCCACCGCTTGATCCGCCAGCGCCTGCATCTCGGTGGGGTCGTGGTCCAGGTTCTTGAGGAAGCCGCGGGCGGAAAGGTGGATGGCCCGAGCCGTCGGCCCGGCGCTCGGCAGATCTAGCTGCTCGGCTCGCTCCACCATGGCCATCGCCGGCTCCCGTCCGCCCGCGGCCAAGAACTCGAACGCGCCGACGAAGTTGGCGCATCGGCAGGCCAGCGCCGCCATCGCCGGGTCGCGGCTCGCCTCGTACGCTTCGATGGCCAGCTCGAATGCCTGCTGGGCGGGAGGACGTGACCCCACGACGTCAGCGGCCACGAAATGGGCTATCGCGTGCGAGAAGAGCAGGCGAGCCCGCCGGGCCGGATCTGGCGGCTCGATCAGCTCCTCGGCTGCCAGCGCCCGCTGATGCCATACCAACGACTCGTCGACCTGGGCGGTCGTCGCCACTCGGGTGGCCAGCTCGGTGGCGTCGGCCGCGCTGCGGAGCGGGGCCGCCTCGCAGGCGTGGTGGGCAAGGAGGGTCAGCTCGGGAGTGCCGCGCTCGGTGAGGGCGTCGGCTACCGCGGCGTGGTAGCGCACCCGCCGGCTGGCGCTGAGCTCTTCCACCAGGGACTGCCGCACGAGGGCGTGGACGAACCGGAACCGGTCGATCTGGCCGGGGACCTCAGCGAACAGTCCGAGGGCGACCGCCCCTTCGACGACACCGAGCACATCGTCGACCTCGCGGCCCACGACGCCGGCCACCAGCGCGACGTCGACCTCCGGCCCGATGACCGCCGCGGCGTGCAACACGTCGTCGGCCTCGGGCCCGAGGGTGGCGAGGCGGCGACCGATCACCTCCCGGATGCCCTCCGGCACCCCGATCTGCTGCAATGTATCCGCCGCTTCCCACCGGCCGTCCCGCTGCACGATCGCGCCGGACTCCGCCAGGTGCGCCAGCACCTCGCCCACGAAGAAGGCGTTGCCCTCCGTCTCGGCGTGGATGGCCGCGCTCAGCTCGACCCCGTCCTCGTCCAGCTCGTGTCCGGCAGCCGCCTGCATCAGAGCGAGTACCTCGGCGGGGGTGAGGCCGCCGAGATCGAGCCGGGTCACGCCCTGCTGCCGCCGAAGGTCAGCTAGGACGCCGGCCAGCGGGTGAGTCCGCACCAGGTCGGTATCGCGATAGGTACCCACGACCAGCACTCCCGGCGTGCGGCTGCGAGCCAGGTGCCGCACCAGCCGCAGGCTGCTGTGGTCGGCCCAGTGGAGATCGTCGAACACCAGCAAAGTCGGGCCGGGTCCCGACACGCGCATCAGCAGGTCGGTGAGGGCCTCGAGCGTCACCAGCTCGTCGGTGGCTGCGCCGCCCACCGCCGCACCCGCCTGGTGGCGCTGCTCGACGATGGACTGCAGGCGGGGCGCCACCTCAGCGACTGCGGCACCGACGGCCGCACCGTGCTCAGCGACGTGTTCGGCCAGCGAGGCCTCGTCGATGTGGCGGACGAGATGCGCGATCATCTCCCGCACGGGTCCGAACGACACCGGGACCTCTTCGTCGGCCCGGCCGAACAGCACTACCGATCCTTCCACCGCCAGCCGAGTGGCCACCTCAGCCACCAGGCGGGTCTTGCCGACGCCGGGCTCACCCGACACCAGGACCACTCGGCGCTCTTCGTGGGCTCGCTTCGCCTCCATCAGCAGGTGCTCGATGACATCCTGGCGGCCAACGAACGGGAAGCGCCGGTCGGCCACCATGTCAGGGGGCGGCGGGATCGACACGGCGGTCGGGGCCGTCCACGCCACACGGGAGACGGGCACCGGCTCGTCCAGACCTTTCAGCTCGAGGTCCCCGAGAGGCTCGAAGCGGTAGCCGCCCCGACCCCGCGCCAGCAGCCGCACCAGGTCGGCGGCGAGGATCTCGCCGGGGTCGGCGCCGTCGCCCAGCCTCGACGCCTCGATGACCGGTCCGCCGAAGCAGTCGCCCTCTTCGAGGACGATGTCGCCCGCGCTCAGGCCGACACGCAGCACGAACGGCTGATCGGGATGCGCTCGCGATCCGCGCGCGGCGGCCACGTGGACCCCGACCGCCGCCTCGACCGCGTCGGTAGCTGACCCGAACCACGCCAGCAGGCCGTCGCCTCGACTCTTCACGACGACCCCGCCGGCCGACTCGATCACCGTACGCATGATCCGGTCGTGCTCGCGACGCAACTCGTCCGCCCGCTCTTCGCCCAGCGCCGATCGCTGCGCGGTGGAACCGACCAGGTCGGTCACCAGCACGGTGGCCGTGACTCGCCGCGTCCCTTGGTGCTGTTCGCTCACGTCCCCTCCCTCCTCCCCCCCGTCAAGAAGTGCGGTGCTCAGCCGGTTGCCGTCTTCACGGCGTCGAGCACGTCGCGGGCGACGGCCATCCGCGATACGTGGCGCTGGTGATTTGGCAGCCAAGGTGCCGCCGGCCAGCACAAAGACGGTCACCAGGAGCACCAAACAGAAGCACGGCCGGCTCGCCACGGGGAACGAGACGTCCTGTCCGTGCTGGTCGGCCCACGTGACGGCCGGGACCGGCTCCCCCTCGGCCAGCGGGCTCAGGCACCGAGTCAGCGACCATGGCTCGACCGTACTGGGGCCGCTCCCAAGCCAACCAACTGACGGCCCGGCGTTCAGCCGACATGACAGCGGCACGCTCCCGTACGATCGCCCGTGAATGGGGACCGATG
>CAZWDB010000109.1:0-14831 GCA_964632885.1 uncultured Acidimicrobiales bacterium | reverse complement strand
GGGAGGGGGCGGGGGTCGGCTGGGGGGAGGGGTGGAGGGCGCGGAGGGCGCCGATGAGGCCGGGGTCGGCGAGATCGATGGCGGCGTCCCACTCGAACCACGCCACATCCTGGCTCTCGCCGGGACCGGGCGCCGGGTCGTCGTCGCCGGCGGCGAGCAGATACCGCAGATCGAGATGGGTGTGGCCGTGGGCACCCACATGGACGTCGAGGTGGACGAGGTCACCGCCGTCGCGGGGCGGCGCGATCGAGAGGCCGGTTTCCTCCGACGCCTCCCTCCAGGCCGCGTGCCAAGGCGTCTCCCCGGGATCGATGTGGCCGCCGGGCTGCAGCCACAGGCCCAGTCGCTTATGCAGATGCAGCACCACCCCACGTGGCCCGACCACGATGGCGGACCCGGTGACGTGGACGACGTCGGCATGTTCGTCGAAGGGGTGGCTGAGCCGGTCGAGCTCGGCCAGGAACCGGGCCTGGGCACTGCCCTCACGTTCGTCGACCGGGACGCGGCGGGCGACGGCGCGGCGGACCTGTTCGATGACCGGATCAGTGGGGAGGGGTGAGCTCACTCCCGGCCAGTGAACGCGCTGCCGCCCGACGGCACAAGTCGACCCCCACAAGCCGACCCCCACAAGTCGGCACGGGATAAGGCCCATGCTGTGTTCGGATCCCGTGGCAGGCTGGACTCCATGAGCGGCCTCTTCGACGACCTGCGATGGCGCGGGCTCGTGCATCAGACGACCGATCCCGATCTGCCGAAGCTGCTCGACAGCTCCTCGTTCACCTTCTATATCGGCTTTGATCCGACCGACTCGTCGCTGCACATCGGCAACCTATTGCAGCTCTGCAACCTCCGCCGGGTCGCCGAGGCGGGCCACCGCGCCATCGCGCTGGCCGGCGGCGGCACGGGGATGATCGGCGACCCCGGTGGCCGCACGGAGGAACGGTCGCTCCTGTCCCGCGACGACCTCGACGCGAACCTCGCCGGTATCCGATGCCAGCTCGAACGCTTCGTCGACATCAGCTCCGGGCAGGCGGTGCTCGAGAACAACGCGGACTGGCTCTGGGAGATCCGCCTTCTGGAGTTCCTGCGCGATGTAGGCAAGCTCTTTACCGTCAACCAGATGGTCGCCAAGGACGCGGTCCGCACCCGCTTCGAGGCTCGCGAGCACGGCATCTCCTACACCGAGTTCAGCTACATGCTCCTCCAGGCCTACGACTTCCTGCATCTCTTCGACAGCCACGGATGCCAGCTCCAGCTCGGCGGCAGCGATCAGTGGGGCAATATCACGATGGGCGTTGAGCTGATCCGCAAGATGCGGAACGGCGATGCTTACGGGCTCACGTCGCCCCTCGTCCTCAACCCGGACGGCACGAAGATGGGCAAGACGGCGGCCGGGGAGACGGTGTGGCTCGACGCGGGAAGGACGAGTCCATACGCCTTTTTCCAGTACTTCATGCGCGTGGAGGACTCCCTTGTCGGACAGTACCTGCGCTACTTCACCTGGCTTGAGCGCGGCCGGATCGAGGAGCTCGACGAGCTGACCAAGTCGCATCCCGAACGTCGCGAGGCGCAACGCGCTCTAGCCGTAGAGGTGACCACGCTCGTTCACGGTGGGGCCGCCGCGGCCGAGGCGCTCCACGCGTCCGAGCTGCTCTTCACCGAAGGCGTCGCGACGCTCGACGAGGCGACGCTCCTCGACGTCTTCGCCGGGGCCCCGTCCACCACCCTTACCCGCGCCAGCCTCGACACCGGTGTCGCCCTGGCAGACACGCTGGCCGACGTCGGTCTCGTTCCGTCGCGCTCACGGGGGCGCGACACCGTTGCCCAGGGAGGCGCGTACATCAACAACCGCCGCGCGGAGGCTGATGCCCGGCTTACCACCGCCGACCTCCTCCATGACCGTTACATCCTCCTGCGACGCGGCAAGCGCGACTACCACGTCCTCAAGTTCGAGGCGTGAGGAGGTCGGTGCCGCGGAGGTGGGCGGTCTCGTTGAGGCTGCCGACGCTCCGGACGCCGCTTCGGGACGCGAGCACCCGGCACACGCTCGTGTAGCGCGGCTCGAACCAGAGCGCGCGGTCGATCCCCAGGAGATGCCCGACGTAGCAGTTGATGACGCCGCCGTGGCAGACGACCGCCACCCGGCGCGAGCCCGCGTTGGCAGCGACGATCGAGTCGATGGCCGCGACGACATCGGTCACGAACGTCCGGTGGTCGACCTCCGACCCGTCCGACGCCATGCGCCCTTCCACCATCGCCTGCCAGCGTTCGTCCTTGAGTTCCCGCAGCTCCTCCACAGGTATGTAGTTCGACGCGTCGCGGTCGTACTCGGAGAGGCGGTCGTCGGTCTGTAGGGGCACTCTCAGCGCGCTGCACAGCGGCGCGGCCGTTTCGATGGCGCGTGCCAGCGGGCTGCCCCATACCTCGTGGATCGTCTCCTCCGACAGCCATGTCGCCAGCCGCTCGGCCTGTTCTCGCCCCCGCGCGCTGAGGGGAGGATCGGCCCGGCCTTCCGCCCCTTCGACCCTGACGGGCTCGGCGTGGCGGATCATCACCAGCTCCATACAGTTCGGAGCGTACGCGCCTCGGCCCCCCGTCCGGCAAAGGGCGGTGCCCCAGCCGGCAATGGGGGATTGTCCGGATTGCCCATCCTCAAGCGGGCGCTCATCCTGGTCGATGAAGCCGATGGACGCGTGAGGAGGTGGGATGAGCGCGCACGCATCTGTACTGGTACTACTCAACATGGCCGCGATCGGGCTCCTGCCGCGCGTTTTCTTCCGAACCGACGGTCGGTTCAACGCCGCTTGGTGGCTCACGGCTGCACCCTTCTTCGGATGCGCGGTGGCGCACGCCGCCTTCCTCATGGGTTGGCTCGAGCCGCTCGTCGGTGGGCGCGTGGGCACCGTCGCGGCGACAGTCGCGATCCCCCTCGCGAGCGTCTCCATCGCCCTAATCGGCTACACCGTCGGCTCGCACCGGGTGCCCCTGGCGCTCTGGCACCAAGACGGCGAGGCAGACCGACCGGCTGAGATCGTCACCTGGGGCCCTTACCGGTGGGTGCGCCACCCGTTCTACACCGCGTTCCTTGTCGGCCTCGTCGGCGGCTTCCTGGCCGGGCCACACCTCGTGACCCTGGGCACCCTGGTCTACGCGTCCGTCGGCCTGAGCCTGACCGCGCGCCGTGAAGAGCGGCGGCTCGGCTCGTCTCCGCTCGGCGAGACGTACGGCGACTACGCCCGACGCACCGGCCGGTTCGTTCCCCGTTTGAGGTCGGTGGCATGACGGGAGCCGCGCCCGTCTACCTCAGCCACCTCGGCTACGCCCTCGGCGCGACCAAGCACACCGTGGAGGAGAGCGACCTCGAGGGCCGTACTGTCAGCAGCGCGGCCGCGCTCGCCGACGCCGGCTTCCGTCACCACCATGTGTGCCCGCGGGAAGAGTCGGCCTACGACCTGGCGGTCGCGGCGGTCGAGGCCATGGACGCTGACTTCGGTGGGCTCGACGCCATCGTCTACGCGACGTGCATCCCGCAGAATGCGAATGTCGGGGCGGGCGACTTCTCGCGGAGCCGGGACGTGAAGGATCTCATGGACTTCCCCGCCAGCCGCCTCCAAGCGCACCTCGAAGCCAGGCGCGCCATCGTGGTGGGTCTCAATCAGCAGGCCTGTACCGGCATGCTCGGGTCGCTCCGCCTCGCCCGGGCCCTCGTCCACAGCGAGCGCTTCGAGAAGGTTCTGTGCCTCACTGCCGACCGCTTCCCTGCCGGCGCGCGTTACGAGCAGGCCTACAACCTCATCTCTGACGGGGCGAGCGCGTGCCTCGTCACACCGGCGCCCGCCCGATACCGGCTCCTCACTGTCCACCAGGTGACCAACGGGGCGATGGTGCAGGCCGACGACGACGAGACCGTCGGCGCCTTCTTCTCGTACATGCATCGAGCTGTGCAGGAGACCCTCGATGCCATCGGGCTCACGGTGGCAGACATCGACTGGATCGTGCCGCAGAACACGAACGCCAAGGCATGGCAGATCCTCTCCCGCCTTCTCCACGTGCCGAGCGACCACGTCCTTGCACCCACCCTCGCCGACGTCGGCCACGTGATCAGCGCCGACAACGTGGTGAATCTCGCCGCGGTGGACGCCGAGGGCGACATACGCCCCGGCCACAAGATCCTGTTGACGATGGCGGGCTACGGCATGAACTGGCAGTGCGCCGTGCTGGAGGCGACGTGAGCGTACCCCGCACGTTCGCCGAAACCCTCGACCGGTTGTGCGCGTCGTCGCGCCGAAACTTCCGCAATCCGAGCGACGACATCCCCTGGCCGGATGCGCTCGATCCCGGTGGGTGGTTCACGAGCCCGGAGCTGGTGTCGGTGTACGGAACCGACGAGTGGGACGACCTCGACGACTCCGCCCGCCGGCGGCTCAGCTTCTGGGAAGCGGTGAACTTCTACAGCCTCAACATCCACGGCGAGAAGTCGCTAATGGAGGGCCTGGCAGCTCGCCTCTACCGGCGCGACATGGCAGACGTGACGCCGTATCTCCACCACATGCTGGACGAGGAGAACAAGCACAGCATCTACTTCGGTGGCTTCTGCACGGCCTACGCCGGCAAGGTCTACCCGAGTCGGAAGCTCTCGATGCCCCGTGAGTACGCGCCGGGTGAGGAAACGTTCCTCTTCTTCGCGATGGTGCTCATCTTCGAAGAGACCGTTGACCGGTTCAACGTGCTCATGGCTCGAGACGAGCGCCTCGATCCTGTGGCGCGCGCCATCAACGCCAGCCACCATGACGACGAAGCCCGCCACCTCATCTTCGGCCGCCGAATGGTCGCGCGGCTCTGGGACCAGTGGCACCCGAAGTGGGAGTCCGATGTGGTCGACCGCCTCCGCTCCCACCTCGCGTCTTACTTCACCGCGATGTGGCGTGACTACTACAACCCGGATGTCTACAGCGACGCAGGACTGTCTGATGCGCGGGCACTGCCGGGCCGGCTATGGGACACGCCCGCCCAGCGCGACCACCGGGCTCGTATGAGCGAGCGGGCCATCTCACTGCTTACCGACATGGGTGTCCTCGTCGAGGAGCCCGAGCTGTGAGCACGGCGACACCGCAGTCCGGGGAGGTCCGCGCGGTCCTCCGTGAGTGGATCCTGGCGGCTACCCCCGAGTCCGACCCCGCCGGCCTCACGGACACGACGCCGATAATCGAGGATCGCTACTTGACCTCGTTGCAGATCACCGACCTCATCCTCTTCATCGAGGACCTGCGCGGCGTGACGGTCGAGCTCGACGAGCTCACACCGGGCACGTTCCGCGACATCGAGACGATCCACCGGACCTTCTTCGGCGGCACCACGTGATCGCGCCCCCGCCGCCCCTCGAGAACGTGCCCGGCCTGCAGTGGTCACCCCGCGGGTACGCGGGACTGTCAGGCTCCCTCTATGACCTCGCGGGTCGGCTACAGGCGGCCTTCGACCGGGTTGCCGCGACGTGGAACGCCGAGCCGCTCACGTTCCCGCCGTTCCTGCCGGTGACCGAGCTCCAGCGGATCGACTACTTCGGATCGTTCCCCCACCTCGCGAGCTTCCCGATGCACCTCGACGGCGGCGACGACGACGCCGTGGCCCGGTTCGCAGCCGATCCGATCGCCGGTGACGGCAGCGCCGCGCTCACCCCGTCCACCCCGCTCTCGCCGGCCCACGAAGTTCTCACGCCGGCAGCCTGCTACCACCTCTACGTGCTCTTCCGAGGCGACGCCTTGGCATCAGCTCGGTACCTGACAACCACTGCCACGTGCTACCGCCGCGAGGCCTATTACCGGCCCCTCGAGCGGCAGTGGGCCTTCACGATGCGCGAGGTCGTTGCCATCGCCACGGCCCCGGAGGTTGCCACTTTCCTCGACGGGGCCCGCGAGCAGGCCAGCGCGGCTGCCGCCGCCGCGGGCCTGCCCGTGCGATGGCAGCACGCCACCGACCCGTTCTTCCGGCCGTCCACCAACCCGCAGTATCTGATGCAGCGCATCGACCCCACCAAGTACGAACTCGTCTACGGCGAAGGCCTCGCCATCGCCTCGATCAACCTCCATCACGACCACTTCGGACGGGCCTTCGCCATTGAGCTCGACGGTGTGCCGGTCACCACCGGATGTCTCGCGTTCGGCGTGGAGCGGTGGCTCGCGGCGATCATCCGTGAGCATGGCGCCGACGCCGCCAACTGGCCGGAGCTGACCCTCGCGGAGGCCGCGAATGAGTGAGCGCGCCGCAGTCCTCATCACCGGCGCGGGCGGCTACCTCGGCGCGCGGATCGCGGAGCAGTACCGCTCCACTACTGATCTCGATGTGCTGGCCCACACCCGGGCCGACGGCGACCTGACCAGCGCGGACCCTTTCGCCGGGGTCTCGCGTCGCGACCGAGGCCGCATCGTGCAGATCGTCCACAGCGCGGCGGTCACACGGTTCAACGTCGATGCCGACACGGCGGATCGCGTCAATGTCGACGGGACGCGTCGCGTCGTCGAGTTCGCTCGCGACTGCCCCCGACTAGCACGCCTCGCGCTGCTCAGCACGGTGTACGCCTCGGGCCTCACGAGAGGTCCGATTGAGGAGGTCGTGCTCGACGGCGAGGACGGCTTCGCCAACGAGTACGAGCGCTCCAAGTGGGAGGCGGAACTAGTCGTCGCCGAGAGCGGGCTGCCATGGCAGATCCTGCGCGTGGCAACGGTGGTCGCTGATGACGAACGGGGGGGCGTCACGCAGTACAACGCCTTCCACACCACGCTGCGGCTCTGCTTCTACGGTCTGCTGTCGGTTCTCCCTGGGGCGGCGTCCACTCCGCTGTACCTGGTGACGGGTGACTTCGTTGCCGAAGCGGTTCCCGATCTGGTTTCGAACGGGGATCCTGGCGTGCACCACCTGTGTCATCGCCGAGAGGAGTGCACGACGCTCGGCGAGGCAATCAACACTGCGTTCGAAGTCTTCGCCGAGGACGACGAGTTCAGGAGAAAGGGCATTCTCCCGCCTCTCCTCGCCGACGAGGAGAGCTTCGACGTCATGTCTGCGGGGATCGAGGCCTTCGGAGGCGAAGTAGTCAGCCAGGCGATGCGAACGGTCTCACCGTTCGGACCGCAGCTCTACATCGACAAGGACATCGCCAATGGCAACCTGCGCGGCGCGCGGAACGACTACCGGGCTCCGGAGCCACGGGTTCTTGTGCGCCGGGTCGTGCAGCAGCTCGTGGAGACGAGATGGGGGCGGCATGTCGTCGTGGCCTGAGGCCGAACGAGCGGTGCGGCGAGCTCTCGGGCTCGATGTCGTCCTCGCGCCCGGCCTCGCGGCAGCCGCGGCGCGCGCCGGTATGCGTGTGCCCGACCCGTTCCGGCCGCCCCACCCGCACCTGTCGCTCAGTCACGCCGACGGCACAGTCGTCGCCGCGGCGCTCGGGGCCGACGGCCGATCGTCCGTTGCCGGTCTCGGTGTGGACTTCGAGCCGGCGCACCGCGTCATAACCGAACGAGCCGCCCGACTGTTCCTCGACGACCTCGAGCAAGCCCGCATCGACGCGCTCCCGGAGCCCGAGCGGTCCCGCGCCCGTCTCGCTTTGTGGACGGTCAAGGAGGCGGCCTACAAGGCCACGCCTCACAACAGCGGCCACACGGTCGCGGCTTACCGCGTGACGGGCGCCGTCTCCCACGGTGTGACGCGCTTCCGGGACTCACTCGACTTCCTTCATGTTGTGGTTCCCCTCGCGGAGGGCGTCCTCGCGGTCGCTGTCCTGCGGGAGCATTCGGAGGTGACCTGTGGCGCGGGCTGAGGTGTCGGACCAGGTTCTGTGGCTGCTCAGCTACTACCGGAGCTCGGAGATCCGCGGGTCGCTGTTCTTCGGGCGACTGGCGAACGCCTTACGTCCGAGCCCGATCCAACACGACCTCTCGAAGCACTTCGCCGACGAGGCTCAGCACGCGTGGTACTGGACCGACTGCATCGACCGGCTCGGTGCGCGGCCCATGAAGCTCGACGAGGCCTACCAGGACCAGTATCTGGAGGCGGCAGGACTGCCCGCCAACATGCTGGAGATCCTCGCGGTCACCTTCGTTTTCGAGCACCGGGTGATCGACCAGTACAACCAGCACTTGAAGGCGGCCGGGGTGCATCCCGAGATCGGCGCAACCATCCGCCGGATCATGAAGGACGAGGGCTGGCATCTCTACTGGGTGCGGAAGGCACTCGACGGCATGGAGTCCCGCTTCGGCGCGGACGAGGTGAATCAGGCGCTCGAGCGGTTCCGCCGCGCTGATCAAGAGGTGTACGCCAAGACGCTCGCGGAGCACCGCGACGTCCTCTCAGAAGTCCTAGGAGGGATCGATGACAACCACGACGAGCGCTGACGACATCCGCCGCCACATCGGTGAGCTGCTGCGCGTCCCTGACGAGCGCGTAGCGCTCGAGGTGGAGCTCACCGACTTGGTGAACGACAGCTTCGTCCTCGTTGAGATGGCCGTCTCGCTGCAGGAGGACTACGACGTGTTCTTCCGCCAGAGCGACCTCGAGGGCGTTCGCACCGTCGCCGACGTCGTCGAGCTCGTTCTCTCCCGCCGAACTTGAGGCAATAACGCACGCATTCCGTTCGTTATTGCCTCAAGTTCGAACGGATGGTGGCGGCGACCGAGGCCATGTGGTCGGCGTCGTCATAGTGCTGGCGAGGCCAGAAGAAGCCGCGCAGTCCGTCCTTGAAGCGGCGCGGCACGACGTGCACGTGGAGGTGAGGCACGCTCTGGCTCACCCGGTTGTTTACCGCGACGAAGGTGCCGTGCGCTTCGGTCGCCTCCTGAACCGCGGTGGCGACCCGCTGGACGGTCGTGAAGAGCGGTCCGACCGCAGGAGCCGGTACGTCGGTGAGGGTTTTGTGGTGGGTGCGGGGCACGACCAGCACGTGTCCGGGGAACACGGGGCGCGCGTCGAGGAACGCCACGATCTCGGCTTCGTCGAGCACGAGGTGGCTGGCGGCGTCGCCCGCCACGATCCGGCAGAAGACACAGGTCGCATCGGACACGTCCGCATCGTGGCACGATGCGGGTATGGCCGACACGCCGGTGACCATGTCGGGCGGCTTGCCGGAGACGGTGCTGCCCGATCCCCCCGAGGAGGCCGCGGCCGCACTGGAGCGCGCCCTCTCCGCACCCGACGATGAGCGCCGCGATGCCGTGGCCGCGGTCGTCGCCCGCCACCCTCGGTTTCTCGACGGCTGGGCTCGGTTGGGGGAGCTGGGGCGCGACCCTGTCGAGCGCTATGCCGCGTTTCGAGTTGGCTACCACCGTGGCCTCGACACGTTGCGGGCCGCGGGGTGGCGGGGGAGTGGCTATGTCCGCTGGCGGCATCCCACCAACCGCGGGTTCCTGCGCTCGCTCGACGGGTTGCGGGCCGCCGCGGCCGAGATCGGTGAGACCGACGAGGAGGAGCGCTGTGCCAGCTTCCTACGCCAGCTCGATCCCGATTGGCATCGCGATGCCCGAACTTGAGGCAATAACGATCGGAATCCGATCGTTATTGCCTCAAGTTCGGTAGGGCTGTGGCGTTCGACGACGAGGTCACCGCGCTGGCGCGCCGGATAGCCGAGCTGGGCGCGGGCGAGCGAACCAGCGTGTATCAGATGTCGTGGTGGAGCGAGCGCATGCTCTCCTGGGCGATGGCCCACCCGGAGTTCCGCACCCAGCTCTTCCGGTTCGTCGACGTGTTCCCCGCCACGACCGACAACGCCGACGTGCTCCGCCACATCCACGAGTACTTTCAAGGCGCGGATGCACCCCGCCTGCTCGACCTCGGCGTCGACGTGGCCGAGCATGTTCCCTTCGGGTCGTCGGTGTCCGCCTCGGTCGCCCGGCGGAACATCTCGCGGATGGCCCAGCAGTTCATCGTCGGAACGAGCCCCGCCGACGCGGTCGACGGTCTGCACCGTCTGTGGCGGGCCGGGTCGGCCTTCACGGTCGACCTGCTGGGGGAGAAGACCGTCACCGCGGCCGAAGCCGACCGGTACGCGGCGCGAGTGGAGGAGTTGCTGGCCGTCCTGCTGGACAAGAGTCGATCGTGGGCGCCGGATGACCACCTCGAATTCGACGACCGCGGGCCGTTGCCCCGCGTGAACGTGAGCGTCAAGCCGACCGCGCTTGCTCCCCGTTACGGCCCCCTCACCCGTGAGGACGGCCTCGCCGAAGCCAAGGAGCGGCTGCGGCCCCTGCTCGAGATGGCGGCGCGCCGCGGCGCCTTCGTGTATCTCGACATGGAGCACTTCGACGTGAAGGATCTCACCCTTCAGCTGTTCCGCGAGCTCCTCGACGAGCCCGCGCTCCGGGATGTCGACGCCGGCATCGTCATCCAGGCCTATCTCAAGGACTCCTACGACGACCTACGCGACCTGCTGGCGTGGGCCGCACGCCGGCCGAAGCCCCCCGGCGTCAGGCTCGTGAAGGGCGCGTACTGGGACACCGAGACCGTCGTCGCGGAGGCCGCGGGATGGCCGAGCCCGGTCTTCGAACGCAAGGAGGAGACCGACGCGAACTACGAACGCTGCGTCCGACTCCTCCTCGAGCACTACGGCGACGTGCGAGCCGGATTCGCCTCCCACAACCTGCGGTCTCTCGCCTACGCCGTCAGCCTCGGACGGGAGATGGGCGTTCCCGACGCGGGATACGAGATCCAGATGTTGTATGGAATGGCCGAGCCGATCCACGCCGCGATCAAACGTCTGGGGCTCCGCCTCCGCGTCTACACGCCTGTCGGAGAGCTGGTGCCCGGAATGGCGTACCTCGTGCGACGCCTGCTCGAGAACACCTCGAACGAGAGCTTCGTCCGCCTTCGGTACGCCGAAAATCGCGAGCTGGACGCGTTGCTGGTTGCCCCCAGCCCCGACACCGTCCTGCCGACCTCCGAGCCACCCACGCGGCGGCCTACCACAGATCCGACCTCCCCCGGGCCTTACCGGCACGAGCCCCTGGCGGAGTGGCGGCGTGCGTCGGTGCGCGCCGCGTTCGGCGCGGCTGTTGAGGCCGCGGGCGGCCAGCTGGGATTCGAGGTGCCCGCTGTGATCGGTGACGAGCGGATCATGACGGCCGCGACGATCTCCTCCGTCGACCCGGCTCGGCCGGGTGTGGTGGTGGCCACGTCGGCGTCATGCGGGCCCGCCGAGGCCGACGCCGCGATCGCGCGCGCGACCGACGCCGCGCCGGCATGGGCAGCGACGCCTCCCCAGGAACGGGCGGGCGTGCTCTTCCGCGCCGCGGAGTGGATGCGGCATCGGCGCGACGAGCTCGCCGCGCTCGAGGTGTTCGAGGCGGCCAAGCCGTGGCATGAAGCCGACGGCGACGTCTGCGAGGCGATCGACTTCTGCGAGTACTACGGCCGCCAGATGTTGCGGTTGGCCGCGGGCGGCGCCGTCGAGTCACCCCCCGGCGAGCACAACCGGCTGACCTATCAGGCGAAGGGCATCGGCGCGGTGATCAGTCCCTGGAACTTTCCCCTCGCGATTCCTACCGGTCTGGTCACCTCGGCGCTCGTCACCGGGAATGCCGTGCTGTTCAAGCCGGCCGAGCAGACACCCGCGGTCGCTTATCGCCTGGTCGAGGCTCTCCATGCAGCCGGGCTGCCGGAGGGCGTGCTTGCCTTCCTACCTGGCCTCGGCGAGGACGTGGGCGCCTATCTCGTGCAGCACCCTGCCGTGGCGTTCATCACCTTCACGGGATCCAAGGAAGTCGGGCTGACGATCAACGCCACCGCCGCGGTCACGCCTGCCGGCCAGCGCCAGGTGAAGCACGTCGTGGCGGAGATGGGCGGGAAGAACGCCTTCATCGTCGACGGCGACGCCGACCTCGATCAGGCTGTTCCCGCCATCGCACACTCCGCCTTCGGCTATGCGGGCCAGAAGTGCTCGGCCGCTTCGCGCCTGATCGCCGTCGACGCGGTCTACGACGAGCTGCTCGACCGGCTCATCGGCGCCACCCGGTTGCTGCGTGTCGGCCACCCCCGCGACATGTCGGTGACGGTCGGCCCGGTGATCGATGGCGACGCCCACAGCCGCGTGCACGACTACATCGATCTGGCGGCGGAGGAGGGCCACCTCGCCTTGCGGGGCACCGACGAGCCTGCCGAAGGATGGTTCGTCGGACCGACCATCGTCACCGACGTCGACGCCAGCGCGCGGATCGCGACCGAAGAAGTCTTCGGGCCGGTCTTGACGGTCTTGCGTGCCAGGGACTTCGAACACGCGCTGGAGCTCGCCAACGACACCGACTACGCACTGACAGCGGGAGTGATGTCACGGTCTCCCGCCAACATCGCGGCCGCCACCCGAAGGCTGCGGGCCGGCAACGTCTACGTCAACCGCGGGATCACCGGCGCCGTCGTTGGGCGTCAGCCGTTCGGAGGCTACGGGCTGTCGGGGGTGGGATCCAAAGCCGGGGGGCCCGACTACCTGCTGCAGTTCGTCGACCCCAAAGTAGTCACCGAGAACACCATTCGACAGGGGTTCGCCCCCGAGGCTGATGCACAGGGTGAGGTCGGGGAGTCCACGCTGTGAGATTCGTCCGGAGCATTCCCGAATGAGGCTTTGGCGTCGACTAGGTTGCGCGGGGTCCGGACCTCCTCTCCCCCCGATGCACCCGAGGCCCGGCTCCATCTGACCTACTGACGACCAGACCAGACCTGACCGGACACAGCTGGGGAACGCCGAAGGCTGCGCGAGCGGGCAGCCCGATCCTCGAGCCCCAAGGACACATACGGAGCGCCACACCACCTATGCAGTCCTCACTCGAGGGCGCCCGCCACGCCGGACGCCGCTCCACCGCAGTCATCGCCGCCGCGGCCAGTCTCATCCTCGTCGTCCTCGTCGGCATCGCCCCGGCCGGAGCCACCGTTTCTTTCATCAACCAGAACCGCTCCGGCTCCGGGCTGGCACCCGTCGACCACCACGACGGTTTGGCCTCACTCGCCGCCCAGCAGGCCCAGGCCATGGCAGAGGAAGGCCGGCTGTTTCATACCAGTGGCCTCGGCGGCAAGGTGAGCACCGTCATCCCCGACTGGCAGGCGGTGGCCGAGAACGTCGGGATGGGCGACTCTATGGAGCAGGTGAACGACGCTTTCATGCAGTCGTCCTCCCACCGGGCCAACATCCTCGGCGACTTCAATCTGGCGGGCGTCGCCTCCGCCACTGACGGCGAGGGCCGGGTGTGGGTGTCCCAGATCTTCACTCGAGTCCCCGCTGAGCCCCCGCCGCCCCCACCGCCTCCGGCGCCCGAGCCCCCGCCTCCTCCCGTGGACGAGCGGGTCATCGTCCCGCGGGCGAGCCGTACTGCTCCGCGATCGGAGCCGGCACCCGCGCCGGTGCCCGAGGTGGCCACCTTCACCTCCGGCGTCCTTGCCGGTCCGGCGCTCGGCCGGTGGCGTGAGGGCTACCTGCTCTTCGACACCGACGGTGGGGTTTTCGCCCATGCCGGCGCGGCCTTCGCCGGCAGCATCGCGGGCACCGACCTCGCCGCGCCGGTCGTTGGAGGCGCGTCAACTCCTAGGGGTGATGGTTACTGGCTGGCGTCGGAGGACGGCGGCGTGTTCGCCCTGGGCGAGGCGCCGTTCCTAGGCAGCGTCGGCGGCACACCGCTGACGGCCGGCGTGGTCGGCCTCGCGCCGGCGCGCAGCCGGGGCTACTGGTTGGCCGCAGCCGACGGTGGGGTGTTCGCATTTGGCGACGCGCGCTACTACGGCGGACTCGCCAACGCCGGCCTCGACGGCACCGTCGCCGCGATTGCGTCCACGCCGAGCGGCCAGGGCTACTGGCTGGCGAGCGACAATGGTGGCGTCTTCGCGTTCGGTGATGCACCTCACTTCGGCGCACTCGCCGACGCCGAGCTCAACGCACCCGTCACGGCGATCGCCTCGACACCGAGCGGTCGGGGCTACTGGCTGGCGGGAGCCGATGGTGGCGTCTTCGCGTTCGGTGATGCAACCCATGTGGGCGGTTTGGCGGGCGACGACCTGCAGAGCCCGATCCGCGCGATCGTGCCGCAACGCTCCGGCTCTGGGTACCGCCTCGTCACCGAGGCAGGCGAGGTTTTCAGCTTCGGCGGTGGCGACACCCGCACGTCGTCGCGCGGCTACGTCGTCTACGCCTCGCTGTTTCTCCGGTAGTCGCGCCAGAACCGAGTTGGTCCGACGGACGGGCGGGTAGGGTCGGCTCATGCCTGTGAAGGAAGGAATTGTCGGCCCGATCCCAGAGGGGCAGGAGGCCGATCCCTACGACAAGCTTCGGCGGCGGGTGCTCTGGAAGATGCCGTCGGGCCTCTTCATCATCGGCAGTCGGGCCGGCGAGCGACGGAACGGGATGACCGCGAATTGGGTCTCCCAGCTGAGCTTCGATCCGAAGCTCGTAGGCGTGAGTGTGGAGGTCGACGCGTTCACCCACGAGCTGATCACCGAAGGCCACGTCTTCAGCGTGTCGATCGTCGATCGCGAGGACCGTGCCATCGTCCGGAAGTTCACCAAGCCCGTTGAGGTCGACACCGCGGCGAAGTCCCTCAACGGGTTCCCCTACCACGACGGCGTGAGCGGCGCGCCCATCCTCGACCAGGCCGTCGGCTATCTCGACTGCCAGGTTCGGGAGACCGTGAACCTCGGTGGCCATACACTGTTCGTCGGAGAGGTGATCGACGCCGGCTTCCAGAAGGACGAGGACACCGACGTCCTCCGCATGGAGGACACCAGGATGAACTACGGAGGATGAACCAGCCGAACTAGCCGAACTTGAGGCAATAACGAACGGATTCCGTTCGTTATTGCCTCAAGTTCGACGG
>CAZWDB010000108.1:0-14856 GCA_964632885.1 uncultured Acidimicrobiales bacterium | reverse complement strand
TCGGGGTCGGAGAGCTGCTGCAGAACAGCCTCGTACTCCTCCTCGAGCCGGGCGAGGCGTTCGAGCACCAGGTCAGGGTAACTCTGTAGGGGTCAGGGTCCGCTTTCGGGACCCTGACTCCTCGAGAGTGTGCCTACTTCTTGCCGCGCTTGCCGTAGCGGCGCTCGAAGCGCTCAACCCGGCCACCACTGTCGACGAGCTTCTGCTTGCCGGTGTAGAAGGGATGGCACTCGTTGCAGAGCTCCACGTGGAGATCGGACTTCGTCGACCGGGTCGTGAAGGTGTTGCCGCAGGAACACCGAACGGACGCTTCGTCGTAATTGGGGTGGATCTCGGTCTTCATCTCTCTCTCGTTCCTTCTCTCGTCGGCACCATCTTTACAGCGCGCCTTGGGCCTTGGCGATCTCGTGCAGGAACTCCGTGTTGCTCTTGGTGACCTTGATCTTCTCGATCAACAGATCGAGGGCGCGGGCGGAGGTGCCGTCCTCGGCCAGCCCGTTCAAGACGCGGCGGAGCCTCCACACGAGCTCGAGGGAGCGGCGGTCGAAGAGCAGTTCCTCGTGCCGCGTCGAAGACGCGTTGACGTCGATCGCGGGGTACAGCCTGCGCTCCGCCAGCTTCCGGTCGAGGCGCAGCTCCATGTTGCCGGTGCCTTTGAACTCCTCGAAGATCACGTCGTCGGCCTTCGACCCCGTCTCGATCAACGCGGTCGCGAGAATCGTGAGCGAGCCGCCTTCCTCGATGTTGCGAGCGGCGCCGAAGAACCTCTTGGGCGGATAGATCGCCGCCTGATCGATACCGCCGGAGGTGAGCCGTCCCGACGCCGGCGCCGAGAGGTTGTAGGCCCGGGCAAGTCGGGTGATGCCGTCCATGATGATGACGACGTCCTTCTGCTGCTCGACCAGACGCTTGGCCCGGTCGAGAGCCAGCTCGGCCACCTGGGTGTGCTCGTCGCTCGGCCGGTCGAACGTGGACGAGATCACTTCGCCCTTGGTGGAGCGGCGCATGTCGGTGACTTCCTCGGGCCGCTCGTCGACCAGCAGCACCATGAGGTGGACTTCCGGGTTGTTGGCCTCGATCGACTTCACCATGTGCTTGATGACAGTCGTCTTTCCGGCCTTGGGCGGCGAGACGATCATGCCCCGCTGGCCCTTTCCGATCGGCGAGATCAGGTCGATGATGCGGGCGGTGATGTTGGCCGCGTCACCGGGTAGCTCCATCTTCAGCTTGTCGTCGGGAAACAGCGGCGTCAGGTCTTCGAAGCGGGGCCTGGCCCTCGCTTCGTCGGCCGACATCCCGCTGACGGTGTCGATGCGCAGCAAGGCGCCGTACTTCTCGTTGCCGAGCGCGGGCCGGCTCGCTCCCTCGATGTAGTCACCCCGCCGGAGCGCGAACTTCTTCACCTGGCTCATCGACACGTAGATGTCGTCGTTGCCTGCCAAGTAGCCCGCGGTGCGGATGAAGCCGTAGCCCTGGTCCGGGAGGTCGAGGAGGCCCGCGACGGGGATCGGCTCGCCCTGGTACTGCTGCTCGGCTCCCCGTTCTTGGGCCTGGAGATCGCGATCGCGGTCACGGTCGCGGCCCCGGCGCCGGCGGCCTCGGCGGTTGCCGGTCTCGCCGGCCCCGTCGTGGCCCTGCTGGCCCGACCCCTGCTGGCCCGACCCCTGCTGGCCTGACTGTTGCTGGCCCGAGCCCTGCTGACCGGACCCTTGCTGGCCTGACTGCTGCTGGCCGCCGCGTGACCTCTGCTGGTGGCCGCGACCCTGTTCACGGTCGCTGCTCCCGCCGCCGCCTCGGCGACCTCGCCCCGTCGGCTCCTTCGCCTCCGCCGCGTCCTCACCCTTCTCGTCCCCAATGGGTTCGTCGGTACCGGCGCCGTCAGAGGACGCCGCCTTGCCGGCTGCATCGGTCTCCGCGGCAGCCTCGGCCTCACCGGGAGCATCGGCAGCTGCCTCGGCGCCCGCTGGATCGGGCTGGGCGTCGCTAGTGTCGCCCCGCGGGTCACTAGTCGGCGCGTCGCCCGCGGGCCGGCCACTAGTCGGCAGCTCGGTAGCCGGCACCTCAGTAGCCGGCGTGTCGGCCGGCGGCGTGTCGGTTGCCTGCGCCTCGGCGGTCTCGGTGCCGGTCGTGTCGCGCGTGGCTTTGGTGCGTGCGGGAGCGTCCTTCTGGCCGTTCACCGCGCCGTTGTCTGAGCCGATGTCGACCCCGGCCGCGTGCAGAATCTGATCGATCAGATCAGCCTTCCGGGTTCGCGATCCGGGCTTCACCCCGAGAGCCTCGGCGATGGTGTGGAGCTCGTCACGCTCCTTGCGCTCGAGGACCGAGCGTTCGAGCGCTGGCTCTCCGCCCATGTCTGTACCTCGCTAGTTGTTGCGATGGAGTTGTTTCGATCGTGCTGGTTGGTGCTCTCGTGGAGGGCAGCCGTTGACAACGACCGTGTGCCTGCAGCCGCCCGACGGGCGAGGCGTACCGGAGCGACCGGAGACTTTGTTGCAGAGCCGTTCGGCCTAGCCCCCCGGCCACCCCTCGGATTCGAGGGCACGCTGCCTTGAATCGGCGAGCGGATTGCGTTCTTGATGGTAGCAGGTTCCCTCTCAACGACAGTCACCCCCCTCGACCCCACCACGCCGGCGAACTTGAGGCAATAACGAACGGATTCCGTTCGCTATTGCCTCAAGTTCGGCCGGTTCAGAGGCCGAGTTCGGCGTAGATCGCCGCGTAGTCGGCGTCGACCGCCGCGGGAACCGCGATCTGGCCGATGGCGATGTCGGGGTCCTTCAGACCGTGACCGGTTAGGACGCACACAACCGTCGAGCCCTCAGGCACGCCCAGCTTCAGCAGGCCCGCGACCGACGCAGCCGACGCCGGCTCGCAGTAGATCGATTCGCGGGACGCGAGCAGCCGGTAGGCCTCGAGGATCTCCTCGTCGGTGACCGCATGTATGCCGCCGCCCGACTCGCTCGCGGCGGCGAGGGCGCCATAGCCGGACGCGGGCTTGCCGACCCTGATCGCGGTCGCGATGGTCTCAGGCGCGTCGACGTCGTGACCGTGCACGAGAGGCGCGGCTCCCTCCGCTTGGAAGCCGAGCATCTTGGGAAGCCGGGCGATCCGACCGGCGTCCTGATACTCGCGGTAGCCCTTCCAGTACGCGGTGATGTTCCCCGCGTTGCCGACCGGTACGAGGTGATAGTCGGGCGCGTCACCAAGCACGTCGACGATCTCGAACGACGCGGTCTTCTGACCCTCGATGCGGTAGGGGTTGATCGAGTTCACGACGGTAACCGGGGCCCGGTCGCCAAGCTCGCGGACGAGCCCGAGGCACGCGTCGAAGTTGCCGCGGATCTGGAGCACCTTCGCTCCGTGAATCAACGCCTGCGACAGTTTGCCCAGCGCGATGTAGCCCTCCGGGATCAACACCGCGCACGTCAGACCAGCTCGGGCCGCATACGCGGCGGCCGATGCCGAGGTGTTTCCGGTGGAGGCACAGACGACCGCCTTGGCCCCCTCCTCGGCGGCCTTCGAGATCGCGACTGTCATTCCCCGGTCTTTGAACGAGCCGGTCGGATTCGCACCCTCGAACTTCAGCCAGACCTCGGCGCCGAGCCGCTCGCTCAGCACCGGCGCCGGTAGCAGCGGCGTGCCGCCTTCCTGCAGGGTCACCACCGGCGTTTCGTCGTTGACTGGAAGTAGGTCGCGGTACTCCTCGATGACCCCCCGCCAACCTGCCCCGGTCACAGTGACGGTCTCACTCCTCGCCCACTACCCGCAGCACGGTGCCGATCCGGTCGACCGCTTCCAGCTTCCGCAAGCTGGTGATGGTGGCCTGCATGTGGGCCTCGCGCGCCGTGTGGGTGATGAAGACCAGCTCGGCCTCCTCATCCAGGCCCACCTGCTCCATCGAGCGAATCGAGACGTTGTTGTCGCCGAACACACCCGCCACGGCCGCGAGGACGCCGGGGCGATCGGCCACTTCGATGTTGATGTAGTACTGCGATGTGAGCTCGTCGATGGGGCGAAGCGCCATGTGGCGGAGCGTCGACGTGCGGCCTGCCCCGCCGATTCGGAGGTTGTGGGCGGCGTCGATCAAGTCGCCGAGCACCGCACTGGCCGACGGCATGCCTCCCGCCCCCCTTCCGTAGAGCATCAGCTCGCCGACGGCGTCGCCCTCGATGAAGACCGCGTTGAAGGACTCCCGCACCGCAGCAAGCGGATGGGTCGACGGCAGCATGGCGGGATGCACTCGGACGGCCACCTCGCCATCGATCTGCTCCGCGATCGCGAGCAGCTTCACGACATAGCCGAGCCGGCGGGCGAACGAGATGTCGGCCGGGGTGATCCCGCTGATGCCTTCCCGGTAGACGTCGCCGGCGACGACCTTCGCGCCGAACGCGATGCCCGCGAGGATCGCTGCCTTCGCGCTCGCGTCGAACCCTTCGACATCCGCGGTCGGGTCGAGCTCCGCGTACCCAAGCGTCTGGGCCTCACCCAACGCCTCGCCATAGGCGGCGCCCTCTTCGGTCATGCGGGTGAGGACGTAGTTCGTCGTGCCGTTGACGATGCCCATCACCCTGGTGATGTGCTCTCCCGCAAGTGACTCGCGCAGCGGACGGATGAGCGGGATGCCGCCGCCGACCGACGCCTCGTAGAGGAGGTCGACGCCCGCAGATGCCGCCGCTTCGAACAGCTCATCGCCCACGTTGGCGAGCAACTCCTTGTTCGCGGTGACGACCGGCTTGCCCGACTTGAGCGCGTCGAGGATCAGCGTCCTCGCCGGCTCGATGCCGCCCATCGCCTCTACGACCACGTCGATGTCGGGATCGGTGACTACGCCCGCGGAGTCATGGGTGAGGACGCCGTCCGGGATCGGCACGGCGCGCTCCTTGGCAAGGTTGCGGACCGCGATGCGCGTGATCTCCAGCCGCACGCCGTTGCGCTCGGCGATGGAGTCCGCGTGATCCTGCACCAGTTTCACAAGCGCGCCGCCGACGTTGCTGCAGCCGAGCAGGCCAACCCTGACCGGAGAGTCCCTCATCCAGTCCACGCTAGTTGTGCCCGTCGACCGGCCATGAGCCGAAGGTGGCGCCGAGGCGGCCTCACTGCAGATCCTCGTCGAAGCGGAGAAGGTCGTCGTAGGTCTCACGGCGAACGACCACCTTCGCAGCGCCATCGCGCACGAACACGACCGGCGGCCGGGCCACCTTGTTGTAGTTCGACGCCATCGAGTGGCCATAGGCGCCCGTGACCGGCGTGGCGAGCACATCACCGACGGCGACGTCGTCAGGCAGATGCGCATCCCTCACGACCACATCGCCGGACTCGCAGTGCTTGCCCACCACCGTCGCCACCAGAGGACGAGGGGCATCCGTCTGCCTCGGTAGGAATGCTTCGTACCCCGACCCGTAGAGCACCGGCCGCGGGTTGTCGCTCATCCCGCCGTCGACCGCGATGTAGGTGCGTATCCCGGGCAATTCCTTGATCGTCCCGACCGTGTAGAGGGTGATCGCCGCATCGGCCACGATCGCCCGACCCGGCTCAGCCGTCAGCCGGATGTCGTCAGGCACCCCGGCCGACTGGCAAGCCTCCCTCAGAGTCGCAGCCCACTGCATGATCGTCGGAGCCTCCTCACCCTCGACATAGGGCACACCTAGGCCACCGCCTACACACAGCTCGGGAAGACCGAGCGGAGCCACGAAGGCCGCCATTGCCTCGATCTCCTTGACGAAACTGGCGAGCAGGAAGATCTGGCTGCCGATGTGGGCGTGGATGCCGATGAGTTCGGCGGCCGCCGACCGCCTAAGCCTCTCGACCGCCTCGGCCGCCGCGCCGCTCTGGATCGAGAACCCAAACTTGCTGTCTTCCTGCCCGGTCATGACGTACTCGTGGGTGTGGGCCTCCACGCCCGGCGTCACCCGCACGAGCACCCGCGGCACCCAGCCGGTCTCGGCATGCAGCGTCTCGAGCCGTCGGATCTCGTCAAAGGAGTCGACCACGACGCGGCCGACGTCAGCCCCCGCTGCCTCTGCCAACTCCCGTGCCGACTTGTTGTTGCCGTGCAACACGAGGCGCTCCCCGGGCACTCCCGCCGCTACGGCGACGCGGAGTTCGCCTCCCGTCGACACGTCGATGCACAGACCTTCCTGGTGCACAAGGGTGGCCATCGCCTTGCACAGGAACGCCTTCGAGGCGTAGGCGACTCCGTCGCCGAAGGCGGCCAGCGCCTCCCGGCAGCGCGCCCTGAGGTGGTGCTCGTCGTAGACGAACAGCGACGTCCCGAAGTCCTCCGCGAGCGCGAGGACACTGCAGCCACCGATCGACAGTGAGCCGTCGGCGGCAATCGCTGCCGTCGCGGGCAGAAGAGCTCGGGGCAGGGGGTTCACGGGCAAACAGTTTGACGTCGCTGGCCGCGACATCGGACGATCAAGCATGGCCAATCCCCTGCACACCCTCCGCGAGCGCCTCGAAACGGCGATCGAGGAGGCGCTCGGTCCCGAGTTTGCAGGAGCCGATCCGGTGCTGCGCCGCAGCCAGCAGGCATCGTTCGGCGACTATCAGGCCAACGCCGCGATGGCCCTCGGCAAACGGGTCGGGCGGCCGCCGAGGGAAGTCGCCGAAGCAATCGTCGCCGCCGCCCGGCTCGACGATCTGTGCTCGGCCGTCGAGGTCGCGGGTCCAGGGTTCATCAACCTCACCCTCAGCGCCGCGGCGCTACAAGGAGCGGCGACCGAGCTGCTGGCTGACGCCCGCCTCGGCGTGGGCGAACAACCGGCCGAACGGGTCGTAATCGACTACTCGCACCCCAACGTGGCCAAGGAGATGCACGTCGGCCACCTCCGCTCGACGATCATCGGCGACAGCATCGCTAGGACGCTGGAGTTCCTCGGACACACCGTCATCCGCCAGAACCACCTCGGCGACTGGGGCCGGCAGTTCGGCATGTTGATCGAGCACCTCGTCGATCTGGGCGAGGATCAGGCGGCCGAGGAGCTCTCGGTCGGCGACCTGACGGGCTTCTACCAGGAAGCCCAGACGAAATTCGATCAAAGCGATGCCTTCGCGGCCCGCGCCCGGCAGCGCGTCGTCACCCTTCAAGGCGGCGACGAGGACACGGTGGCTCTGTGGCGAGTCCTGTTCGATGCGTCCCAGACCTACTTCAAAGCGGTCTACGACCGGCTCGGAGTCACGCTCACCGACGCCGACCTCGCGCCCGAGAGCTCGTACAACCCCTTGCTCGACGACGTCGCCGACGAACTCCAAAAGCGCGACTTGGCGCGGATCGACGAGGGGGCCCTGTGTGTCTTCCCGGAGGGCTTCGCCAACCGCGACGGCGACCCTCTCCCGCTCATCGTGCGGCGCGGCACGGGCGGGTATGGCTACGAGGCAACCGACCTTGCCGCGCTGCGGCATCGGGTCCTCGACCTCAAGGCTGACCGGGTGATCTACGTCGTCGGCGCGCCCCAAGCGCAACACCTCGCCATGGTCTTCGCGGTCGCAGGGCTGGCAGGTTGGACTGAGGGCGTGCGGGTCGAGCACGCCTCGTTCGGGTCAATCCTCGGCGCCGACAAGAAGATGTACAAGACCCGCTCAGGCGAATCGGTGAAGCTGATCGACCTGCTCGACGAGGCGGTCGAACGGGCCGAGGCCGTGGTGCGGGACAAGAACCCCGAGCTCGACGAGGCGGCGCGGGCCGACGTGGCGCGCATGGTCGGGATCGGCGCGGTGAAGTATGCCGACCTTTCCAGCGACCGCGTGAAGGACTACGTCTTCGACTGGGATCGCATGCTCGCCTTCGAGGGCAACACCGCGCCGTACCTCCAGTACGCCCACGCGCGCATCCGCTCGATCTTCAGGCGAGGGGAGGTCGACGAAGCCGGCATCACGTCGACGACGGTCACCCTCACTGAGGACGCGGAGCGCGCTCTCGCCCTGCACCTCCTCGACTTCGAGGAGGTGGTCTTCGCGACCGCCGAGACATTGCAGCCGCACCGCATGTGCACCTACTTGTTCGAACTCGCCCAGACGTTCACGACGTTCTACGAGAAGGTCCCGGTGCTGCGGGCGCCCGACGAAGCGACGCGTTCGTCGCGGCTCGCGCTGTGTGAGCTGACCGCCCGGACGCTCTCATCGGGCCTCGGCCTGCTCGGCATCGAGGTCCCCGACCGCATGTAGCCGACCCCTTTCGGCGTGGTGGGGCCAGCGGCTCAGAACTCGACGGTCCCGAGGATTTCGCTCACCCGCGCGAGGAGCTCCAGAGGGTCGAAGGGCTTGGTGAGGTAGTCGTCGGCGCCCGCGTCCTTGCCGGCTTGCACATCCGACGCCTGGGCTTTCGCCGAGAGCAGCACGATCGGTATCGACTTCAGGTTCTCGTCGGCCTTGAGGCGACGGGTCACCTCGAGGCCGTCCATCTTGGGCATCATGATGTCGAGCAGGATGATGTCGGGCTGCTCCGACTTCGCCATCTCGAGCCCCTCCGCCCCATCGGAGGCGGTGATCACGTCATAACCCTCCATCTCGAAGTTGACTTGGAGCAGCTTCAGGATGACGGGATCGTCGTCGACGAGGAGCACAGTGGCTTCGGGCACGACTCAATGGTAGGCGTGCCTGCGACCGCGCTAGGAGACAGTAGGATTCTTTGACCCCTTCTGCCCTCGTAGCTCAGGGGATAGAGCACCGGCCTCCGGAGCCGGGTGCGCAGGTTCGAATCCTGCCGAGGGCGCGCTCACTGCTTCACGTCGTCTGCCGCAGCGCTATCTCGCGCACGATCAGGACGGCGAAGAACAGGAGCACCGAGACCAGGGCGATCGTTGCACCCGCGGCCGTTTCGACGTGGTAGCTCGTCAGCAACCCGACCCCCACGGCAAGGACGCCCAAGCCTCCGGCGGTGACCATCATGACGGGAACGCGGCGGACCAGAAGCGCGGCTGTCGCCGGCGGTGCCACGAGGAGCGCGAAGACGAGAAGCGTGCCCACAGCACGGAACGAGGACACGACCGCCGCGGCGGTGAGGATCAGGAGAGCGGTATGGGCGACACGGGGGCGCAAGCCGAGGACCGCCGCCTTCTGCTCGTCGAATGCGAGCACGAGAAAGGGTCGGTAGAGGGCGAGGGTGCACGCGAGCGCGACTCCGAGCGACGCCACCATCACCCAGAGGTCGACGGAGTCGACCGCAAGGATGCTGCCGAACAGAAAGCCGGTGAGGTCGGTCGAGAACGCGCCTCCTCTCGACACGATCACGACACCCAGTGCCAGCATCCCGGCGAACAGCAGACCGATCCCCGTGTCGCCCGCGAGTCGCGCCCGCCTGCTCACGAGGTTGATGCCGCCCACCATGACTGCCGCCCCCGCGGCCCCACCGATCGTCAGGTCGAAGCCGAGGACGAAGGCGAGTGCTATGCCAGGGAGCACTCCATGGCCGAGGGCGTCCCCGATGAAGGTGATCCCTCGGAGGACTATCCACGTGCCAACCAGCGCGGTCGTCAGCGCCGCGAGTGTGCCCGCTACCAGAGCCCTTTGCATGAAGTCGGGCTCGAAGGGCTCCAGCAGCCAGTTCACCCCAGCGCCTCCGCGATGCGCCGCGCGTTGACGCCCATCATCCCGATGTAGCTGTCGGCGCCCGAGCCGGCATCGCCGAGCGCTTCACTGAACAGAGGGACGACCTCGACCTCGAGGTCGGCCTCACGGCGCAATGCCTCGACCAGGTCTCCCGACTGGGTCGTCTCACCGAAGACCGCCGGAACGTGCTCCTCACGAATGGTTGCCGCCAGCTGCGCCAGGTCACTGGCGCTCGGTTCCGCGATCGTCGTGCCGCCCGGTATGACGACGCCCGTGACCTCGAACCCGTACCGGGCGGCGAAGTACCCGAACACCTCGTGGTTGGTCACCAGCTTCCGCCGGCCTGCCGGCACCTCTTCCAGAATGCGCTCGATGTCGCGGTGCAGCTTCTCGAGCTCTTCCCCGTACCGGCGGGCGCGACCGGCCCAGTCCACCTCGCTGGCGACTTCAGCCAGAGCGGCGGCAACAACGTCTGCCGCGGTGGCGACCCGCAACGGATCGGTCCAGAAGTGGGGATCGAGGTCGCCATGGTCGTCATCGCCGTCGTGATCGTCAGCGCCGTCGTCCTCGTCACCGTCGGCGCCCGCGTGGCCGAATGGCAACGGGTCGACCTCCTCGGCGACCTCCACGAGTGGAGGGCCGCCGGTGGCGAGGCTCTCCAGCACAGACCGCAAACTGGCCTCGAGGCCGAGACCGTTGGCCACGACCAGATCGGCAGACTGGAGACGGGCCATCTGCCGGGCGGACGGCTCGAATCCGTGGGGATCGGTTCCGTTCGGGATCAAGACCTCAACGGTGGCGTCGTCGCCGGCGACGTTCTCGACCACGTCACCGAGTATCGAGGTGGTCGCCACCACCAGCACGCCGTCTCCCGCAGGGCCCTGGGGATCGCGCCCCGAGCCCGAACACGCCGCGATCATGCCCGTCATCAGGACCACGGAGACCGCGAGGCGGAGTCGTAGCAAAACCATGCCGGTGTGGGGCTCCATCCGGGGAGAATGGGAACGAGTCTCGACTACACTACTTCAGAAATGAGAGCCATTCGCAATGAAGGGCCCGCGATCGTCGCCCGCGACCTCGTGCTCGGCTACGGCAGGCACGTGGCCCTGCAACGGGCCGACCTGGAGGTCCCGTCGGCTTCGTTCACGTGCCTCATCGGGCCCAACGGCTCCGGTAAGTCGACGCTGCTGCACGCCATCGCCGGGCTGATCACCCCCAGGAACGGCGACCTCGAAGTGCTCGGACGGCGGCCCGCCGAGAGCCAGCGCGACGTCGCCTACGTCCTGCAAGCGGCGAATGTCAACGACCAACTTCCGGTGACGGTGCAGGAGGTGGTCGCCATGGGACGGTATGCCCGCCGGGGCTACTTCGGTCGGTTGAAGACTGGCGACAAACGCGCCGTCAAGGATGCGATCGACCGCCTCCGCATCGGCGACCTCCGGCGTCGCCACCTCCGCGAACTGTCGGGTGGAGAGCGTCAGCGGGTGTTCGTGGCCCAGGGACTGGCACAGGAAGCCGACCTGCTCCTCCTCGACGAACCGCTGACGGGCCTCGACATCCCCGCCCACGAACGCATCGACGAGGTGATCGAGGACGAAGTCGCCCAAGGCCGAACGGTGGTTGTGACCACCCACGACATCGACGAGGCGAGACGAGCGCACCACGTCCTGCTGCTGGCGGGCCGGATCGTCGCGACCGGTCCACCCGAACGAGCCCTCGACCCGGCTCGGCTGGCGGAGGCTTATGGAGGGCACTTCGTCCACTTCGACGAGGACCGGGTGGTGCTCGACGACGCGGGCCATGGCCGCGGCCACAGTGACTGATTCTCGGTCATTCTCATTCCCGCTAACGTGATGCAGGTGCCCGCCGATCTTCACGACGTCGCCGCGACGCGGCTGCGGCGCGCCGATCAGAGGTACACGTCGAACCGACGACGCCTGATCGAGGTGCTCGCCCACGCGGAGCGCCCGCTGGCGATCCCGGAGATCCTCACCCGCGAGACTCGCCTCGTGCAGAGCTCGGCCTACCGCAATCTCGCCATCCTGGAGAGCGTCGGGGTCGTGCACCGAGTGGTGACGAGCGACGATTTTGCCCGTTACGAACTCACCGAGGAGCTCACCGACGACCATCATCACCACCTGATCTGCTCGCGGTGCGGGTCGGTGCAGGATGTGTCGCTAAGCGCCCGTTTCGAGAAGGCACTCGAGCGTGAGGTCGCCGCGGTCGCGCGGCGCGCCCGCCTCTCGATCGAGCGTCACCAGCTCGACGTGATGGGTACCTGCGTCGACTGCAGCGCCGAGTCGTAGCTGCTCCGCTTACCGCGGCTGGCGCAGCAGGGCCTCCTGGGCGATGGACGCGACGAGGATCCCGTCGACCGTGTGAAAAGTTCCGAGCGCCAACCCGCGTCCGCCGAAGTTCCGGGCGGGCTCAACCGAGAAGAGGAGCCACTGGTCGACCCGCACCGGCCGGTGGAACCAGATCGAGTGGTCGAGGCTGGCGGCGTTCAGCCGCCCGGTGGCGCCCGGCGCGCGCGCTGAGCCGACGACGGCACGGTCGGAGATGAACGCGAGCGCGCACGCGTGCAGCAACGGGTCGTCGTCGATCTCCTCGGTGAGCCGCACCCAGCAGGGATGGAGACGGAACCCCTCCGACCGGTGGATCGGTCGCATGTCGAACCCCGAACCGAAGCGGCCCATCATCGGCTCGCGCTCCGCGACCTCGTCGGGGCGGGGCACATCGGGAAGCCCGGAGGGCTGCCAGTCGTCGCCCGGCTCGCCCGCGTGGAAAGAGGCGATCAGCGAGAAGATCGCTTCGTCGCCCTGCCTTGCCCAGACGGTGCGGGTGCTGAACGATCCGCCGTCGCGGGTGCGCTCCACATGGATGTCGACCGGGACTCCGGGCCGGCCCGGGCGGATGAAGTAGGCGTGTAGCGAGTGCGGGAGGCGGGAGCGTTCCACGGTGAGGGTCGCGGCACGCAGCGCCTGACTTGCGACCTGGCCGCCGTAGAGCCGGCCCGGTCCCTCACCAGGTGCGATCGCCGTGAAGTCGTCATCGCCATGGGCCTCGAGATCGAGGAGGGTGAGCAGCGGCGCGCGGCGCGCACCGCCGCCGCGGCGACGCCAGGGAGTTGTCGGTTCGTTCTCGGCCACGTCTGAAAGCTTCGGCGATCTACCGGGGATCCCGCCACATTGGATAGATCGACGGTCCGTCTGCTAACGGCACCTCGGCGGTCTGACGGAACCCTTGCCGCTCGTACAACGTCATGTTCCGGGGATTCGTCGACTCTAGATAGGCGGGAATCCGGTCGGCATCGCATTGGTCGAGAACCGCCCGCATCGCCTTCGAACCCAACCCCTGACCCTGACGCTCCGGGACGGTGCTCAGCACGTTCAGGTACCAGTGGGGCTCGTGCGGGTGGGTGGCCTGCATCGCGGCGGACAACACGCCGAGCCGGTCGACGATGTCAGGCGGGAACGGGCTCGGCTCTGCCTCGGCGTCCGTACCCGCGGTGCCACTCTCGTCGCTCGGGTCGCCAGCAGCGGGATGGTGGTCGAAGTCGGGTCTACGCCAGAACGACGCGCACGCGTCGCCGATCACGTGCACCACTCCCCGATCCGGAAAGTAACCGTGAGCGAATCCAGTGAACACGGTCCGCAACTGGTCCAGACGCGCCGTCGAGTCCGGAAAGATCCAACCCATCACAGGGTCGTCGTAGAAGCTGGCCGCGGCGATACGGGCGAGGAGCTCGACCTCGTCGGGCGCGGCATCACGAATGTCCCGCACGACGACGACGGTACCTCAAGGGCGCTCGAAGAGGTCCGGAAATCGCAGTGCCAGCAACGGCTTCCGCCCCCAGGCGATGATCGCGCCCCGCCCGATGGCAGACCAGCGGTTGGCTCTGCCGTATCCGACCAGCAGATAGGCGACCGGATCGGCCGAAACATGGAGGTCGCTTCGCGACGGCTTGGCCCGGCTCGTGACCACCGTCCCGTCCGCGGACACGTCGAGGCCGTAGTCGCCGTCGCCGCGCAGGTGCAGATGGTAGACACCCGCGGCGGTGCGGGCCTTGGCCCGGTTCACGTACACGGGCAGGGCGGGAAGCACCCCGTCGAACACCGCAACCGCCTGTTCCCTGTGAATGGACCAGTCCCGACCCAAAGTGCGGGCCAGATCGAGCCCATGCACGACCAACTCGCCCAACCACACACCGAGGCTCTCCTGCGCGCGGGCTTCGTAGTGCGGCCACCTCACTACGCGATCCGGGTCGTCGCCATACGCCTCCAGGAGGGCGGCGTTCTCCGCCTCGAGCAGCTCCGCCAGGCTTCCGGCGCGGTGTTCGTCGAGCTCCTCGATCTCATCGTCGTTGAATGCCGCCATCGAGGAGTGGGGGGACGAACCCGGGTCCCACTCGAACGTTCCGCCTGTCCCCACGACCAAGTTGCGTCGCGCCACCGTGACCAGGTGAGCCCCAAGCTCGGCGATGGTCCAGTCGAGCCCGCGGACGGCTCGGTCGCCTCCTGGCACGGCGCGGAGCATGCCGGCGACGCGCGCTCCGACCGCCCGAACCTCGTGCTGCAGCGTCACGTACTCCACGTACTGAGCCTACGGGTGCGAGCAGGCCGCAGCACGACATCCGGGGTAGCGTCACTAGGGCGATGACGGGGCCGCTGCACGCCCGGCTGGGCGAGAAGTTCTTCACGGAGGTGCCCTCGAAACCGGGCGTCTACATGATGCTCGGCGAAGGCGACGAGCTGCTCTATGTCGGGAAGGCGAAGAACCTTCGCACCCGTCTGCGTTCGTACGCGCGTGTCTCCGCCGGCGACGAGGAGCGTCGCGTGCTGCTGGTGACGGCGGTTCGGAGCATCAAGTGGGAGGAGTGCGAGACCGAGGCGCTCGCCGTCGGCCGGGAGACCGAGCTCCTCCGCGCCATGCGCCCGCCCTTCAACTTCACCCACACCAGCGCGTCGGAATATCTCGCGATCGCGGTGGCAGACCGCGCCGACGGCGCCCGCCTCCGACTCACTGCCGCCAGCGCGCAGGAAGGAGAGGTCCTGTACGGCTGCTTCCCGTTCGCGGCCGCCACTCCCGACGCGTACAAGGCGCTGCTACGGGTTCTCTTCCTCGCCCAGCCGAACTCGGGAACGCGGATCCCTTCACGCCTCACTCGCGCCGCCGGGTGTGAGCTCGCGATCGCGCCGGAGCTTCGCCGTGGGCTGCGCGCCTATCTCTCAGGGCGCACCATGCGCGTGCTCGTGGAGTTGGAACGCCACGTGGCGGCAAGCCATGCCGGCGACCACCTGGCAGTCC
>CAZWDB010000107.1:0-15305 GCA_964632885.1 uncultured Acidimicrobiales bacterium | reverse complement strand
AGGGATCGGTGTTCGCCGTCGACCCGTTCACCGCCGAGATGTCGACGCCACGGCCTGTCGCCCAGCACGGTGAAAGCCTCGCGATCCCCGGCGGTGCTGCGTGCTCGACGCCACTGGAGCGAGACTACGACGAGGATGTGATGGCCTTCGGCGACGTGGGCTTCTATGGTTCGACTGCCGATGTCGATGTCGTCGATTCACATCCGCTCGTGGACATGGCAGCAACCCGCTCCGATCGGGGGTATTGGCTGGTGGACTCCGGCGGCGAGGTGTTCGCGTTCGGGGATGCCGCCGACCATGGGTCGGCGAGTCAGATGACCCATGAGGGGATCGTCGCGATCGCGACCACTCTCACCGACAGCGGCTACTGGCTGGTGGCCTCTGACGGCGCGGTCTTCAGCTTCGGTCGGGCCGGCTCTTACGGCTCGACCGATGAGATCGACCTGAAGGAGCCGATCGTCGACATGGCGCGGACTTCCTCAGGCCGGGGTTACTGGTTGGTGGCTTCCGACGGCGGGGTGTTCGCCTTCGGCGACGCCCGCTTCCACGGCTCGACCGGTCACATCGACTTGAAGGAGCCCATTGTCGGGATGTCGACCACGCCCTCCGGTGACGGCTACTGGTTGGTGGCTTCCGACGGCGGGGTGTTCGCCTTCGGCGACGCCGCCTTCCACGGCTCCACCGGACACCTCGAGCTCGAGCAGCCGATCACCGGGATGGCGCCTCACCCAGAGGGCGACGGCTACTGGCTGGCCGCGGCCGACGGCGGCGTGTTCGCCTTCGACGTCGGGTTCTTCGGCTCCGCCGCCGGCGCCGATCACGGCAAGACCGTCGTCAGTATCGCGGCGGGCCGCACCGGTGAGGGCTACTGGCTCGCCGCAACTTGAGGCAGTAACGGTCGAGCGCTGATAGGGCGCACGGCCCGTTCTGGCCGCGGAATCCCGCCAGAATTGGCGGGATTCCGCGGCCAGAACGGCCTCAGGCGGGCCCTTATTGCCTCAAGTTTGGAAGGCTCGGTGGTGATGACGCTGCACGGCACGCGAGTTATCCGCACCGAGGACCCCCGGCTCCTGACCGGCGGGGCCTGTTTCGTCGACGACGTCGAACTGCCTGACGCCGCGTACGTCACCTACGTGACCTCGATGGCCGCCCACGCGCGCATCACCGGCGTCGACGTCGCCGAGGCGCGCGCCGTGGCCGGAGTCCTCGACGTCGTGACCGCGGCGGAGCTCGACATCGGACCGTACCCGCCGGTCAATCCCGCCTTCCCGGAAGCGATGGCCCGTCCCCTCCTCGCGGACGGTGTCGTCCGGTTCGTCGGCGAACCGATCGTCGCGATCGTGAGCGAGACGCGTGAGGCCGGAGCCGACGCCGCCACCGCGGTAGTGGTCGACCTCGATCCCCTCCCGCCGCTCGTTGATCCGGAGGCCTCCCTGCGCGGGGAGGCGCTTCTGTTCCCCGACGCGGGCACCAACGTCGTCCTGCATGCCGAGGGCGGCCTCGCCGCCGACGACGTCGACGTGGATAGCTGCGAGGTCGTCGTGCGGGCCACGTTCCGGAGCGCGCGGGTCGCCCCGTGCCCGATCGAGACGCGCGTGGGGGCGAGCCGGTGGGAGCCCGACGGCCGACTCACGCACTGGTCGAGCTGCCAGGGCGCCCACCCCATCCGCGCCATGTTGTGCCGGGTCCACGGCCTCGAGCCCGACCAGGTACGCGTCGTCTCTCCCGATGTGGGCGGGAGTTTCGGTGCGAAGGGACGGGCCTATCCCGAAGAGGTGTTGCTGCCTTGGCTGGCACGGCGCGTCGGCCGCCCGGTCCGCTGGGTGCCTTCCCGCTCGCAGGACATGGTCGGCCTCGGCCACTCGCGGGCGCAGATCCAGCACGTCGAGCTGGGCGGTCGGCGGGACGGAACATTCGAGGCGCTGCGGGTGCGGCTCCTGGCCGACGCAGGCGCCTACGCGCTCGCCGGGCCACTGCTTCCCCGCAACACCGGTGCGCTCTCGTCCGGCGTCTACCGAATCCCGCAGATCCACTGGGAGATGGACGCCGTCGCCACGTCGACGACTCCGACCACTGCCTATCGGGGAGCGGGCCGGCCCGAGGCGGCCGCCCTCCTCGAACGCGCGGTCGATCTGTATGCCGCCGAAGCCGGCCTCGATCCGGTCGAGGTGCGGCGTCGCAATCTGCTCAAGCCCGCCGACTTCCCGTACAGCACGCCCACCGGGCTCACCTATGACAGCGGCGACTACGAACGGGCCCTCGACCTCGCGCTTCGCACTGCACGCCACGACGAGCTTCGAGCCGAACAGCGTGAGCGACGCGAGCGCGGCGATCGCGTCCAGCTGGGCATCGGTGTAGCGACCTTCCTCGACCGGACGGCCGGCGTTCCGGGCAGCGAGTATGGCGCGTCCGAGCTGCGCGCCGACGGGACGGTGCTCGTCAAGACGGGCTCGAACCCCTACGGCCAGGGCCACCACACGTCGTGGGCGATGCTCGTGGCCGACCGCACCGGACTCGCCCTCGATGCCATCGAGGTTGTGCACGGCGACACCGACGTGATCCCGCGGGGAGGCATCACCGGCGGCTCCCGATCGGTGCAGCGGGCCGGATCGGCGGTCGCGGCCGCCGCCGACCAGTTGGTGGCACGGGCGCGGGAGGCTGCCGCCAACTTGCTGGAAGCCGCCGTTGACGACGTCGTGCTCGACGTCGACGAAGGGGGCCGCTTCCACGTCGCGGGCACGCCGGCGCGATGGGTCGACTGGGATGCGGTCGCGGCCGCGACCGAGTCCGACCCGCTGCGGTGCGAGTCCGACGTCGAGGGCGATCCCACGTTCCCGTCCGGTGCCTACGTCGCCGTAGTCGAGGTCGACACCGAGACGGGGGAAGCGCGAGTGCGCAACTTCGTCACGGTCGACGACGCCGGCCGCATCCTGAACCCGCTGCTAGCCGAAGGCCAGGTGCACGGTGGTGTGGCTCAGGGCATCGCCCAGGCACTGCTCGAAGAGTTCTCCTACGACGCCGACGGCAACCCGCTCACGGCGAGCTTCGCCGACTATGAGGTCGTGACCGCCGCCGAGTTGCCGTGGTTCGAGAGCGCCTTGGTGGAGACGCCGTCACCGAACAATCCCCTTGGCGCCAAAGGCATCGCCGAGTCGGGAACGATTGGCGCCCCGCCCGCGGTGCAGAACGCGGTGATTGACGCCGTCCGCCACCTCGGCGTGACCCACATCGACATGCCCTGTACCCCCGAGAAGGTCTGGCGCGCCATCCACCACCCGCCTCCCACCGGCGCAACTTGAGGCAATAACGATCGGAATTCGACTGTTATTGCCTCAAGTTCGGAGGCACACGGAGCCACCCGCGCAACTTGAGGCAATAACGCACGGAATTCGATCGTTATTGCCTCAAGTTCGGAGGGGCGGCGTACGCTTTGGGCCATGTTGCCCGACTCGCCCGCTGTCCGCCGCGCCCTGGCTGTTGCCGCTGTCGTGCTGGTCGTAGCCGCGCTCACGACCGTCGTCGTGGTGAGCGGCGGTGACGACGGCGAGCTGACTGCCAGCACGGGCACGTCGTCGACGACCGCCGCGACCGACTCCGCCGAAGGCGACCCCGCCACGGCTCCGGACGACGCCGGCGAAGGCGAGCCCGGCGAGCCGTCGCCCGCGCCCACGGCTGCCCCCTCGGGCTCGGTCGAAGGAGACGGCCAAGCCGGCGGCGGCACAACCGGCTCGACCAGCGACACCCAGGCGCCGCCCCCCACGACCGGCCAAGCGGGGCTCGGGGAAGCGGAGGATCCCGGCCCGGCGGTCGCCCCGAAGGCTGGCACCTACGTGTATGCCTACTCACGTGAGGGAAGTGAGGGAGCCGAGACCGGCGAGCGCAACGTCGTCGTGACCGACGAGGGCGAGGCCGCCGGCGAGCACCGGCAGACGATTCGCTACGAGGGAGACGAAGGGGGCTCCTTCACCAACGATGTCGCGTGGCGCAGCGACGGCGTGTACGTGATGGTCACGCGCTTCGACTTCGGCGGCCAGACGGGCGAGTGCGACTGGGAGCCTGACTTCCGCATCTTCGCCTTGCCGCTCGAGGCCGGTTCGACCTGGTCGTACGAGACGAGCTGCACGGTCATGTTCGGTACCACACCGGTCGAGATCGAACGGACGGGTTCCTTCACCGTCGGGGAGCTGACCCGCATCGAGGTGGCGGGCGAGGCGGTCGATGTGTGGCCGATCGAGAGCGTCGAGGACACGACCTTGGGAGCGTTCGGAAGCTCGACGGAGGAGACGACCGCCTACTTCTCGCCGCGTCATGGGCTGCGGGTGAAGGTCTCCACGAAGGGGTCCGGCAGCGGCCAGGGGCGCACCGAGTCCTGGACCGAGGAACGCGAGATCAAGAACCTCTCGCCCCAGTAGTGGCGGCCCCGCGGCCGTTCCGGCGACCCGTCGCCGTCATCGTCTCGGTGGCCGTGGCTGCGGTGGCCGGCCTTCTCGTCACCGCCGCCGCCCTCGACGACGACGAGGACGAGTCCGCCGGCACACCGACGACAACGACAACCAGACCCCCACGCCCGACCACGACGACGCTGGCACGGGAGTTCCCCAGCGGGGACGAGTGGTCGATCTCCACCGCAATCGTTCCGCCACCGGCGGCGACGACGACCGCCCCGGCCACCACTACCACCACGACCGTGCCCGGACCGCCGCCGGTGTCGCCACCGGCGCCTGGGGAGTACACCTACGTCGAGCGGACGGCGGATGACGACGGCGAGGAAGAGGTGGAACGCCTCTACCGGATCGAGGACCGTCCGCCCGCCGAAGGGGAGCAGCGGGTGCCGGGAGAGTTGCACTTCCTAATCAGGCTCGAGACGGCCGCGGGCAGCGTGACGACGATCACGAGCTGGCGCCCCGACGTGGTGCTCGCTCTGCAAACCTTCTTCCGCCTGCCCGACGCCGAGGGCAGCTGCGACTGGTTCCCCGACCTGTTGCAGTTGCAGCTTCCGCTGTCGAGCGATGGTGGTTGGCAGCACGCGACGGAGTGCACCGCCGACTTCGGCTCCGGCCAGATCGAGATCGAACGGACTGGGGAGTTCCAGGTCGTTCGGGACGAGCGGATCTCGGTGGCGGACCAGGAGGTCGCCGTGTGGCGAATCGAGAGCAAGGAGACCACGCGCTTCCGCGGCTCCTTCGAGCGAACCGATCAGGAGATCCGCACGTGGTGGTTCGCTCCCAAGTACGGCCTCACCGTGCGCGAGGAAGCCCGCAGGCGCCACACCACGCCTGACGGCACTACCGATTCCCGCATGGAGCGCGAGCTGGTGCAGCTTCGTCCGCTTTGAGGTATAGGTGAACTCGAAAAGGAACCGCCAGGTCGCGCGCAGAAATCAAGGGACGTGGTACGTCCCCCCAAGACAACACCCGCCCGTGTGAGCCGGCGTCCCCCCGAGCCGATCCGTCCGGAGCCGGCGCAGCGTCCTGGTGTGACGTTGCTGGCCGCCAAAGTCCGCCGCCGGCGGTACCGCTGGCCCCTCCGGCCCTGACTCCGGCCGAACTTGAGGGAATAGCCGGAGCACGGCTCGTTCTGGCCGCGGAATCCCGCCAATTCTGGCGGGATTCCGCGGCCAGAACGGCCTCGGGCGGGCGGGGGGAGGGGGGTTGGGCTAGTAGACGATGACGGAGCGGGCGACCTCGCCTCGCTTCATTGCCTCGAAGGCGTCGTTTACCTCGGCCAGGTCGATCTCGCGGGAGATGAGCTCGTCGAGTTTGAGGTCGCCCTTCTTGTAGAGCTCGATCAGCTTGGGAACGTCCTGCTGCACGTTCGACGAGCCGTACCAGCAGCCCTTGATCGTCTTGTTCTGAAGGATCAGGCCGAGGAAGGCGGGCACGGCGACCTGCACGTCCATGCGGGGCACGCCCACGAGCACGGTCTCGCCGCCCCGGCGGGTCATGTTGATGGCCTGCTCGATGGTCGGCTCGAGACCGATGACCTCGAAGGCGACGTCGGCGCCTCGTCCGCCGGTGAGATTCCGGACTGCCTCGACCGGATCACCGTCACCGGCATTGACGGTCTGGGTCGCGCCGAAGTCGGTCGCCAGCTTCAGCTTGGTGTCGACCATGTCGACCGCGATGATCTCGGAGGCGCCGGCGATACGGGCGCCCTGGATCACGTTGAGGCCGACGCCGCCGCAGCCCACGACGGCGACGGAGTCGCCCTTCTGGATGTCGGCGGTGTTGAGGGCCGCGCCCACGCCGGTGAGCACGCCACACCCGATGAGCGCGCCGACTTTCAGGTCGAGATCCTTGTCGACCTTCACGGCGGCGATCGTGGGCACGACGGCGTATTCACAGAATGTGCCCGAGCCCGACATCTGTCCGAGCTCGGTGTCGCCGGACTTCAGGCGCTTGGTGCCGTCGAGCATCGTGCCGCCCATCGAGTTGGAGCCGACCTCACACAGGAAGCCCTGGCCCCGCTTGCAGAAGAAGCACTCGCCGCACTGGGGTACCCACGAGATCACGACATGGTCGCCGGGCGCGAAGTTGGTGACACCCTCACCGACTTCCTCGACGACGCCGGCGCCTTCGTGGCCCAACACCGACGGGGGCATGACCATCAAGGTGCCGTCGACCACGGATACGTCGGAGTGGCAGACGCCGGACGCCGCCATCTTGATCTTGATCTCTCCCGCATGGGGCGGGCTGACCTCTACGTCGGTCTTGATCTCGAGCGGCTGGTTGAAGGTGGTGTAGACGGCGGCTCTGGCCATGTCTTCCCTCCGGAGTAGGCGTACCGGGAGAGACTAACCGCCACGGTTCTCGCGCTCAGCAGCCCGCACCGCGTAGCCCATCACGATCGACGGCAACAGCACCAGCGAACCGACTCCCAAAGCCGCGACGGTGACGGTCACGACCAGGTCGGTGAATCGTCCGGCCGCGCCGATCGCGAAGCTGACGATGGCAACCAGGTAGAGGCCGTATCCGAGGCGCTTGCCCACCCGCACCAGGTGGGCCACCTGGGTGCGCCGAGCCCGTACCGGATCTACCGGCCGGAGAGGCTCGCGGGACGGGGGCTCAGGGGTATTCATGGTCGCGGGGTCATGGTCGTGGGAACTTCATAGTTGCACCAGGCCGGCGTTCCGGATGAGGTGGTCGAGTCGACCCGGTAGAAGCGACTGGTCGAAGTGTCTCCGGGCGACGGCGTGATTGTGCTCGAGCAGGTCGCTGTCGGGTGCCTCGAACCATGCTGCCAAGGGGCCGTGATCGTCCGCGGGAAACCACCGGAAGCCGAAGGCGGCGAGTTCGCGGGCAACGGGGTACGAGCCGATGGCAAGCGGCCTGCGGTGGACGGCCGACTCCAGCGCGGGATTGCCGAACCCCTCCCAAGTCGACGGGAACACCACAGCGTCACAGGCCGCATACGCGTCGGTCACGTCCACACCGTGGTCGCCTCTGATCGTCCGGACCGGCGATGACCTGAGGAGCTCGTCGAGCACAGGTCCGTAGCCGTCCTCGGCCGGGCCCAGCAGCCAATAGCTGCCTCCGACTCGACGGCAGAGCTCCAGCGCTCCTGGCACGTTCTTCCTCGGGATGGCGCGGGTGGGATGCAGCAGTAGCCGTTCGTCGTCGCCCACACCGAGGCGTTCCCGCGGGCCCGTGCGATCTCCGCGGGGGACGTGGGTGTCGAAGGTGTTGTAGACGGTGATCCCCTCGATCCCACGGTCGCGAAGCTGGCGCCGGCTGAGCTCGTTGATCGCGACGTGGACCCACTTCGGGTCGTCGGGCGGCGGCGGGTGGCCGCCGTACTGGGGCCGCTGCCAGGGCAGGTCGTGGTGACGGAGGATCGCGGGACGCCCCTCGAGAGCGCTCGCGACGACCACCGCGGCGGGAGGGTTGAGCGGCAGCGAGAGGAGGTTCTCGACGACCACGAGGTCGGCGGCTGCCAGCGCGTCCTCGACGGCGGAGCGCGCCGGAGCTTCGCGGGCGGTAATGGCGAGGCCGGGCAGGATCACGTCGGCGACGCCTTCGCCCGCCACGGTGGTGACGGCCATCCCGAGCTGGAGGAGCGCGCTGATCCACTTGGCCGCTTCGACCGATACGCCGTCGGGCCCTCCGAGGCGGAACGACAGGACGGCGACCCGCGGGATAGTGCCTCTAGCGCAGCTGGGGGAGCCGGCGGTTCGTGGCGTCGAGAACGGCACGCGCCACTGCGTCGAGCTCGCCGGCGGTGCGGACGACGGCAGAACCCGCGACGATCTCCTCATACGGCGGCACCACGACCACCACGGTGACGAGGGCAACCGCCCGGTCGCCGAGGCGGATGATCGTCGCGGTCTCGACATCCGCGTTGACGCCGCCGGCCTCGAGCTGCCGTAGCGCCGACAGCGTGGCGTTGGCCACGAGACGGTGCATAGTGCTCATCGCCACCAGGCCGTCGGCCGTACCGGTTGCGACCGCGTCGCCTACGTGCAGAGTGACCTGGGTGTTGCAGTGCAAGCCCGTCCGCGTGGCCGCCACCGAATCGACGGTGACCCGTGTGCCGTCGGCCTCTTCCGGTGAGTCGTCACCCGCGAGCGAGCCGCTCGCCGCGCTGTCGAGCTGGACGACCGACACCATGCGGCGGTCGAGGTCGATGCCGAACTTGGCCATCGCGACCGACTGCACGTCGCGGACGACCTGTTTGGGGTGCTTCGACGGCAGCGAGAGGATGTGGACCTCGACAGGCCTGCCGTCGTCGCCGGTGACAATCCGCGCGGCAGTGATGTCGGGGATCCGGCAGATTTGCCTTTCGAGGTCCTCGACCTCGACCTCGACGCCCATGCGGGCTGAGGGTACTGGCCTCGCCTGCGCCAGATGCGGATGCTGGGCTGTTGCCAAAGTGGGTGATGGGGACCATGTTGACGCTGTTTGATATGTGCCGTACCCTCATGGCGGACCTCTGGCGGGTCGTGTGGTGATTACCGCTAAAGGTTCGGCGATAGCTGCCGTTAGGTACCGCAGGGGACGTTCACCCCACATCAACCCACATCAACGCAGATCAACCCAGAGCTGCGGGAACTGATGTTCCCGAAGCGCGCAACACAGCACCTTGACAACCGACCTGAGGGGAAGCCGGCAGGGGCTCGTTCTGTGCCTTTCCTTAGCGGAGCGGATGCACGTCCCGTCACTAGCGGACACGGGGCAGACGTTTTTTCGCAAAGGGGGTGCTCCGCATGAAGAAGATCTACGTCCGCGCTGCTGCTGTCGTCGCCGGTCTCGCTGCCCTGATCCTGTCAGGAGGCGCCGGCTTCGGTATGCGCTAACCAGACAACTTGACCGAAGTATCCGTAGTACAGGCGGGGCCCCTGCCGCCTTCTCCTCAGGACGGCTGTCGGGCGGGCGAGGCGACGTGATGGACGAATCTGAAAACGAGAGGCCGAAGCCCGGTCGGGCGCGCCTGCTCGCCGCCCTCTACGTTCTCGCCGCGGCAGCCGTGGTGGCGACCACCTTCGTCCGGGGCACGGAAGTGCCCGCCCTCGACATCGTGGTGGTCTTCGGGCTGTTGTTCGTCGCGGCCGAGAACAGCTTCGTGCTGCTGCCGTCGAAGACGAGCGTCAGCCCCAGCCTGATGGTGGTCATGGCGGCTATAACCGCGTTCGAGGGTCGTGGCACGGTGCTCGGAGCCGCGGCGGTTGGCGTGTGTGGCGGAATCGTGTTCGCGCTGTTGCGACAGCGGCGGTTCCGCGTCGTGGCGATCAACTGCGCGCAATACCTCATCGCCGGGGCCAGCGCGGCGCTCGCCTACCAGGTGCTGCGGCCCTCTGCCCTCGCGCTGGCGATCGGTGCCGCAGGCATCGTGTTTGCGGTGGTCAACGCCACCCTGATCCTCGTGGCGATCGTCGTCGACTACCGCCGGTCCGCCGCCGACGTCTGGTCCGACATGTGGCCCGCGTTGCCGAACTACTTGGCGTTCGGCCTCCTCGGGATCCTCGTCGGCGAGTTCTACTCCTCGATGGGCGCGCTTGCATTGGTGTTGCTGTTGACCCCGATTCTCGTCGCGCGAGCGACGTTCGCCGCCGTCCTCGAGCTGCACAACAGCCGGGAAGCGACCATCAAGGTCTTCCTGAGGGCGATCGAGATAAAAGACACCTACACCGCCCGACACACCGCTCGAGTCTGCACCTACAGCGTCTACATCGGCGAGGAGCTCGGCTTCTCTCGGGCACGGCTCGAACAGCTCAGACAGGCGGCGCTGATGCACGACATCGGCAAGCTCGCTGTGCCGAAGCACCTGCTGAACAAGCCGGCGAGGCTCACCGACGAAGAGTTCTCCACGGTGCAGCTGCACGCCCACGTGTGCATCGACATCCTCGAGCTCGTCGACTTCATGAAGCCGATGGTCGCGGCCGCGGCCGGCCACCATGCTCGCTTCGATGGCGGTGGCTACGGCGGGACGGGCGAGTACCCCCTGGAGGCCTACATCGTCGCGGTGGCCGACGCGTACGACGCCATGACATCGACCCGTTCGTACCGGCGTGCGCTCCCGCAGGAAGTTGCCTTCGCTGAGCTCCGTGCCAACTCGGGTAGCCAGTTCCACCCGGACTGCGTCGAGGCGTTGATCGCCGGCGTCGAGAAGCGGGGCGAGAAGCACGGCGCCGGACACGAGCGGTCGGCCGTCGACTTCGCGGTGCCGCCGCCGGACGCAGGGGTGGGATCGGCGGGCCTCGGTGACCTCGAGCCCGCCGGTGCGGCGGAGCTGACATGACGCCAGATTGGCTTTTGGGGCTGTTCATCGTCCTCGCGGTTGCGGCGGGGTATGCGCTCGAAGTGCAGCTGCCATGGCGTGGACGCGCCCCGCTCGGGCACGCGGCCGTGATCGCGCTTGCCGTTCTGCTCGAGCCGGTTGCCTTCACTGCGGCCATCGCTTTCGGGCTCGCCCTCGTTGCGCCCATCTTCGTGCGTCGCCATGGCGTCGACGCGCTCCGCCGGGTCATCCATCTCGGGTTGGCGGCGGCGGCTGCGGCCGCGGCCAACGCCGCTGTCAACGCGGCCGCGGGCGCGTTTGCGGACGTACCCGTCGAGCCCGACGTACGGACTTTCATCGAGGTGGTTCTGGCAGGCGCCGCTTACCTCGCGGTCGACTTCCAGCTCGCGTCGCGCCGGCCGGCTGCGCCGACCCTGCGGGAAGTCCTGCCGCTGCACGTCGTATTCGTCTGTGCCGCTGCCCTGCTCGCCATCGCCCACGAGCACTACGGGGGCTTCATCGCGCCGGTCATCGCGGCTGCTCCTCTGGTGGTGATCCGGTTCTCGTTCGAGCGGTACGCACGCGCGCGGGAGACCTACGAGCAGACGTCGCAGGCGCTCGGCCTCCTTCCGGAGGTCGCCGGCATGACACCGCTCGGTCACGGCACCCGGTCGGCAGTTTACGCGGAGCGCCTTGCCACGTCGATGGCCCTGGAGCCGCCCGAAGTCGCCCGCGTCGGCGCGGCGGCGAGGCTTCACCACATCGCCGACGTGTCGCTCGACGATCCCGAGGTGCGCCACGGGCCGGTTGACTCGGCCGAGCTGGCCGTGCTCAGCGACGACATCCTCCGGGAGACCGGGTTTCTCGATGACGTCGCTCCCCTGGTCGCGATGGCGCGCCGCGTCGACGCGGCCGCAACCGACCGATCCGTTGCGATCGTGAAGGTCGCGAGCACGCTCGACGACCTCGCCGGCGATGACGCCACGGCCGACGGTCGAATCGACAGCATCGTCGTAGAGGTGCTTGCCCGCCACTCCGAGGCACTCGAACGTGAGGCCGCGATCGGCCTGATCTCGCTCCTCCACCATCGTCCCGGTCTTCTCGCCGAAGCGCGTGCCGCTTCTGCCGCGATGGCCCTGGTGGCGTCGAACCCAGACCACGCCCACTGAACCCCAGCCGAACTTGAGGCAATAACGCACGGAATTCGTGCGTTATTGCCTCAAGTTCGACGGAGTGTTCACTCTGGGTGAGATCGTGCCGATAGAGATGAGACTTGCACAGAGAGGTAGGCGGGTGAAGCTGCGACCGCGGGCATCGACGACGATTGACGGGGAGCTGTGCGCCGACCTGGCGCGGGCGCTCGCCGCCGCGCCCTCGGGCGTGAGCTTCGTGTACGAGGCGCTCGACCGCATCGCCGACGAGAGCAACGGTGACTGCGTGCTCGTGCTGCACGAGCCGGTCGTGGGCCGCCAAGCGTTCCGCGTGCGGCGCCGTCCCCTCCAGGGAGCGTGGGCCGAGAAGGTCGCGGCCGAGGCCGCACCCGGTCTGTACTACGACAACGGCGTGCTCGACCGCGATCTGGTCGACGGCATCATCGGCCTGTGCAGCGTGGCGGTGCGTCTCGACGTGATCGGCCACGATGCATCGCATGACGCGGTCACCGGTCTGCTCAACAGCCGCTCCTTCGACGACGCTCTGTCGGCCGCGGTCGCCCAGAGCCGCCGCTACGGCTGGCCGTTCACCCTCGTCCTGCTCGACGCCAGCGGCCTCCGGGCAGATGGCGACCGGCGAGGCGACGGGAGCGGAGAGGACGCGCTGCGCGCCCTCGGCACCGCCCTCCGGGCCGGAATGCGAGCGGGCGACGTGGTCGCCCGGGTGAGCGCCGAGATGTTCGGCATGATCCTCCCCAACAGCAACCCAGAACTGCTGCCTCGCCTCGTCGACCGCCTCGCCGACTCCGTCGACGCCGCCGTGCCAGGTCACGCCGGCGACTTGTCCATCGGCGTGGCCCGGTCGCCGGCCGACGCCATCGAGCCGGACGAGCTCTACCGCATCGCGGACGCCCGTCTGCATGAGTCAAAGGTGGCCGGATGACCGCCGCGCTCGACCTCTTCGAACTGGAGTTGCGGCGCCTTGAGGGCGTCGTCTTCGTAGGCTTTGTCGAGAGGGAAGACACCCTCGTAGTGCAGCTGTTGATGGCTCCCGGCGCTGACCGCTCCCGGGTCAAGGAGCAGGCCGTCGAGCTCGCGACCACTCACGCCGACCGCCCCGTCGTCGTCGACGTGGTGGGCGAGCAGCGCGGCATGCGCGTCCGCATCCTCAACATCGCGGCAGGCGAAGACGACAAGATCGAGGTCGAGCTCGCGCACAACGGCAAGACCGCGATGGCGCGCGGCGACGGAAGCTCTCCCTTCGGCGTGGCGTCCACCACGGTCGAGGCGCTCACCGCGCTCGGTGCCGATGTGCCCTTCGCGGTGGAGCAGGCGGCCATCTTCGAGCAGGAGGAGCGCGAAGGTGTGATGGTCGTGCTCGCACGGGCGGGCTCCACGGGGTCTCTCTACGGCGCGGCCGCGGCCGAGTCGATGCAGGCCGCCGCCGTTCGGGCGACGCTGCACGCCCTCAACCGCCACCTGGCGACCACCGCGTTCCTCCTCCGCCCCAGCCACTGACCGTCCACTGACCGTCCGCTGATCGTCAGCTGCCGAGTTCGGCGGCGTCCTCGACGGGCGGAGGCAGCGCGGGTGGCACCCGCCGGCGCAGCAGGTGGTACACCACGTCGGCGACGCCGAAGCTGATGACGAGGTCACCGAACGACAGCACTTCCCGTGTGAGCGAGACGGGGATGATGTCGGACAGGAACAGCAGACGGTCATCGTCATCGGCGAGGTGGCGCTTGGGGCCCAGGTCTACGCCGTCGAACTCACCCGGGTTGGCGATGTTGGCCGCGACCACGGCTTCCTCGCTCACCGGCATCCCGCCGTTGACCGCGATCGTCGCGGTGTTCATCGCCATCCCGAGCGCCACGACCGCCATGCCGGCAAAGCGGAGGTTCGAGAGTGCGAACGCCACGAGGAGGCCGAAGGAGATGACGATCGCGGCGGTTCCGGCGCCGCTCGGAAGGCCTTGCGCCACCACCTGAAGGCCGACGCCCGCGACGAGCAGCGGCCAGCGCCGGAACTCGGCGTGACCGACCAATCGGATGCGGCCGCCCCGCACCAAACCCACGACCGCGCCCGTGAGCGCCGCCATCAGCATGAACCACACCGTTTCTCAAGGTACCGTCCGGCTCCATGGCAGCCGCGGAGGTCACTTATGAGGTCGGCGAGGAGACTGGTATTGCCCGCCTCACGATCAACCGTCCCGAACGCCGCAACGCGCTGTCGTGGGACGTGGTGGCGGAGCTGCGCGGCCGCCTCGCGGAGGCCAAGGACGACGCCCGCGTACGCGTCGTCGTGCTGACAGGTGCGGGCGACCGGGCCTTCTGCGCCGGGGCCGACCTCGGGACGATGGCAGCGGGCGCGTCGTTCCTCGAGCTCCACGAAGGTCGCGGGGGCCTGGCGGGATTGTTCCTCGACATGTGGGAGCTCGGGAAGCCGGTCGTTGGTCGCGTGTTCGGGTACACCCTCGCGGGCGGCCTCGGCCTCGCGCTTGCGTGCGACATTGTCGTGGCCGCCGACGACAGTCAGTTCGGAACGCCCGAGATCGACGTCGGACTCTGGCCATACATGATCACGGTGCCGCTGCTCCGGTCGCTGTCACCCAAGAAGGCCCTCGAGCTCATGCTCACCGGCCGGCGGCTCGACGCTGCCGAAGCGGAGCGCATCGGCCTCGTCAACCGCGTCGTGGCGGTTGCCGACCTCGACGCGGCAGTCGACGACCTCGCGGCGAGCCTCGCGGCCAAGTCGCCGGCAGTCATGAAACTGGGGCGCGACTCCTTCTACAACGTCGTCGACATGGCCGCACGCGATGCGCTCGGGCACCTGCACGCCCAACTCACCGTTACGACCATGACCGAGGACGCCCAGGAGGGGATGGCCGCCTTCACCGACCGGCGACCGCCCGAGTGGAAGGGTCGATGACTCTAGGGTTCTGGCGATGAAGGTCAGAATCGGCTACGGCCTCGGGACGCAGGCACAGCAGGACGCGGCGCGGTTCGCGGCACTCGTAGACGGTCTCGAACAACGGGGGTTCGACTCGTTGTGGCTCTCGGAGCGGATCTCCTCCGACAGCGTCGACCCGCTCATCGGCATCGCGGTCGCGGCCGGCCGGACGACGAAGTTGAAGTTCGGCACGAGCGTGATGGTGCTCCCGGGGCGGAGTCCCGCCCTGGTCGCCAAGCAGCTTGCCAGCCTCGACGTCCTGTCGGGCGGTCGCATGCTGCCCGCGTTCGGGCTCGGAGTACGAGACGCCCCGGAGCGCCAGGCCTTCGGCGTCGCGCGCGATGACCGTGCGGCCTGGTTCGAGGAGGCGCTGCCGCTCATCCGGCGGTTCTGGACGGGCGAGCCCGTCGACCACGACGGGCCTCACTTCACCTATCAGGGCCTGTCAGTTCGACCGCGGCCTGTGCAAGAGGAGTTCGACATCTGGCTTGG
>CAZWDB010000106.1:0-15354 GCA_964632885.1 uncultured Acidimicrobiales bacterium | reverse complement strand
GCGACAAGATGGCCGGTGTCGCCGTGATGGCCGGCATCTACATGTCGCTGATCCTCGGCAGCACTCTGTTCGCGGCGGCTGGCATGTACACAGTCATCCGGGTGGCGTTGTGGATGATCCACTCGTTGCGGGGCCAGCTCGTCGAACACATGAGCTCGCTGTCGCTGCGCTACCACGCCAACCAGTCCGTCGGCGACTCCATCTGGCGGGCCATCAACGACGCCCGCGAGATCCAGCAGGTGATGCTCTACGGCCTCCGCACGTTCACCGTCCCGATATTCCGTCTGATCCTGATGATCGTGCTGATGTTCGTGCTCGACCCGTTGATCACGATCGTCGCGATCTGCGTCGCGCCGCCGTTGATCTTCGCCATCAAGCGCATCACCACGAAGATCCAGGCTGCCTCGATGGAGAGCCGCGATCGCATGGGCGAGCTCACCGGGCTGATCGAGCGCACGCTGATCGCGATCCGCGCCGTGCAGGTCTTTGGTCGGGAGGGGAGCGAGCGCGACGGGTTCTCGGCGACGAGTGAGAAGTTCATCGGCGCGCAGCTCCGCTTCCGCACCTGGGAGGCGATCCTCAACATCTGCACCGTGCTCATCACCGGGTTCGGCTCCGCCGCGGTCCTGCTGCTCGCGGCGCGCGCCGTGGTCAGCGGCCGGTTGGAGATCGGCGCGCTCGTGATCTTCTTCGAGTACATGCGCAGCCTGTACCAGATGGTGCAGGAGATCATGTTCGTCTACGGGCCGTTCCAGGACGCGATCGTAGGCGTCGGTCGTGCGTTCGCCGTCCTCGACGAGAAGCCCGACATCGAGGAGGCGCCCGACGCCGTCGCCAAGGATTCCTTCGACCGCGAGATCAGCTTGCTCAACGTGTGGCACGAGTACGAGCCCGACCGGCCGGTACTCCGAGACGTGAACCTCGCGGTGGCCCGGGGCGAGAAGGTCGCGGTTGTAGGCGAGACCGGCTCGGGGAAGACCACGATGCTCAACCTGCTGCCCCGGCTCTACGACGTCACGTCCGGGGCGATCGAGATAGACGGCGTCGATGTCCGGTCGCTGAAGATCAAGTCGCTGCGATCGCTGATCAGCATGGTGCCCCAGGAGCCGATGCTCTTCTCGGCGAGCATCAAGGAGAACGTCCTCTACGGCCGCATGGACGCGACCGACGACGAGGTGCGCGCCGCCATTCGGGCGGCCCGGGCCGAGTCGTTCGTCGAGGCGCTGCCGCAGGGCTTCGACACCCCTGTGGGTGAGCGGGGCGTGAAGCTGTCCACCGGCCAGCAGCAGCGCATCTCTATCGCCCGCGCCTTCCTCAAAGACTCGCCCATCCTGCTCCTCGACGAACCCACGTCCGCCCTCGACCTCAACACCGAAGCCGACTTCGTCGACGGTCTCACCGACCTCATGGCCGGCCGCACAGTGTTCATCGTCGCCCACCGCCTCTCGACGATCCGCAACGTCGACCGGATCTTCGTCCTCGACCACGGTGAGGTCGTCGAAGCCGGCAGTCATGAAGAGCTGCTCGCCGCCGGCGGCCACTACCACGGTCTCTACACCCGACAGTTCGCCGGCGCTGTGCCCGAGGCCGACCCGACCGTCTAGCCACATCGAACTTGAGGCAATAACGATCGGTTTCCGATCGTTATTGCCTCAAGTTCGCGGCGATGGCGTGTTCCAGGGCGTCGAGCACGCCATGGAGGTCTCTCCGGCGAGCCGACATCTCGGCCTCGAGCGTCCGGAGGGCTTCTACCGACTCGGTCAGCTCGTCGTCGGAGAGGTCGGGGAGACGGGCGAGGGTCGAGTCGTCGATGAGGTGCTCGCTGCCGCGTGACCAGGTGATGTCGGGCGAGGGCGCGAGCAGCTCGGCGACCCGCGCCTGGGCGGCCGGCGCACGCGGCGCGTCCGAAGTCAGGATCTTGGGCAGCTGGCTGATGAGGTCTTCGAGCGACCCGCCTTCGTCGCGTCGCTTCTGTTCTGCGCCCAGGATCTCGATGCGTCCTTGGGCGAGACGCCGCACATAGGACACTTCGGTCTCGACCTCAGATGCCTCGGCCTTCATGGCCCGCAGCTCGTCGACGGGCCGGGCCTCGATGCCCGCCACGTAGTCGGGGGCGAGCACTTTGTCGATGCGGCGGGCATGGTCGTTCACGATCGCCGACGGTACTAGAGACGTACCGGCCGCGGTGCGCCAGGTTTCGCGTGTTCACGGCGAAAGTAACGGCGGTCGCCGGCCGAGACATAGGCACCGATGCCCCCCGCACCCCCCTCGGTGGTCGCCGCGCCGCCGTCGTCTTCAGCGCTGATGCCGCCCGGGGCGTTGGCTGCCTTCGCCGCGCTCGTGGTCACCGCGCTGCTCGGCGCGGGTTTGTCAGCGGGTATCAGCCGGGCAGCCGCAGGCGACCGATTGTCCGTCGAGACTGACGCGATCGCGGCCACCGCTGCCGCTCCTCGTCCCACCGCGAGCCACGCATCGCGGGCCCGGACCGGTAGGCCGGCGGCGCCGCTGTCAGAGCGCATCACCACGACGACGGCCAAAGCCGCGAGCGCATCAACGACGACCACACCCCCAACCACCACGACGACCGCGCCGCCGCCTCCGCCACCCCCGCCCCCACCGCTGTTTGCGACCGCGGAGGATCGCACCAATGCCATGTATGTCACCGGCCAGGGATGGGGAAACGGCACGATCCCGCCCCACGGTCTCGCCGACGTGGTGCCCGGGTGCCAGCTCCTGGTGCCCGCGGCCCCCCGCTTTCATCAGCTTCTACTCGAGGCCGCGTGGGCCGGCCACCACTTCAGGATCAACGACTGCTACCGCGACCTGCACGGCCAGCGGGCCATGCGTTGGGACTGGTGCGTCCGTGGTTCGTGCGCGAACGCGGCCGTCCCCGGCTACTCGTCGCACGGCCTCGGCCTCGCCGTCGACCTCGCGCTGACGGATCGCCACCTGACGGCGGACGACGCCGCCTTCGCGTGGCTCACTCAGAACGGCTCCCGCTTCGGCTTCCGCCAACCGGACTGGGCGCTGCCGACCGGCCCCATTCCCGAGCCGTGGCACTGGGAGTACTTCGGGCCTGTCGACCGCGCCTGGTGACGGCGCGCGGCCGAACTTGAGGCAATAACGATCGGAATCCGATCGTTATTGCCTCAAGTTCGGATGGTGAAGGCTTCGAGGGGGGCGATGGAGTTGATGACGGCCGGAGTCGCATCGGCGTCGGCGAAGGCGACGACGATGCCCCCGAACCCGCCGCCGGTCATGCGGGCCGCGAACACCGCGGGGTGAGCGAGGAGCCGCGCGACGAGGTCGTCGACCGCGGGATGTCCCGCCTCGTAGTCGTCGACGTCGGATCGATGACTACGAGCGAAGACATCACCGAGCGACTGGCGGTCGGCAGCGCGCAGCGCGTCGACGGCTTCCAGCACCCTCGCGTTCTCGGTCACGACGTGACGGCACCGCCGGCGAATGGGCTCGGGCAGACCCGCGACCGCCTCTTCGGTCGCGTCGCGCAGGCTCATCCCGAGCAGGGCGGCGCCATCGTCGACGTCTCGACGCCGATCCCGGTAGGGCGAGGTGCCCAGCTCGCGACGCGCGCCGGAGTCGGCGACGACGACTGTCCACCCCTTCGGGATCGGAACCGCTTCCGACTGGAGCGACCTGCAGTCGATGAGCAGGGCCGCGTTGTCGACGCCGAGCACGGCGGTCAGCTGGTCCATGACCCCGCATGGCACGCCGGCCCCCTCGACTTCGGCCCGGCGGCAGGCCTCGGCGAGGGCCAGCGGCTCGAGTGCCCAGCCGGTCGCGCCGCTCAAAGCCCGCGCCACCGCCACTTCGAGGGCAGCAGAGCTGGCGAGTCCGGCGCCCGCCGGAACCGTCGCCGTCACCTCCCCTCTGAGCCCGGCGGGCGGACGCCCCGCTTCCGCGAGTGCCCAGACCACGGCCGCCACGTAGCGTCCCCATCCGGTGAGACCTCCGTCCGGTCCGGCTGAGCCGTCGGCCGGGACCTCGACGCCGCCGGCGAACTTGTCGCTGCGGAGAGAAACGACGTCCGGTACATCGGTGTCGGCGACGGTGACCGACACACCCAGTGGCAGTGCGACCGGAAGCACCAACCCATCCTGGAAGTCGGTGTGGCTGCCGATGAGGTTGACGCGCCCGGGAGCCCAGTAGTTCACCGGGCCGGCAGCGGCAGCAGGCCGGCACACTCGACCGTCTGGCCGGTTGCCATCGATCGGTTGGCTGACACACCGAGCAGCACTGACGCGGCGCCATCGAGGTGGGTTGCCGCTCGCCCGAAGGGATCCGGAGGCGGCGTGGGGGAGAAGATGTGCTCGAGCATGCGGGGGTCGCCACCGCCGTGGCCGCCTTCGGCGCGGGGAATCTCGATCTGACGAGGCGGCTCGAACATCGGGCACAGCCAGATGTGTTGTTCCCGACCGGCTCCTTGAGCTGCCGCGAGCTCGCCGTCGGACTGACCCGAGATGATGTGGGAGCCGTGGCGTTCGAACAGCTCGACCCGTCCCTTGGTGCCCGTGATAGAGACGCGGAGCCCTTCCCACGGCGAGTACGCGACGAGCGAGTAGCTGAGGAGCACTCCGTTGTCGTAGCGGGCCGTGACCGCCATGGTGTCCTCGATCGTGACGTGGTCACCGAACACGTTGCGGTCGCGGATGTAGCCACTGTCGGCCTCCGCGTCGAGGTAAAGGCCGCGCAACCCGCGGTGTTGATCGAGGAACAGTGCGAACGGGTCGCCGGCAGCCTCCTCACTGCCGGTGTAGCGGTCATAGTCGTAGCGGTCGCCTCGCTCGGCCGCGTTGCTCCGTCCGTAGAAGGCGAGGTCGCCCATGGCCGAGACCGTTTGCGGAGTGCCCGCGATCCACCAGTTGACGAGGTCGAAGTGATGGGAGGCCTTGTGTACCAGCAGGCCTCCGGACTTGTCCTTTTCACGGTGCCAGCGGCGGAAGTAGTCGGCGCCGTGGCTGGTATCGAGCACCCAAGAGAAGTCGACGAGGGTGGGTGTGCCGACCGCGCCGGCGCTTACCAGCTCGCGGAGCTTGGTGAACGCCGGCATGTACCGATAGTTGAAGGCGACCCGCAGTGACCGTCCCGTCCCCGCGATGGCATCGAGGATCGACGCCGCCTTCTCCGCTTCGGTTGTCATCGGCTTTTCGGTGATGGCGTCACATCCGAGCTCCATCGCTCGGACGATGTAGATGTCGTGATCGCAGTCGGTCGTCGTGACGATCACGATGTCGGGCCGGGTCTCGGCGATCATCGTGTCGAAGGCGTCGGCGGTGTACTCCGGCACGGGCGCGAGCTCGTGAGCCCTTCCGATGCGCCGGTTGTGCCACGCCATCCGTGTGTTCGACAGGTCACAGAGGCCGACCAGCTCGGCGTGGTCGCGGAAGCGCCCGCAGACCGCATCAACCCACATCGTCGCCCGGCCTCCCGTGCCCACGATGGCGTACCGACGGCGGCTCACGAGCACCTGAGGGTAGTGCGAACAAGGGCTTAACCGCGTTGGATCGGGGTACACAGCGAGGGTGCGATACCTCGCCCTCGCATGTGACTACGACGCCACACTAGCCACCCATGGTCGGGTGCCGGACAAGGTCGTCTGGGCTCTGGCGATGCTGCGCCAGTCCGGCCGCCGGCTGCTGCTCGTCACCGGACGCCTGTTGCCGGAACTGCTCGATGTCTTCCCACACGTCGACCTGTTCGACCGGGTCGTATGCGAGAACGGCGGTCTGCTGTACCGGCCGGTCGACAAGTCGCACGAACTGCTCGCCGAGCCTGTGAACCGGCTGCTGGTGGACGAGCTTCGGGCTCGGGAGGTCGATCCCCTCCATGTGGGCATGTCGATAGTCGCCACGTTCCAGCCCCACGAGACAGTCGCGCTCGAGGTGATCCGCGACCTTGGGCTCGAGACCGAGATCATCTTCAACAAGTCGGCGGTGATGCTGCTGCCCTCGGGCGTGAACAAGGCAACCGGCCTCGACGTTGCCTTACGGGAGCTCGAGCTCTCTCGACACAACGTCGTCGGGGTGGGCGACGCGGAGAACGACCACGCGTTCCTCGCCCGAGTCGAGTGTGGCATCGCGGTGGCGAACGCGGTCGACACTGTCCGGGAGCGCGCCGACCACGTGACCGCCGGAGAGCGGGGCGATGGTGTAGTGGAAGTCGTCGACGGCCTCCTCGCCGACGACTGGCGGGCATCTCGGACGGGCTGACCCGGCACCACATCCCGATCGGAACGATCGACGGCGACGAGGCCACCGTTCCCCCGTACGGTCGGAACCTGCTTCTCGCCGGACCTTCCGGGAGCGGCAAGTCGACTTTCAGCACCGCCTTCCTCGAGGGCCTCTCCGACCGCGGGTATCAGTTCTGCGTCATCGACCCGGAAGGCGACTACGAGACTCTGCAGGGCGCCGTCGTACTCGGCGGACAGGAGCGGCCCCCGCTTCCCGGCGAGCTCCTCGACGTAATCGGTGAGCAGGATGCGTCCGTCGTCGCGAACCTCATCGGCGTCCCGGTCGACGACCGCCCGGCCTTCTTCGATGCGCTTCTGCCCGAGTTGCTCGAGAAACGGGTCTCGACGGGAAGGCCGCACTTCCTGGTGATCGACGAAGCCCATCACCTGATGCCTGTGCACTGGGAGCGTGCTGCCCAGAACCTTCCGCAGGAGCTGCGAAACATTCTCTTCATCACCGTGCATCCACAATCGGTCGCGTCCTCAGTGCTCGCCACCGTCGACACGGTGATCGCGGTCGGGGACGATCCCGCGGACACGCTGGCCGGGTTTGGTCGCAGCGCCGGAGCCGAGGTGCCCGAAGGGGTCCCCGACTCCGTCCCGGCCGGCCATGCGGTCTGCTGGCGCGCCGCCGCGGGCGAAGTGGTTGTGTTCGAGGTTGCCAAGAGCCGGCAGGAGCGGCGCCGTCACGTACGAAAGTACGCCGAAGGCGATCTCGGTGAACGGGGAGCTTTCTACTTCACGGGGCCCGACGGGAATCTCAACCTGAAAGCCCAGAACCTGATGCTGTTCCTACAGATCGCCGAAGGTGTCGATGACGAGACTTGGGCTTTCCACCTCGGACGGGGTGACTACTCGGGTTGGTTCCGAACTCACATCAAGGACGACGACTTGGCCGCCGCGGCGGGTGAGGTGGAGCAGGCCGCGGGCGACCTCGCTCCGCAGGAGAGCCGGACGCGGATCCGTGCGATCGTCGAGGAGAGGTACACCCTGCCGGACTGAACGGCAAGCCGAGCCGACTCTGCGAAACTGCGGGCCATGCAGTGCCGTCTGTCCCTCGCCACGGTGGTCGCTGTCGTCGTGGTGGTAGCTGTCCTGGTGCCGGCACCAGCGCGCGCCGGCGAGTCGCCGATCCATCCCGACAACAAGCCCACCCCGGTTGAAGGGCACGAGAACGGGCGGCTCCCGCCGGAGTCGCTGATCAACGTCGCACCTGGATGCGAGGCATACCGCGACGCCGCCCCGAGTCTCGGACTGCTGATGGCGGTGGCGCGCCACGAGGCGGTGGCCCTCGGCACGCGGGAGTGCTACCGGCCGATCGATGAGCAGGTCGCCGTACGCCAGCAATGGACATCGCGTGGCAACAGCGCGTGCGCCGCCCCGGTGAAGCGTGACGCGGACGGGCGTGCCGTCGGAACCTCGAACCACGGATGGGGGAAGGCGAGCGACTTCTCCGATGCCCGCGGTTCGCTCACCTTCAGCTCCGATGGGTATGCGTTCCTGAAGCGGCACGCCGGTCGGGTCGGGTGGAACCACCCCGGATGGGCGGAGCCGGGCGGCAGTGCCTGCCCCGAGGCATGGCACTGGGAGTGGGTCGGCGACGGTGGCACGATGGGCGCCGACCCGATCAGGGCCGACGTCGTCGCGGGCATGCCGAGGTCCGACGCCGGATACTCAGGAGTCACCGGGCTTGGCGCGCTCGCCCATCGCGGGGACGCCGCCGACCACGGTGACGCATCCGAGATCCCACTGAGCTGGCTCGTGGTCGACGCGTCGCCGATGCCGCAAGCAGCCGGCGATGGCTACTGGCTCGTCGCATCCGACGGCGGGGTCTTCAGCTACGGCGACGCCCGCTTCCATGGCTCGGCCGGCGGCATCAGGCTTAGGCAGCCGATCGTCGGGATGGCGGCAACTCCTACTGGCGATGGCTACTGGTTGGTCGCGTCCGACGGCGGGGTTTTCAGCTACGGCGACGCTCGGTTCCACGGCTCGCTCGGCGGCGTCGAGGTGCAGCGCCCGGTCGTTGGGATGGCGGCAACACCGACCGGCGGGGGCTACTGGTTGGTCGCGTCCGATGGCGGCGTGTTCGCGTTCGGCGATGCCATCTACCACGGTTCCCTCGGCGGTGCGCCGCCACCGCGGCCCGTGGTGACCATCGCGGCGACTCCCGACGGGCACGGCTACTGGCTTGCCGGCGACGACGGCGCAGTCCACGCCTTTGGCTCGGCCGGTGACTTCGGGTCAATGGCTGGGCAGCCGCTCGCCCTTCCGGTCGTCGACGTGGCGGCCACTCGCGCCGGGGACGGCTACTGGCTCGTCGCGGCCGATGGCGGTGTCTTTGCCTACGGCACGGCCCGGTACCTCGGCGGGGTATGAGGCCGACCACGGGAAAGGTGCAGTGACCGGCATGAGTGCAATCCGCGCCGAGTTCCCACCGCCGCCGCAGGTGGGGCGGACCTTTCAGGGGTCAGCCAGGGTGCGCTTGGGTGATGTGGGACGCGACGGCCACCTGCAGCTCGACGCGCTCGCCCGTTTCCTTCAGGACGTCGCGAACGACGACTCGAGCGACGCCGGCATGCCGCGCGAGCACGCCTGGCTCGCGCGCCGTACCGTGGTCGACATCGTGGAGCCGGTGCGGCTGGGAGAGCAGCTCACTCTCACCACCTACTGCTCGGGGATCGGCAGTCGCTGGGCCGAGCGCCGCACCTCGATCCGAGGGATGCGCGGCGGGCACCTGGAGGCGGTGGCGATTTGGGTCTGCACCGACCCTCGAACCGGGCGGGCCGTGGCGGTGCCGTTCCAGTTCGGTGGGATCTACGGCCAGGCGGCCGGTGGCCGGAAGGTCAGCGCCCGTCTGACCATCGGGGAGCCCGCCCGTGGTCGTGAAGAGCGGGGGTGGCCGGTGCGTGCCACCGACATCGACGTTCTCGGGCACATGAACAACGCGGCCTACTGGGCGGCCATCGAGGATGAGGTTGTGCGGCGCGACCTGTCAGTGGCGCGCGCCGTGGTCGAGTACCGCCTGCCGATCGAGCCCGATGACGATGTGCGGCTGCTCAGCGCGATGGACGAGGGCGGGAACCTCACCATCTGGCTGGTGACCGGCGCTGGTGTCGCCGCCGCGGCCATGGTCGAGCCCCGGCGCTAGTCAGGCGTCGACGGCGGGCACCGAGCCCTCAGCCGCTTCGGGCGCGCTGGCGGCGAGGTCGTGGCGGGCGTCGAGGTACGACGCGGCCGCGGCATATCCGCGCTCGATCAGCTCCCCGGAACGGCCGAAGTCGTTGTAGCGGGTGGGGCCGGGATCGATCGCCGGCAGGGTGACCAGCTCTACGTCCGCCGGCGGGTGCTCGACCTCGAAGAGGTACCGGTAGTTCCGGGCGATGGAGAACGACTGGAGGAGGACGTCGAGCGGGCGGCGGGGGGTCGGTCGTGGCCGCTCGAAATTGCCAACGTGGAAGACGATGACGCGTGTCGCGCCGAGCGCGACCGCCTTCGAGATCGGGACATTGTCGACGACGGCACCGTCGATAAAGAGCTCGTCGTCGATCTCTACCGGCGGGAAGATCGCCGGCAAGGCCGCGGAGGCGAGCACGGGCTCGATCACGTCGCCGCTCGAGAACCAGTGCTCCCGTCCGGTGCGCATCGATGTGGCGACGACGTGCAACGGCACCGCGGCCTCCTCGAAGCGGCGGAAGTCGATCGACGACTCGATGAGGTCGCGCAAGCCGTCGTTGGTCTGCAACGAGAGGCCCCTTCGGGCGAGCAGCCACAAGCGTGACAGGTGGCCCGGATGGATAATCGAGTCGGCGTCGAGGCGGTGCCACGTTTCTTCCAGACGCTCACCGCCGGCCGCGTTCGGCTCTCCCGCGAGGCAGACCGCGTTGACCGCGCCCACCGAGCACCCGAGCAAGAGGTCAGGGGTGATCTCTCGTTCGAGCACGGCGCGGAGCATGCCGACCTGGACTGCTCCGAGGGGTCCTCCTCCGCCGAGGACGAAGGCGGTGCGCGGCTGCGGGGCGGTCGCGTCCCGCAGCGCGCTGATCGTCACTTGTCCTCGCCTCCTTCCCGTTTCGAGCGTGCCTGGTCGAGCCCGCTGTGACAATGGTGCATTGATGCCATTTCGTCCACCCGACCGCGCTAGTCCGCCCGAGTCCGAGCTTGAGGCAATAACGATCGAATTCCGATCGTTATTGCCTCAAGTTCGGCCAGGCTGTGGCGATTCGATGGCAATTCGGTGTCAATCAGGCCGAAACAGGTGCGAACAGCGCCTGAGCGGGGTACGAAAGATTCATGCTCAATCCACGTCTCGAGGATCATGCAGTTGGTCTCGAGCTTCAGCTCGTCGAGGCGGTGGAGCAGCGGGAACGTGCCCGAGTCCAGGGCGACGTCGCCACCGTCCGCCGTTATCAAGAAGAGATCGACGGGCTCCAATTCGAGCTCGCCCAGACTGCCGAGCGCATCGCCGGCACGTGAACGCCTGAACTTGAGGCAATAACGATCGGAATCCGTTCGTTATTGCCTCAAGTTCGGCCAGGTCAGGTGAGGGTTGGCGGGGTCAGGCGGGGATCGCGTCGAGGAATTCGAGCGCGGCGTCGATGAAGCGGAAGTCCTTCGGAGTGCCGAAGTGGTCGAGGCCGGAGAGCTTCACGAGCTTGGCGTCGGGTAGGGCTTCCGCAAGCGGTTCGGCCGGACCGGCGAAGTCCTTCTCACCGATCACCACGAGAACCGGACAGGTGATGCGGGCGAACTCGTCGTTCGTGAGCGGCGACGATGGCCGGCGGAGGCAGGCGGCGAGCGCCTCGGGATCGTTGCCGGGCGACTGGGCGAAGTGGGCGAGGGCAGCACCCACCGGGCTGCGACCCTCGACGTCGTCGTCGGTGATCGACCGGCCCCCGCCGGACCGGCTCCCGCCGAAGAGATTCTGTCCGACGCCGGCCACCACGACGCGGGCGAACCGGTCGGGGTGGGTCGCCACCACGCGCAGAAGCACCCGGGCGCCGAGGGAGAATCCGATGGCGTCGACCTGCCCTTCGTCCGGAAGGGCGGTCGCCACATCTTCCTCCAGGCGGGCGTAGGCCTCGGGATCGTGCGGCTTGTCGGCCGAGCCGTGGCCGAGCATGTCGACGCCGATCACCTCCCGTCCCGAGTCGCTCAACAGGTCGACCCAACCCGGTTCGCGCCAGTTCCGTTCGAACGACGACGCCCACCCATGTACCAGCAGCACCGGCTCGCTCCGCGCCATGCGGCGGGACCCTACTCGCGCCGAACTTGAGGCAATAACGATCGGAAACCGATCGTTATTGCCTCAAGTTCGGCCGGAGTTGCCCCGCGGAGGCGGGGCGCGATAGAAAACTTGACCGTTGGGTCAAGTGCTCAGGGGAGGGGACCTCATGGGGGGATTGGACGGGAAGGTAGCCGTCGTCACGGGCGGAAGCCGCGGCATCGGCGCTGCGATCGCGCGCCGGCTCGCGGCTGAAGGCGTTGCCGTGGCTGTCAGCGCCCGCACTGTCGAAGCCGGCCAGAGCCAGTTCGAGGGGACGATCACTGAGACCGTCGAGCTGATCACCAAGGCCAAGGGGGTCGCCATACCCATCGCGGCCGACCTGTCGAAGCAGCACGACCGCCAGCACCTCGTCGAGGCGACCGAGAAGGAACTCGGCCCCATCGACATCCTGGTGAACAACGCCGCGGTGACCTGGTTCGAGCCGGTCGACACGTTCAAGGAGAGCCACTACGACCTCATGTTCGAGGTCCAGGTGAAGGCGGCGTTCGAGCTCGCCCAGCGGGTCCTGCCGGGAATGCGGGAACGCAAGAGTGGCTCGATCCTGAACATCAGCTCAGGTGCGGCCCGCCATCCCCAGGCGACCGGTGGGCGCCGAGGCGCAGGTGGCACGGTCTACGGCATGTGCAAGGCCGCGCTGGAGCGGTTCACCACCGGCCTGGCCGCGGAGGCCTACGAGGACGGTATCTCCGTCAACGTGCTGTCCCCGTCGCGCGTCGTGCCCACGCCCGGGGTCGTGCACCACCGCCTCATCCGGCCCGGCATGGAGGACATGGCCGAGCCGGTCGAGGTGATGGCCGAGGCGTCGCTGGCCCTCGTTAGTGGAGACCCAAAGGAATTGACCGGCCGCATCGCTTACAGCCAACAGCTTCTCGAAGAACTTGGTCGGGAAGCCCGCCCCTTCGAGGAGAGTGCCCAGTGAGGGAGAGAACATTGCGAGGCGAGGCCGCCATCGTCGGCGTTGCCGATCTGGCGTCGCCTACCGGCGAGCTCGACATGACCGGACGCGCTCTCGAGGCCGCCATGATCAAGGCCGCTCTCGACGACGCCGGTCTCACGCTCGCCGACGTTGACGGCGTCACCCACGCCGGCTCGTCGATGGCGCTGGCCGAGTTTCTCGGCATCCACCCGAAGTTCACCGACTCGACCAGCACGGGCGGATCGAGCTACGAGGTCCACGTCGAGCACGCCGCAGCGGCGATCGCCGCCGGCCTGTGCGACGTCGTCATCGGTGTCTACGCGTCGACGCCCCGCAGCGACCGCAAGCGAGGTGGACGCGGGCGAGGGGGACCCGGACGGGGCGGTCCTGGCGGGATGATGGGCGGCGGGGGCTACAACCCCATGGCCGAGTTCGACATGCCGTACGGACTGCAGAACCCCAAGGGTGCCTATGCCCTGGCGGCGAGCCGCCACATGGCCACCTACGGCACGACCGAGGAGCAGCTCGCCCAGATCGCGGTGAGCACCCGCGAGTGGGCGTGCATGAACCCCCAGGCGCGCTTCCAGACGCCGATCACCATCGAGGATGTGCTCGACAGTCCGATGCAGACGTCGCCGTTGAAGCTGCTCGACTGCTGCCTGGTCACCGACGGCGCCGGTGCGTTCGTCATGACCAGCGCCGAGAGGGCCAAGGACCTCAAGAAGGCGCCCGTCTACGTGCTCGGTGGCGCGACCTGCCACGACCACCAAGGCATCGGGCAGATGCCCGACGTCGCCACCACCGCCGGCGCCGTATCAGGACCGAACGCGTTCCGCATGGCGGGGATCAAGCCCAACGATGTCGATTTGTTGATGGGCTATGACAGCTTCACCATCACCGCGCTCCTTCACATCGAAGACCTCGGCTTCTGCGAGAAGGGCGAGGGCGGCGCGTTCGTCGAGGATGGCAAGTGCGGCCCGGGCGGGTCGTTCCCGATGAACACCAACGGAGGCGGCCTCTCCTACACCCACCCTGGGATGTACGGGATGTTCCTGCTGACAGAAGCCACCAAGCAGCTGCGAGGCGAATGCGGTGAGCGGCAGCTCCCCAAGCACGACGTCGCCGTCGCCCACGGATCGGGCGGTGTGCTCTCGTGCATGTCCACGATTGTTCTCGGAACGGAGGCAGCGGTCTGATGCCCAAGGGCATGACACCACCCACAAGTGAGCTCACCCAGCCGTTCTGGGACGCCACCAAGGAGAAGAAGCTGGTCTTGCAGTGGTGCAAGGCTTGCAACCAGGTCGTGCACTATCCGCGTGAGGCGTGCCCTCGCTGTCTCGGATTCGACCTCGAGTGGCGGCCGGCGTCGGGCAAGGGCGAGGTCTACGCGGTGAGCGTGCAGGCGCGGGCCACCGAGCCGTATGCGGTCGCGCTGGTCGACCTGCCGGAAGGGGCGCGGATGATGACGAACATCGTCGGCGTCGACGACCTGTACACGGTGAAGGTGGGCACCCCGGTGCAAGTTGCCTGGGAGCAGCTCGAAGACGGCCGGCACCTGCCCCTGTTCGAACCCAGCTCGTAGCGACGCAGAGGAAGAGGTCCGCGAAGTGAGTGACCAAACGCAATCGCAAGACCAGGCGCCCGAGGTCGACGAGGCAACCAAGCGTCGTATCGAAGCCCTCCGCAGCGGGATGGTGCTGTCTCTGTGGGCGGAGAACAAGCCCGACGAGCCCGCCATCGTCTCCGATGCCGGCGACCGCACTTTCGCTCAGCTCAACGCCCGTGCCAACCAGTTGGTGCGGGCGTTGCGCCGTCGCGGGCTCTCCGCCGGCGACAGCGTCGCGCTGATCTGTTCCAACCGGCCGGAGTTCCCGGAGACGGTGGCGGCGTGTCAGCGGGGTGGGTTGCGGTTCACTCCCGTGAACTGGCACCTCACCGGTGAAGAAGCCGGCTACATCGTCGACGACTGTGAGGCCAAGGCGGTCATCGTCGACGTGCGCTTCTCCGACACGGGCCGGGAAGCGACCGCCGCGGCGCCGAGTGCCACAGTGAAGCTCGCCGTCGGCGGTGAGATCGAAGGTTTCGAGTCCTACGACGACGCCGTCACGGCCGAGGACGGCGCCAACCTCGACGACCCCGTGCTCGGTTCGTCGATGCTCTACACGTCGGGCACCACTGGCCGTCCGAAGGGCGTACACCGACCGGCAGGAACCGGCGCCGGAACAGCCGGAGCCGGCTCCAGCGGCACCGCGCAGCAGACGGCGTCGCAGCGCACCTCGGCCGCGGCTGCCGCGGCCGCGCCTGACGGGCGCAGCATGCACCTGTGCACGGGCCCGCTCTACCACGCCGCGCCCCTGGCGTTCTCACTGTCGGCGCCGCTCGCCCAGGGCATGGGCGTGGTCGTCATGGACCGGTGGGACGCGGAGGAAACGCTGCGGCTGATCGACGAGCACAAGATCACCCACAGCCACATGGTTCCCACCATGTTCCACCGCATCCTGTCGCTTCCTGACGACGTCAAGAAGAAGTACGACGTCAGCTCGCTGCGCTACATCATCCATGGCGCCGCCCCCTGTCCGGTGCAGGTGAAGAAGGCGATCATCGACTGGTGGGGCCCGATCGTGGTGGAGTACTACGCCGCCACCGAGGGAAGCGGCAGCTTCGTCGGCTCGGAAGAGTGGCTCAAAAAGCCCGGTACGGTCGGCAAGCCGGCGACCGACGACCACGTCCGCATTCTCGATGACGACGGCAAGCAACTGCCCGCCGGTCAGATCGGCACCGTGTACCTGAAGGCACCGGAGTCCGGTCGCTTCACCTACTACAAGGACGACGACAAGACGTCGTCGGCGTACCGCGAGAACTACTTCACCCTGGGCGACATCGGCTACCTCGACGAGGACGGCT
>CAZWDB010000105.1:0-15907 GCA_964632885.1 uncultured Acidimicrobiales bacterium | reverse complement strand
GACTTCACGGCGGTAGCCGGTGCCGCCGCACGCGTCGCAGGTCTGCGACACCGCCCAGCTCCAGAACGTGGCGATGTCCCCGGCAGGAACGCGACCGGCTCGCCATGCCAGCCCTAGCTGGCGCGGCGCATCGAGGTGTGGTCGGTCTCGCCCAAGCCGTACCAGCTGACACGAGGTGGGTGCGACCGCGACCACCGACGGACGAGGTCGGTAGATGTGAGCCGAGGAGAGGTACCCGCTCGGCGGCCTTGGGCTTCCCATCACCGGATCGGGGCGGGGAAGGGGATAGCGCAACACGCCTACAAGGCGACGCCTCGGCGGACTGCTCAACTGAGACTTCGACCGCGCTTTGGAGGGAGTCCCGGCAGGCAGAAGGGACCGAGCGCGAACGCCGTCCGAGATTGGCCAGTCGCTTGGCATATCCCTCCGGGATGCCCGACCGAACGAGGCAGCACCATGCGGAGTTCGGCTCCGCCTGCCGCTCGTACGGATCGACCAGTGCGTGGTTCGGTCGCACCACATCGCTCGTCCCGTGATGACGAGTGCGCCGAAGGTGGGCGGCATGGCGAGAACCGCGGCGCTGGGCCAGCGAGGTAGCGAGCTGGCTCTCCCACACATCGGGGTCGCCGCCACATCCGCAGTCACGCGACGCAGCCTGACTCAACAGGCGGTTCCGTTGCCGCACGACGGTCGAAGTCGGAGGAGATTGTCGTTGCGCGGATGCAGGGCCACGACAAGATGTCCCTCTTTGACCATGATCGGCGGATGGCGGACAACAAAAGTCGCGTCGGCGCGAGAGACTGGTCGGGCGTGTCGTCGTCACGGGCGGAGCTGGGTTCATCGCCTCGGCCTACCTCCGGTGGCCACGTCCGCGCCCTACACCCCGAGGCCGATGTTGTCGTGCTCGATCTCCTCACCTACGCCAGCAATCGCGCGACCGTCGCCGGCTCGACATCGAGCTGGTGGTGGGCGACATCTGCGACGTTGCCGTCGTTGAGCGCGTGGCTGAGCGGTGCCGACTGCGTCCTCCACTTCGCAGCCGAGCGCCATGTCACGGCAGCGAGAAGGACCCCGATGGCTTCTTCCGCACCAACATGACCGGCACGCGCTTGATCGACGGGCGGCTGTCGTTGCGGTCTTCTTCGAATACGTCAGCCACGATCCCTGGTCAGGCGAAGACGCCTTCGCCGCGACGCTGCGCCTAACCGACCCACCGCGTCCTAGTGATCTGAGTCAATAGTTCGCAGGAGTGTGGGCGGTGAGTCGCGAACTTCCACGTCGACCGACGACGATGGGAGGTAGCGATGGCGAAGCCGACCGAGATTGTGCTCAGCGACGAGGACCGTGCGGTGCTTGAGCGGTGGGCGAGACGGCCCAAGACCGCTCAGGCGTTGGCGTTTCGTAGCCGGATCGTGCTGGCCGCTGCGGCGGGCGAACGCAGCGTAGACATCGCGAAGCGGTTGGTGGCGCACGGACACCACGGTGGGCAAGTGGCGGGTGCGTTTCGCGCAGCGAGGCACGGACGGGCTGCATGATGAGCCGCGGCCGGGAAAGCCACGCACGAGCACCGATGAAGACGTGGAGCGGGTGATCGTCCCTGGAGGAGACACCCTCGGACGCCACACACTGGTCGACGCGGTCGATGGCGGCGGCGACAGGGATGAGCCAGACCGCCATCAGCCGCATCTGGCGGGCCTTCGCGCTCAAGCCACACCAGACCGAGGTTTCAAGCTGTCGCGCGATCCGCAGTTCATCGACAAGGTGCGCGACATCGTCGCCCTGTACCTGAATCCGCCGGAGGCTGCGGTGGTGCTGTGCGTCGACGAGAAGTCACAGATCCAGGCGTTGGAGCGCAGCGCCCCGGTGCTGCCACTCATGGCCGGCGTGCCCGAGCGGCGCACCCACGACTACCGACGCAACGGCACCACCAACCTCTATGCCGCCCTCGACGTCGCGTCCGGACACGTCATCGCCGACATGACCGCTCGGCACAGAGCCGAGGAGTTCCGCAAGTTCCTGAACCTCATCGACAAGACGGTGCCCGACCACCTCGAGGTGCACCTCGTGCTCGACAACTCCTCCACCCACAAGACTCCGTCGATCCAACGCTGGCTGGCCCGTCACCCGCGCTTCACGCTGCACTTCGCGCCGACCTACAGCTCCTGGCTCAACCTCGTGGAGCGGTGGTTCGCCGAGCTCACCAAGTGGATCAAACGGGGCACCCACCGGTCAGTCCGTGAGATGGTCGCCTCGATCCGCACATGGACCGCAGGCTGGAACGACAACCCAAGCCCTTCATCTGGCACAAGACCGCCGACGAGATCCTCGAAAGCCTCGCCGCCTACTGCCAGCGAATCAACGACTCAGGTCACTAGTCTTTGCTAGCAGCACTGGTCGTGTTCCGTCTCCTGCCCAACCGGTTTGCCAACCGCAACCTGCGGGACCACCTCGCCCCGCTCCTTCGCCATACGCCCCCACGCCCTCATCGAGCGCATCCCCGGCACACACCGCTACCAAGTAACTACTTCGGTTTCCACGCCGCAGTCATGCTCCCCACGACGGCTACTACGACCAGCGCTCGCTTGCGTCGCCGTCCAACCCACCACACATCACTCGGCAGAGTGATCGCCTACCTCGACGCTGCCGTCAACCAAACACTCAGTCTCGCCGGACGAGCTCGACGCATCCAGACTTTACTCGCGGATGATGACTCTTCGCGGGCTGGACGGCTCTACGCCCGCCCTCCGTCTGACGCGGAGCTTCACCCGAGGAAGGCTTCGACTGCTCGGGCCCGCGCAGTGGGCGTACCGCGAGGAGCGGATCGCACTACGGCGCACGACACGCGACCAGATCGTCGCCGGGATCGCAGCTTCCGTCGACCCTCTATGGCCAGGTGACTAATCTTCAGCGCGGCCACCCGTCGGACTGCGTCGTCACCTACGGCCATGTCGCCATCAACGCCGGAGGCCGCATCGAGATCGTCGCACCCGTACTGGAGTCACCGTCCGCCTCCAGCTGGTGCGACCAGGTTCAGTACAGGCGGTGCCGCGTCATCGAATAGACGATCACGCTCGTGTGCGCGGACGAGCCAGCGGCTACAGCCTCCGTCTCACGTGCGACTCCGGTCAGAGGGCCAGCAGGATCCGCGAAGCTACGAGATTTGCCGTTCCGCGAGCCCATCTGCTGCCAACTGGGCCGCGAGTGCGGATCGCCTTGGCTTGCCACTAGGAGTCCGCGGCACGCTCCCGTGGCGTACGAGAACGACCTCGCGTGGAGTCACCCCAACCGCCGACGACACCAGCGACGATATCTCGCGTCGCACGACCTCGGCGGCGTCGGTCACCGGCCGTCGCGTTTCGCATACGACGCTGAAACGGTCTTCCGCGATCTTGATGGCTGTGACCGCAACCAGCTGGTACCGATCGAGAGGAACAGCGCTCTCAACATCGATGGGGTGCACATTCCGACCGCCAGTGATCACGACGTCGTCGGCTCGCCCACGCACGCATACCATTCCCTCAACGACTTCGCCGCAGTCGGCTGTGACCAAAGGCCCAGAATGCGGCTCATACCCATTTGCGCCGATGGTTCCCGAGAGTAACGACTCGCCTTCAATCCCGAGCGTTTGTGCCTCTGTCGTCCACACGCGCATCCCGGTGAGCGGGGCGCCACACGCGACCCGCTCCACACCGCCAGAGTCTGTAACTGTCCGCCATCGCGCTTCTGGCGAGTCCAAGGACACAGCGACTGTGCACTCGGCCAAGCCGTAGGCGGGGCACAACGCAGTCGGTGCCAAGCCCGCCGTGGCGTAGGTTGTCTCGAAGCTACGGAGGACCGAAGGGTCGATTGGTTCCGCACCAACAACCATCGCCCGCAGAGTCCGGAGGTCGTAGCTTCCGCCCCGCCCCTTCAAGACGTTCGTCAACAGTTGGAGCACGCTCGGCGGCGCGGCAGTGACAGTGGCGCTGTAGGTCTCGCATGCCGTGAACCATCTTCCGGGTGTGACTCGGAAGAGGCCGGTCGATAGGAGCACGAGGTCTCCGCCGTTGCGAAGTCCACCAAGCCCGACCATCGCCGGCAGGCACATTCCGAAGATGCCCATGTCGTGCGAAAGCGGAAGCCAAGAGCAGACGTTGTCTCCCGGCTCCGCGCCCAGACGAGCAATCGCAGCCGTTGTGTTCGCAAGGATCGCGGCGGACGACAGCGCGACACCTTTAGGGTCGCCGGTGGAACCCGATGTGAATTGCACGAACGAAGCGTCCGACGCGACGCGCCGGCCGGCAGTAACGCCACCAACGATGGCGTCCTCGAAGGTGACCACGCGAGCCGTCGGCGGTGCCGTAGATCGCAGCTTTGGCGAACAGACGATCCCGGTTGCACCGGCGAGCGCCGCATCACGCTCCACGCTCTCCCAGTACCGCTCGGAGGCGCTGCGAGCCGGCGCCGGAAGTGACACTACGGTGCCACCAGCGATCCACGTTGCAAGCAACACGACAAGCGCGTCGGCCGTCGACTCAAGCTGTACCGCGACCGGACCGTCAAAGCCCGGCCTCTTGCTCGTAGCCTCCGCTTGTCGCCATAGCTCCCCAGTCGTGATCCCATCGGCATCCGAGGGTAGGAACCGAACACGTACGTGGTGGCCAACCGCGCTCGCAAGGGCGGCGAGTAGCCGCGTCATGTCACCCCACGCACGCGCGCGCTGACCACGGGACAGTGGCGCCGCAGGCGCGCCAACATCTCGGAGGCGTCTCCCGCTCCCGAAGTTGCGGCGCGTGCAAACTCGAGCTCAAACGACAGGCGCGACACGCGGGCGGCCCTCCAGCACCGTGTCGCGGCGGTCGAACACCATCGGGTAGAGCGTAGCCGCGCACAAACGAGACTGCAGCTCCGAAAGCAATAGGTACTTCGAGAAGTGTCGAACAACGTCCTCGCTAGCCCGCCTCGCCGCCTCCACTCTCTGTCTGGACAGTCGTCGACGCCACTCGTTGGTCGTGCGTCGATATCCATCGCCATCTTCCGAGAACGACGTCAATGCGAACCAGCGCTCGGAGGCTTCCACTAGCTCGGACAACCTAGGCAAGCTCGATTCTGGAAAAGACGTCGTGGACCAAGAACTGCCCAACTCGTGACGATGGATCCTCAACGGCTCGATCGAGAGCAATCGTTTGGATCCCGAGTCGCCCCCCACTGGAGAGCAAGCCGTGGGAGGTCTCGAAGAAACGGGAATAGATCGCCACCCGGACCGCGCGATCGATCGCCGGCGGCGCGAAGTGCTCTAGCGCCCCAATGGACACGATGGCGTCGTACGGCCTCTCAGAGCGATGCTCCTCCCACCCCTCGAGGAGGACCTCGATCCGCCGGTCGGATGGTGCGACCGCGGCCTATGCGTAGCTCAGTGTCAACCCCACGGCGGTGGCGAAGCTCCCGCACTCGAGCTCGCCTCACGAGCGCTCCCCACCCGCAGCCAATGTCGAGTAGGACTCCGCCACGCGAGGTTGCTACCCGCGTCAGGAAGTAGTCGTGCTTGGCGAGCTGAGCCTGCTCAAGTGATTGGGTAGCTGCTGACCAAAGAGCGCACGAATACGTCATAGACTCATCGAGCCATACACGGTAAAACTCTGTGGGCACGTCGTAGTGGTGCGCGATCCCAGCCTTGGACGCCACCTCAGGGTCCCGGCGCCACAGGTCCGCTGCGTTTTGGCCGCCGAACCCGAACGAGCACGTGATCGCAAGGCCGGGTGCCACGCGACGACCGGTGCCTTGTACCACATCGAGGTCGACTTCCGCGTCGACAGTGTCGCAATTGACGGTCGGCGGCAGACAAGAAGAGAAGGAAGAACGACGATCTTGAACAGATCGTCCCTCGCCAGCGGTCGTCCATCGCGCTCGAGATTCGCAATCCTGCTGAGGATGTCGTCGCCGGGTGACGACACCCGGGCTTCGACGAGCTCGTTCAGCCTCCCGTACGGTGAGTCCGTCCACGAGCGTGCGCATCCGGCTCCGGATGTCGACCTCCATTGCGGCGATGATCGGCGGTGCCAACATGGGGTTGAGCAGGCGGCGCCATTTTTGTGGTCGGGCAGGTCGAGGGAGATTCGGATCATCGTTGGCGCGTTGTCGAACCCGGAGAACCGGTTGCTGACCAAGTGGGCGACTGCAGGGCCTTCCAGATGCGACTGCAGGGCCTTCCAGATGCTGGCAGCGCGAGTGAACAGCCACGCACCCGTCCCCTTCAGCCCCTCGATCCACAACACCCGACCGCGCAGGCAGCTCCGATCTCGGCTCCCACTTCGTCTTTTGCTTTGCGGTTTGGCCAGTATGTGGGCTGTGCAGCGCGGCGGACGAGGGGAGAAGCCGACGGAGCCTTCAGGCCGGGACGGTGTGGGTATGCCGGGTGGTCCGGTGTCGTGGTGGGCCGCGTGTCGGTGGCGATGAGGGCGTTGATCTTGGTGGCGTTGTGGGCGAGGACGCCCCCAGCCGCACCTTTGGGGCGCCGGCGATGCCGGTGCGGGACCTGCCGTAGTCGCACTTGAGGTGGGAGATGCGCGCCTCAGATCCGGTGCGCCACTTGACGAGCTAGACGAAGCCTGGGACGCGCTGTTGTCTCTGGCGGGCGAGGCCGGGGACGGCCGCGGCGAGGGATCACCGGGCATCGCACGCCGAGGGCTTGAAGTCGGCGTCGACTTTGGCTTCGCCGTCGCCGCGGTCGGCGGCCACCGCGGTCGGTGCCTGGTTGAAGCGTCTTTGATGCGGCGATCGCCGGAGCCAGCATGGGCGCGTCCGGCGGGTTGCCGATCACCACGGTGTGGTCCAACACGATGGTGTCGGTGTTGTCGGCTACTTGGGCTTTGTAGCCGAACTTGACGGGCTTGCCGAGACGTCCCTTGGCCATGGGCGGGCGTCGGTGTCATTGCAACGACACGACGCGGGTGGCGCCGTCCGGGATCCCGCCACCGAGGCGGATGCGGGTCTGCGCGGCGATCTGTTCGACGACCGCCGCGGTGCGCTCCAGCTCGGCGATCAACGCCGCGGCCTTTCCCGACGCGGTGGCGCCGCACTGGCGCAGACCGCGGCGGGCATTCGTCGCCACATGGCGGGCGTCGGCGATGGCACGCACCGCGATGGTCGCCATTCGCCGGTGATCGCTTTGGCCTGGTCCCTGGCGTCGTCGCCGCGGCGGCGCAGCCACGCCAGATGGCATGGGCTCGGCGGCGCACCGAACGGGTGCGGTCCCGGCTGGCGGTGCGGGTGGCGAGCCCGCCCTCTTGGATTCGTTTTGCAGGGCGAAGTAGCTAGCCCGGCCGCCACGGCATGCTCGTCGTCTCGGCAGCTTCATGATGTGACACGACGATCAGTGGGACTGCTGCCCGCACTGACGGTCCGTCGTTCGGTTGGCCTTGCGTCGGCGGTCAACAGGGATTCTCGCGAACACCGCGTCGAACTCAGCGTGGCACGCGTCGCACAGCTCCAGGTCGGCGTGGCGACAGTTGAGTCGAAGCGTCGTCCGCGTCGTGGCTTCACGATCTTGACAGCAGCTACACGTCATCCGTCCATCTGAGCCTCGTGTTAGTGGGAACAGTTACGACGTCGGCTCCGAGTGTTGCTGCCCGCGAGCGCAAGCTCCTCCTTCAACTCCTCCGAGTTGCGACGGTAGACCAGCGGTATTCCCGGCACAAGGTTCGGGCACGTCGCCGTCGACCACTCCACCGATGCCACGACACCCGGCACCGAGCCACACAGAGCGCTTTCCGGCGACCAACCGTTCCCGGGGACACGCGCGACAGCACTGACACGCGTCGCCGCGGCAACGGTCGTCGACTTCGTCCGCCACCACGCCCCGGACTGCTCCAACCTCGCGTCGAGCGGGTGCCACCTGCCGGACTGGTGTTGCCAGTTCGACGGTGACGATGAAGACGCCATTGCCGAGGTGCCAATCCTCTTGTCCAGCAGTGTTGTCGTCAGGTCCCGTCCAGCCACCGGCTTCGCCAGATCCCGCACAAGGTGCAGCACAAGGTCCGCGGGTTGGGCGTCTCCACGCTGCAACGAACACGGCAGGCGGAGGATTAACCGAGTCCGGCGCGGGTGAGGCGGGCACCGCGGCCGCCGAGGGGGCACCCGCGGATCGACACGCGCCGCGGTGCCATGGCCACTAGCGCCGCCTACGCGACGAGCACGACATTGCGCGAACGCGACTCGCGCAATGTCACTCACGTCGTAGACATGCCAACGGAATCCCCCAGTCCTGAGCGCCCCAATTACGCTCGTCAAGGGGGACATTCGCTGCGACGGCGTCTGGTTCCTTCTGCCGGGCGGGAAGAAAGGTGGTTCGGCGCCCGGTAGTTCAGAGTGCAGTCCGCCAGCAGGTGCGCATCCGCCTAGTCAGCTGCCTCTGCGGAGGTTGGACTCACGCGCCACCCGGTCTCTCTGTCGCAACCTCGGCTGAGGCGGATCGCCTAGTCGATACATTGGGCTGGGAGGGCAGGAACGAGTTCCCCTGTTGTGTCGCGCGACACCGACCATTGCGGATGTCCCGCGACAGAACAAGGAGCGAGTCCCCCGAAGTGACCACGACCGTCCGCGATTCTCGGAACGCGCTCGCCTCCTCTGGCGCCTTGAGCGATCCGACTGACCACCGGGCCGGGAAGATGTCGGGGCTGTTGGACCAGCCCGCCTCCGACAGCGCTCCGATGGAACGGGGCGAGACGAGATGATCGACGCCGCTGTCGCCGAGCTCACAACGGTGTGTGCCTGACGCCTGCGCGGCGGTCGGCGATGCCAGGCCGTTGGTATCGCCGGCACCGCAGAGCCCACCGACGCCCGCCCGCGCGGGCAACAACGCCGCAAGGTCGGACCCTGTCTTAGGTGGAGCGCGCCGAGCTGCCTCGCGTGCTCAACAGCTCCGAGTTCATCGAGGCGCCGCCACCGTGTACGCTCAAGCTGTCGGATCATTACCGCTGCCTGGCGTCGGCATCGATGGTGTTGCCGGTGCCGCGCGGACACGACGAGCACGAGCGGCGACCAATCCAGCGGACTAGAAGCTTGAGCTGTTAGCCGCCACCCCGAACGCGGTGTGTGATGGGACATCACGGGGCTGCTCCGCCCCGAGCTGTGGACCCACGACTAACTGTACGTGATCATCGACATGTACAGCGGCCAAGCTCGTTGACGACGCCGAGCCACTGCTCGCCCTTTGCCGTTGGCAATGGACGAAAACAGTAAGCGAAACCGCGCACCACTGCCACGGCCCGCCCCGTCAGGAACTCGCTCAAAGGAATCGCCGGATGCGGCGGACGATCCGCTGTTCCTCGTGCCCGAGGTGCGTCAGCTCAGTCGCGACGCCGTCAGACGTCTCGTTGACCCCACGTCGCGACAGCGATTAGGTCGTGCCCGTCGCTCCGAACAGGACGAATCGCGCCCGCCATCCTGCGCCACAGCTGCGCGATGGAGCTTCTCGATGCTGGAGCCGAGGTCGCTGTCACCACACCAGGGCTTGGTCACGAGTCGATACCACCGGCATCTACCAACACGCCGATCGTACCGATGGGGTGGTGAACAAGCCTTACGACGACGCGCTGCGTTTCCTTCTCCACGCAAGTACGGCGTCGGGACGAACGAGCATAAGAACGAAATAAATCGTCAGTGTGCAAAGCGTGAGGTAGCTGGCGACTACCTGAGCAACGGTCGGTGGAAGGGGCGCCTCTGGGAGTTGCGGACGAAGCTGGAAACGCGGCGCGACATCGTCGCGAGCGGTCCCGAACCAGTGGCGGAATCCACTGGCGTACCAGACCTGAATGTCACCCTGGGGCGGCGGGATGCTTGCGCGAAAGACGCCGTCAGCCCCCGGCGCCGCGGCAAGCCACCTGACTCGAGTCTCTCGCCACACCTGTGTGCTCCTAAAGGTGAACAGTGACACCGAGTCGAGGCCACCCCCGCCTGGGACACGAATCGTCACGTGCCTAGGTCCTGTGTCGATCTCGGCGGCGAGGTCCTGTGCCCCGGCTCGAAGCAGCAACGGAGTCCCACTTATGCACACGGCAACGAATGTAAGCAATGCGGGACCGACCGCGGTGCGCAACGGCGGTCCGGGTCCTAGCGCGGCGCCGACGATGTTCCCGCCAAGGCGGAACGCAAGCGCGAAGCCAAGCACTGAGGGTAGCGCGGCTGCAATGATCATCTCACCACTCCAGAGCGCTCGGGACTCAAGAGCCCACCGCGTAACGGCCAGCCCGCCTACGAGAGAGGCGGCTGCTATGGCAAACCAGGGCGCGGCTACAAGAGCGCGCCGACGCCGTGCTGCGAGGTCGCATACAACTCCTGCAGCGACGATCGCGAGTGGCGGCAGTGGCGCGGAGCGACCGAGCGCCGCGTTCCCGGCGCTGGCAACGACTTGGCCGGCGAGAATCGCAGTCGCGGCAACTGTGCCACTCCATGACCACCCCTCGGTAGCGCGCCGCGCAGCACCTAGTGCGACGCCCGAGAGAGTGCACCACATGACGGGTTCAATCACAGGGGAGTACGGCGGGAAGCCGAGTTGGTACTCGAGCAGCATGAGCGACGGGATCAGGAAGACTGCGGACGTTAAAGCCGAGCGCAGCCAGTGCGCGGCCCTCGCGTCAACAGCGCAGCGCAGCAGGCCGAACGCCTCAAGCAAGAATCCCGCCATCAACATCAAGTGCGCCGGCGACGCCACAGTGACATCGACCCCAAAAAGCTGGTGCCACCAGTTGTCGAACGCGAGCGCAGCGAAGACGAGTGCGCTGCCAGAAGCGACCATCGCCGGCCCGGCGCCCCCTCCTAGGCGTACCAGGCGACCGAGGGAGGCAAGGAGTGACGTGCCTGCACCCACTAGCACGAGCAAGTGGGCAGGCGTCAGGAATGCGTCGCGTCCGACGTCAATGTGTGCCGCGATGTCCCAGTGGAACCCGAACCAGGACGCAGTTAGGCCGGCAAACGCTAGCGCGAGCAGGATCGGAGAGGAGTTCCCGCCTCCTCGGTCGAACCGCCGCTCCGATGGGCGTTTCGCTCGCTCAAGGCTGCCCGCGCCTACCATTGCTTCCCCCTAGTTGTGCTCAAGTTCTAGGCGCGCTCGCGTTTGACTGATGGCACACGAGTGCTCGAAGAACCTCAGGATGATCATCTTCGTGCTTGGTGAATTCGATTGCACTGCGGTATACGGCAGCGCAATGAGTGACAAGGTTGTGCAATGTCTAGCGTAATACCAGTCATTGCGTCAACACAGAACGAGACGAGACCATTCGGCGGCTACCCCATATGGGCCATGGGCGGTAACGTGACGTCGAGGCTCGCCGCCTTCGTCCATGCCGACTGGTTCACCATCGTCGCCTCCACGCCTACGCAGGATCATCTCGTCTGCTGCAGCCAAAGCAGGCGGGTTGACGTAGTTAGAACACGCGTCTTGCCGTAGGCCACTCCAACTCCTAGGTGAGGACGGGTCACGCCTCAACTGAGGGGGCCCGCGACGCGCCGATACATCGTGGTCAGGTGACCTCATGCGCCGTCGTTCGGTGCGCGGATTACTTGGTGGTGCAGAACTTCGCGCGTCACTCCGGCGCGTGCCGCTAGCTGCTGGGCGGCATCGCTGCTTCGGGCCCGGACCAGGGCGATATCGGCGATCTCTCGCTCGCGTCTTGTGCGGCAGCCACGTCTGGGAACTCGATCGGCACGACAGCGACACCCATGGCGACACGTCGAGGTGCCGCTCTGGCGCGTTGTCTCAGTCTCTGAGCCGTTGTTCGGGAGCGTCGTTGTGCGCCGGTCGCCGTGGTCGATCCCGGACGGGCGGGCGACCGCGCTCTTGAGCTGTTTGGGGCTAGCGCTGTTTGGGGTTAGCGAAAGTCCGTGTACAGGAGATCAGACCGAACCTCGAAGCGCTTGCGCTCCCCAGGTTGCGGAACGAAGGCGGAGGCGAGCTGACCGGGGACAGGAATGAAGATCTTGTCGCGGAGAACGATCGTCGCAGTGGCGAAAGGCCCGCCGCCGGATTCGCCCGAGACGATTTGCCCTGTCTGGAGGTCGTAGTAGAGACCGAACTCACCGGAGTGGTGCTCGAACACGAACAACACCTTCTGACCGCCCCAGATGACCGACGTCGCGTGCGGCTGGAGAAAGAACTCGCCGCGCTCCTCTCGAGCTCGATCGGAGATGGCGACGAAGCAGCGGTATCCCTTCACCGCCTCGTCAGTCAGATCGATCGTCAGCAGTTTCGCATCCGACGAGGTGTCCGTTCGAAGGATCGGAGGCGCTGGCCCGAGTTCGAGTGGGTCCCCGGCGGTAGCAGCCTCGTTCTCGACGACGTCCGGGACAACATCGCGGACCGTGCGAGTTGCCGCGCTCTCGACGACTTGGACGTTGCGGCCGACGAACTCCACGGATCGGTTCGCCGCCTCGATCATTGTCAGCCGCCCCGCCGCGAACTCCTCCCATACCGAGGTTAGGGAATCGAGATCATCGTATTCGTACTCGAAGACATCACGAGTCTTGCGGATGGACTTGAGGAAGGCGTCCGCCCCTTGTCTCGTACTGCTGGGGACGAGGTGTGAGACTCGTGGGAAGACGATGTTGCGGACGAAGTCCTTGGTCATGCTGCCGAAGGCTGGGTAATCGGTCTCGTACAAGGTGCCGATGGTCTGGAACGTCGCGCCGACGGGATCCAAGAACAGCCGAGGCTTCCCCCTTCCTGTGTCGACGACCAGTGGCAGGCCGTGTGACAGCGTGCCGAGGAGAACGTCCGCTTCCAGGAAGTAGTCCGCAGCGAGGATGGATGCGATCCTGAACGTGAGGGCCTGTTGGGCTGTCGTCCACCGAGAACGTGACAGCTCGGAGAGGACGGTCGGTGCGTCAGCCAGCGACTCAGATCGGCAGTACAAGGCGACGAATCTCTCCTCGCACTGTCGACGAGGCTGTGTCGTGGCCAGAACGACGAGCGGTGAGTCATCGGTCGCCGCGGCAGTGATGATCGTGCTGTCGTTGCCGCCGTACACGAGTAGGGGACGGGATTGCGACTTCGCCTTGAGAACCCCAAGGGAGACACGCTGGCCGTCCGGTTCGACACGCGCGAGCAGGTTGCCGCACAGGTCGAAGCGGTTGTGGCGTCGGATCCACTCCATTAGGAACGTGTTGGAGTCCGCTTCAGCGCGACCCGCCAACTGGAGTGAGATCGTCTCGTCGAGCGCCGTCACGACGGATTGCAGGAGTTGCATGCTGCCGGTTGTGAGGGCCTCACGTCCAGCGGTGGGCTGGAGGAGAGTCATGTCCGCCACTCCGCCGAGGTTGTAGGTCGACGAGACCCCAACAGCGGCGAGGCCGAAGCCGCTTCGGAAGGTCCGAATGGCTCCACCTGATTGCCGGAGGATGAGGGATCCCTGTGTGGGAACGTCCCGATACCGGATGTTCTGCAACCGTGCCCACACTTCACCAGCACGGGTGACACGGAGCGAGGCATCGGCACGGAAGTCCGAGGAGATCTGGTGGTCCGGGAGGCTGACGAGTTCGTCACCCGCCTCAGGGAGCGCCTCGGCGATGTCGTGCATGCTCACATTAACGTCGTTGACGACGACCGGCATGTTGACGTACGTAACGAAGGTCGTGATGTAGGCAACTGCCGTCGGGACGTCGATTGGGCTCGACGAGGGAACGGTCGCCGCCACGGTGGTCCCCGGCTCGCCCGCTGGCGGCAGGGTCTCCAGGAGAATCGTGTCCTCCGTCGTTGACAGGCTGTCGCGTCGCGCTGTGCTTCGCGTGCGTTCACCGGTCACAGCCGACTCGGTCTCGACGACAAGCTCGTCTGCGATGCCGAAGTTCGCCATCGCGCCGATGCCGAACGTGCCGACCACCCCGGCAGCACGCGCCTCGGGCGTGTTCTTGCTACTCGATCCGGCGCGCCAGTAGTGGTCGCGCAGGTCGTCCGGCGTCATGCCGATCCCGTTGTCGGAGATGACGATCGACGAGGACGTGATCTGAACACCGATGCTGGGAGCGAAGGCGTCGTCCCCGGCCGCCCGGATACGAATGGCGTCGAAGGCGTTCTGCGTGTTCTCGCGGAGTAGTGCGAGGGGATCCTGGTAAATCTGCTTCGCGAGGACCTCGATCATGCGACCGATGTCGACCTGGAACGGGATTCGCTGAGTGTCGGGTTCGGTCATGCCATCGCCTTCTTTGCCGCCACGAAGCTGCGCACGTCCGCCTCAGCGGCGGGATCGAACGCCAACGTCGCCGAGTATTCATCCAGAACCGCGCTCGCGTCGTCGAAATGTCCTTGCAGCGCGAGCGCCTTCGAAGCGCTTACCAGTTCCTCGATGGTCTGAGGCGGTATAGCGATCCCGATGACGCTCGTCCAGTCCTCCGCATCGGCGGCAGCTTTGAGAGCGAGGCTGCGCGCGTACGAGACGGTGGTGAGGTCTAGGGACCGAAGCGTTGCCAGGGCGCCTCCGGCGTCTCCCGATTTGAGCAGTTCTTCAGCCTCAACGACGACCGCATTGGTGCGGAGTCGAGTCGGAGCGATCGGAGAGAGCGCCGCGGCGATATCCATATCGACATGTCCCTTTCCGCCGAGATCGGCGCGGAGCGAAGGAGCGAAGACGGTCCCGACAGCCATCTCCCGGACGTGGACCCGAACGCTGCGGCAATCGTCGGCGATTTCAAGGACGTTGTACTGGCGGTTGACGCCGGTGGGAAGCTCGACGGGACCCGCGCACAAGGACCCCGCACTCACGACCGCCATCGGTTCCATGCGCGGAAGGTGGATGTACCGACTCGATATCTGGCCTCGGTGCTGGTGGCCATGCAAACCAAGGCGGAATCCCTTGCCGATGAGGTTGTAGACCGTAGCGGCGTCCATGTAGTCGGTCGCTTCGGGTGGCCCTTCGAGACTGTGGTGCCAGACCGCCATCAGAACGTCGTACTGCGGACCGCGGTCGTGGAGGTCCATGTGCGCCTGGGCGAGGGATTCATCGGCGATGGCACCGTGGAACGCGAAGCAGTCATTGCCGGAGCATGAGTTGAAGGCGGCGACGCCGATTCGACCGCCACCGAGCTCGAACAACGCATAGTCGGCACCCGGCTCGACGGCATACCGAAGAGCGACGCCTTCGTAGACTTCGGCCACAAAGCGCCGATAGTGATCGAGGCGTCTCTCGTAGCGCGCACGGTCGATGATGCGATACGCTGTGCGGTCGCGCCAATTCCATCGGATGTCTGCCCGCGGCCCCATATCGTGCGGGCGGATGGGAGAGGCAACGAGGTCGGCGTCGGGAATCGGCTGCATGGCCGAGAAGGCGATGTTCCAGTCGACGTCGTGGTTGCCAGGGACGATCACGAGGCGAGAACGGTCCCCGTTGAGAAACCGATCGCACAGCCGCATGATGAAATCGACGGCGACCTCGTACTGAGCGCTGATGATCGCCGCGTGATTCGGCTCGCCGAGGTGCACCCCTTGAACGAGGTCTCCGCTGACCACGATCGCGTCGGGCAACCCGAACGTCGGCTCTTCCGTCGCCGCCCGCTCGAAATCGGAGACGAGGCTGGACAGCAGCTCGTCATTGCCGATCGGGTCGGCTGGTGACCGATGAAGGTCGGAGATGTGGAGGATGGTGTATGGCACCCGGTCCACCCACGGTGAGCAAACGGGACAGTTCGGACAGTACTGCAACCGGCTCGACCATCCGCAGGCGGAAGGTCGGCTGCCACCGAACTACCCTCGGTTTGGGGCGCGGACTGCCCTTCTTCACGACGATCAATGGCCTCGGCACCGGTCGCGGCGACTGGCGCACGTACAGAGCCGCGTGTCGCGAGGCGCTTCCCTGGCCCTTAACCCGGAACCGCAAGAGCCTCCGCAAGGCGGAGGCTCAAGGAGTCTCGAGTTTCCCCGAGGACTCCATGGTCCCGCGAC
>CAZWDB010000104.1:0-15937 GCA_964632885.1 uncultured Acidimicrobiales bacterium | reverse complement strand
CGATTCACCGAGCCGCTCAACTACCGGCTCAGCGCGATCACCGTCCTCGACGAGAGCGGCGAGGAGGTGACCGACGGCGCCACTGAGCCAGTGGAGGGCGACCGCCACGCCATGCGCCGTCCGCTGCAACTGCTGCGTCCCGGCGTCTACACGGTGCGGTGGACGACGGTGTCACCCCTCGACGGCCACACCCTCAAAGGTAGCTACCGCTTCGGGGTCGCCACATCGGTCAGCGGGGACGAGAGAGTCCGCTCAGACCCGATCGCGTCGGAGGGCCTGGTAGGGCTGGTGGGCCGCTTCGCCGCGTTCGCCGGCCTCGGCATGTGGGCGGGCTCGGTGCTGCTGGGGCGTCGCCTCGCCGCGGGGTTGCTGCCGTCTCGGCGGCTGCGAAACCTGGCCCTCGCCGGTCCGTTCCTGGCGGTCGCCGGCACGCTTGTTGCGGCGGCCTCCAGTGCTGTCGTGTCGACCGGATCTGTGGGCGGGCTCGTCGATGTCCTGTGGTCGGGCGCCTCCGGGCGTTACCGGCTGGCGGTCGTTGGCTTCGGCCTGGTTGCCCTCGCTTGGCGGCCCAAGGGGGGCGCCGCGGCGCTGGGTTTGGCTGTGGCCGCGGTGGTCGCGGACGCCGCGGCCGGGCATGCAGCCACGGCGTCGGCACCTTTGTTGGCCACGGGCGTCTTCGCAGCCCACCTGGCCGCAGTGGGGGTGTGGGTCTTCGCGATCGCCGCGTCAGCGGCAGCAGCAACAAGGGTCGTCGCGGTGTTGCGGGCGCTGTCGCCGTACGCGATCAGCGCGGCCGCGGCGGTAGGGCTCACGGGCGCCGCCAGCGCGGCATTGCTGCTGAATCGGCCGGGAGAGCTGCTCTCCACCGGCTATGGCCAGACGGTCACGGTCAAGGCGGCGGTCTTCGGCGTGATGGGCCTCTTCGGCGGCGCCCACTGGATCGGGGGTCGCCGGGGAGCCGGGCGTCGGTGGCTACGCGTACCGGTAACCGGGGAAGCCGCGGCCGCCACGGTGGCGGTCGCGGTCGCGGCTGTCCTCGTGAGCTTCCCCGACCCGCCTCGCCAGGCCGAGGCCTCGGCGGCGCGGGCGGACGCGGGTGCCTCTGTCGAGGAGCTGGCCGACCGCGCGGCGGTCTCGGTGGCCGAGCCGAGCGGACCGTTCGTGGTGGCGCTCAGCGTCCTGCCGCCCGATACCGGCGAGGTGTCGGTTCGCCTCAACGTGGTCGGCCTTCACCCCGGCGACGCCTTCCGACAACCCCGGCTCCGCGCCACCTCGCCCGGCGGGGCTACGTCTGCAGTCGCGCTCGACGACGACTGCGGACTCGGATGCTTCCAGGCACCGCTCGACATCACCGAGGAGGGGCACTGGACTTTTGCCGCTCGCGCTGTCACAAACCGGGAACCCATCGCCGCGAACTTCGCACTGCCCCTGCCCGCCGCGGACGGCCGAATCCAGCTCGAACGAGCCATACGGGCCACAGAGAGCCTCGAGACGGCACGGATGCACGAGACACTGCGGGGCACCCTCGACGCCGAGGGAATCGTCAGCGACTACCAGTTCGCCGCGCCCAACGCCATGCGCTACGACATCCGAGACGGCGGCAGCATCATCTTCCGCGACGCCACCCGCTATCGGCGCGATGAGGCATTGGGTCGTTGGGAAGCCGAGGAAACCTTCGCCGGCTTCACCTGGCCGGCTGGTTACTACCGGAGCTTCTGGACGCCTGCAGCCGCGGTGCGCCTCCTCTCCCGCGAGGTTCTCGACGGCGACCCGACAGAGGTGATCGCGTTCCTCCGCCCCGACATCTCCGCATGGTTCCGCATCTGGATAGGCGAAGACGACGGCATCGTCAGACGAATGGAGATGCGTGCCCAAGGGCACCTGATGGACCAGACCTACCGCGCACTCAACGAGCCCTTGACCATCCCGCCACCAGACTGAACGACCGCCGCTCCGCTGAGATGGCCCCGAGTCCGCGTGCCGGAGGCGGCAAGCGGTTCGAGCGGCGGCGTTGCTGGTGGGCCGAGCATCACGACCAGTTCGTGGCTGCGCTTCGATAGCGATCGGTTGGACGTGCCGTTGGGCTGGCCTGGCACCGTGGGGGGGTGTCAGGCCGCGAGTTGTGGTGGTCGGGTGGTCCAGAGGATGGTGCCGTCGGGTCGTGCCCATTGGAGGGTGCCGGCGTGTCCGGTGAGTTGCCATCCTTGGTCGTGGATCATGCGGTGGTGGCGCCAGCAGACGAGGACGAGGTTCCAGATGACGGTGGGGCCTTTTCGGCTGCGCCAGATGATGTGGTGGATCTGTCCGTGCTGGGCGCGGCAGCCTTTGATGACGCAGTGGCCGTCGCGGCGCAGCACGGCTTGTTCGAGCGCGGGTGGGGGGTGGGCGGCGTCGGTCCAGGCGGTGATCTCGCCGTCGCGCTCGAAGATGCCGCGGCAGCGGCCGTCGCATGCGAGGCGTTCGAGGATCGCCGGGGAGACCGGGTAGTCATAGGGCGGTTTCATGGAGGCTTCACCGGAGCGGGCGTTGGTGGCGGCGGCCTCGGCATCGAGGTGGACGTTGATGGTGGCCCGGTCGCGGGAGATACCGCCGAGGGCTGCGGAGGACAGCACCGCAAGGGCGTCGGCGCAGCGTTGGTCCCAGGGGTCGGTGTCTTCGCCGGGGAGGGGTCGTAGTTCGTTGCGGGCGACGTGTTCGATGAGGGTTTGGAAGCGGGCGGCGTCGTCGCCGAAGAGGGTGCCCCATAGTTTGAGGGCGCCGTGTTCGGGATGGGCCACCAACCGCAGGGTGTTGTGCTTGTCGGCGAAGGTGTCCCGGTCGCGGCGTTCGTCGCGGCGGCGGCGGGCGAGGGCTTCGAGGTGTTCCACGCTGGCTCCGTCGGCATAGTCGAGCCACCATGTCTCGGCATCGGCGTCGTCGGTGCAGAGCTCGAGGAGCGGTATCAGCTTGGCCCAGGCGAGTTCGCCGTCGCTGAGCGCGGCTTGCAGCTGGGGGCGGTGTTGGAGGGTGCGGGCGACTCGGCAGAGCTGGCGGGCCTCTCCTCGGCGCAGGCTCAGCCGTTCGGCGAGCCAGTCGGCGGCTCCGGTGGCTCCGTCGGCTCTCCACAGTTTGCGGCGGATGACTTCTTGGGCGACGGCGACGAGCTCTCCCATGAGCGCGGCCTGGCAGTTTCCGAGTTTGGAGAGGACCTGTTCGAGGTCGTCCGGATGCAAACACCCCAGCAACTCCCGATCCATACCCCCACATCGAACCTTACAGACCAGCAAGAAGCAAACAAATGTTCGCTCTGGCTTCGCACTGTCCTTTAGAGCACTCCCGGCATTGGTCACCGCTCCTACAGTTGGGAATGTGCTGGCCGCTCCGGTCGAAGTCGTCCGCTTCATCCTCAGGAACTCAAAGCGCATCGCCGTCTCGGTGGTCGGCGCGGTGTTCCTTGTCGCCGGTCTGGCGATGCTCGTCCTACCGGGGCCCGGCCTCGTCGTGATCGCCATCGGCTTCGCGATCCTCGGCACCGAGTACGCGTGGGCTGCGGCGGCGCTGGAGCGCACCAGGCGCACTGCTACCCAGGCCGGACAGGTCGCTCGCGGCGGCGCCAACGCGGCTGGGCGCACGGCCAATGGCGCGGTCCGATCGGTCGTCCGCCGGCTGCCACCGCGGCGTTAGCGCGCCGGCACCGGCAAGCCAACCCGTCATCCCGCCTTGATGCAGACTGGCGAACTGTGACGCTAGCGTCCACCACCTTCACGGCGCTCGTCGGCTGCCGCCTCCCGTTGCAGCAGGCGGGCATGGGCAGCGTCACGACACCCGCACTTGCGGCGGCAGTCGCACGCGAAGGAGGCCTCGGCATGATCGCCGCCGCCGGCCATCCCGCTGAAGCAGTCGTCGAGCAACTCCACGCGGCGAGCGACGCCGCAGGCCCGACGGGTCGCGTCGGGGTCAACTTCCTCCTGCCCTTCCTCGACGAGGGCGCCCTCGACGTCGCGTCGACGGCAGCAGCGGTGGTGGAGTGCTTCTACGGTGACCCCGACTTGTCGATTGTGCGTCGCATCCACGACGGAGGAGCGCTGGCCGCGTGGCAGGTCGGCTCGCTCGAGGAGGCGCGCGCCGCGGTCGACGTCGGTTGTGACGTCGTCGTGGTGCAGGGAGTCGAGGCCGGCGGCCATGTCCGCGGCACCACTCCGCTGTGGCACCTCGTGGACCAGGTGCGCTCCGCCATCGACGCCCCACTTGTCGCGGGCGGCGGAATCGGCTCCGGTGCCGCGATGGCCGAAGCGATGCTCGCCGGCGCCGACGCGGTGCGGATCGGAACGCGCTTTCTCGCCACGAGCGAAGCGGACGTTCATGCTGGCTACCGCGATGCACTCATCGCCGCCACCGCCCATGACACAGTGCTCACCGAGACGTTCTCGATGGGTTGGCGGCAGGCGCCACACCGCGTGCTCCGCCAGTGCGTCGACGCCTCGCCGCTCGACCCCACGCAGCGCTCACCGTTGCCCCCCACGCGTGCTTTCGAGGGCGAGGTGGCGTCCGCCGCGCTGTACGCGGGCGAGTCTGTCGGCGACGTGCTCGCAGTCCTGCCGGCCGCCGAGGTGGTGCGCGAACTGGTGCGTGACGCGGAAGCGGTGATGCGGGGTGCGACGGTCGACCGTGGTGCACCGTCGTCTCGCGGGTAGCCGTAGCGCGGTCGACCTGAACGGGTAGGACGGCGGCAGCGCAGGACCGAGGGAGGCTGTGGGGATGAGCGCGATCTCGGACGCCGTCACAACCGCAGCTGGGCTGTTCTGGCGGGCGGCGTGGGCTCTTGCCTTCGGCTACACCGTCTCCGCGGCGATCCAGGTGTTCGTCTCCCGCCGCCAAGCTGCTCGTCACCTCGGCAGCGGGTCACCTTCTCAACTCGGCCTCGCGATGTTGCTTGGATTCGCGTCGTCGTCGTGTTCGTTCGCCGCGCTGTCGGCCACTCGCAGCCTTTACACGAAGGGCGCGGCGGTAACGCCCGCGCTGGCCTTCATGTTCGCCTCAACGAACCTTGCCGTCGAAGTCGCCGCGCTCGCATTCATCTTCTTGGGATGGCAGTACTCAGCTGCCCTCTTCGTCGGCGCCCCGATCCTGGTGGCCATCATGGCCCTGATCGTTCACCTCACCCTCCCCGCAGGTCTCGCCCGCCAGGCGCTCGAGCACGCTCGCGACGTCGAAGGACACGACATGGACCGCTCCGAAGGTCTGCCCGAGAGCGTCACCGCGAAGCTTCGTGACCGTAAGGCGTGGTCGCGCGTGGGTCGGTCCTACATCAGCGAGTGGCACATGGTGTGGAAGGAACTCCTCATCGGGTTCACCATCGCTGGCGCGATCGCCGCTCTCGTACCCGACAGTGTCTTCGAGGCGATCTTCCCGACGGGCGACTCACCGTGGCTGGTCCCGCTTCAGGCGTTGTTCGCCCCGCTTGTCGCCGTGCTCACCTTCATCGGTTCCATGGGCAACGGTCCGCTCGCCGCCATCCTCGCGGAGCACGGCGTCGTCTTCGGCGCCCTCATGGCGTTCCTATACGCCGACTTCGTCGTCCCGCCCGCCCTCAAGATCAACGCCAACTACTACGGCTGGCGCTTCGCGGCGTACCTCGCCGCTGTCTTCGCCTTCTCCGCCATCCTCGCAGGCATCGCCGTCCACGGTCTGTTCGCCCTCGCCGGATTGCTGCCCTCAGGCGCCCGCAGCGTCGAGGATCTCGCCGCCTTCAGGATCGACTACACGTTCTTCCTCAACCTCGCCGCCATCGCCGCCGCGGCCGCGATGGTCATCCTCGCTCGCCGCCCGACAGCCCCCGCCGCGAGCCCTCCGTCATGAGACGGTTGTGCTCGCAGCGGGGTGAATTCACCCGAGACTGCCGAATCCACCACGCTGCGAGCACACTTGACGCGCGAAGGCAGCGGGTTGTTCGGACGAAGGTCGCCGTGGGTTGGCCTTGCCGTCGCCTGGCGTCCGCATCGACAGCCGCTTTGTCCTCTGCGTTGACGAAGTACCGACCAGGATCCCGTCGTCAGCGGTCATCGGTTCTTCCGGCCTAACGTCCGGTTCGCAGGTCGAGTCGCCAGGCCGATGCCGATCGCGAGCAGCGTCAAACCGAGGGCGGCGATAGCCGTGAGAGACACTCCGGTGGTCGCGAGAGGCGGCGAACTCGGCGAGGAGGGTGTGCCGTCGGCTGGCGGCCCACCCGTTATGCCTGTCGGCGTCCCGGGTGCACCGGAGGGCGTCGAAGGAGCAGCAGTATCCGTCTCGGAAGTACCGGTCGTCCCGCCCGCAGGGGTGACAGTTGAGCCATCTGTTCCCGGCGTCGTCGTAGCGGCCGCACCTTCTGCCTCGGCGCAGGTCGCGTTGGTGATCGTGTTGGTATCGAGCGTGACCGCGCCGTCACGGGCGAGCAGCCGGCCTCGGAACGTGGCCCTTGTCTGCGCGGTGATCGACGTCTGCGCCAGAACGTCGCCTACGAACTCGGTTCCGGTCTTGAAGGTGGCGGAGCTCCCCACTTGCCAGACGACGCGGCACGGGTCAACGCCGTTGATCATCAGAACCTTGCTGTTGGCTTCAGCGATCAGCGTCGAACCCGCCTGGAAGATGAACACGGCGTTGGGGTTCCCTTGGGCGTCAAGCGTCAGGGTTCCGGTGAGCCCGAATGTCGGCGAGGTGTAGACGCCGGCTAGTAGCGGCGGACCGCCGCCGAGCTCAACCGGCACATTCGTCACTGGAGTTCGCCCTGCGGCGTCGTTGTAGGCGGCAACCAGATCATCCTTGGCCTTTTGGGTCACGGCGTTGCCGTAGTGATTTGTTCCGTTCAGCGTGACGTCGGCAAAGCCCGTCTCGGTCGGGGTCGGGAACGTCCCGACATCGCCGGTGATCGTCGTGGCGCCGGTGTTGGTGATCCCAGAACCGGCGAGCACCGCAAAGCTGTCGGCGGTGCCGAGCCCAACCGGTGCTTGGGCGGCAGACACGGACGTCGCTGCTGCTATGAGTCCCGCGCTGAGCACCGCGACGAGGAAGACGACGCGGCTGACGCTTCGGTGATGGTGCCGACGGAGGGTTCTGGCCGGCGTGCGGACAGTGGGGCTGGTGTGCATGACGCTCCTCTAAGTGGTGCGAAAGAGGCGGCGTCGAGCTTGCACGGGGCGACAATCGTGAGATCGTGCTGCCCAAACCAAGCGTCCCTCATGGGTTCACTCCAAGTGATCGACCTGCCGAGTCCGCAACTGGAGCGAACACTTCAAACCAGACTGTTCGGGTTCGTCCTCTCAGGACCGTCGGCACCGGCACCTACACCGTGTACTGCTCGGTTCCGCGGCACCTTGGCGGTTGCGAAGGACACGCCGGTCACACCTGAGCAGCCGCTACGTCAGCGGCCGCGTAGGCGGCGAAGCTCGGTGCGCTCGGTGAGGTGGCGGCGCCGATGACGGCGCCAGAAGAAGCCGAGTGTCTCGTCGAGCAGGACGCCTGCGACGCCCGCGGCCAAGATCACTACGACGAGTGGGGCGTCGACCTCCCAGATGAGGAAGTTGACGCTGATGTTCCCGGTGTTCTGCGCCGCGATGACGATGACCAGGATCGCCAACACAACGCCGGTCACCAAGGTCGCGCTCACACCGGTGCCCTGGTACTCGGGGGTGGCCTCGCCGCCGCCCGCCGGTGATGCGTCCTTTCGGCGGGTCGCTCGCCGCTTTGCCAGGGCGCTCTTCGGCCACGAAGACAAGAATACTGCGGACGGTGCGCTGCTAGACGGGCGCGTCGCAGTGCAATGACGCGCCTGTTACGAGGGTGACCGTCACCTTGCGAGTCGCGATGCCAGTCGCCGTAACCCTCGGGCTGTCTTGCCTGCGCGTCGCCGCTGTCCGTACAGTCGGCGAGGTCAGTGCCTGATCTGAACCCCGAGCTGGAGAGACGATGACCACTACCGAGACACCCCGCAGCACCCAAGGCGAGTTGCTCGACGAGCTCCAAGCATGGCTCGAGGAGAATTGGGATCCCGACTTGACCGTAGGCGAGTGGTGGGAGCGGCTGGGCATGGCCGGGTGGTCGGCGCCCCTGCTGCCCACCGACTGCTACGGCCGTGGGCTGTCTCGCGCTGAAGCGATGGCGGTATCGGCCACGATCAGCCGCTTTGGGGCGCTGGCGGCACCTGCCGGGATGGCGATCGGTCTGGCTTCTCCGACGATCGCCGAGCACGGCACACGCGAACAGATCGAGCGGCTTATTCCACCCGCGGTAACGGGCAAGGTCGCGTATTGCCAACTCTTCAGCGAGCCGGGGGCAGGTTCCGATCTCGCCGGGCTCACAACCAGGGCGGTTCGTGACGGCGACGTGTGGCATGTCAACGGCCAGAAGGTGTGGACCTCGGGCGGCCAGATGGCTGACCTCGGCATGCTTCTGGCGCGCACCAACCCGGAGGCGCCCAAGCACCAGGGCATCACCTGGTTCGCGATCGACATGCATCAGCCCGGCGTCGAGGTCAGGCCGCTGAAGGAAATGACCGGCAACGCGATGTTCAACGAAGTGTTCATGACCGACGCCGAAGTTCCTGACGCCAACCGCATCGGCGACGTCAACAATGGCTGGGCTGCGGCCAATACGACCCTCTTCCACGAGCGTTCGGGCATGGCTGGGGGCGGGGGTGGCGGCGCGCGCGGCAGAGGCGGCCGCATGGCCATCGCCGGCACCGTCGCCGGACACCTCAACAAGCGCGCCGGTGACTTCGTGGCTCCGGCCCCCAAGGTGGTTGCCGCACCCGACAAAGCAGAGGTGCCCAAGCCCCGGCGGGCGGCTTCGCCCGCGCAGAGCCACATCAACCTGGCGCGCGAGTTCGGCAAGCTGGATGCTCCGGTCATCAGGCAGGGCATCGCCCAGGCCCACATTCTCGGAACGCTCACCCAGCTCAACGGAGAACGGCTGAAGGCGGTTCGAGCCAGCGGCGGCGACATCCCCGGCGCGCCCAACTTCGGCAAGCTGCTGATGGGTCACATCGTCCGCCTCAACCGCGATCTCGGCATGCAGATCCTGGGTGCCCGCGGCATGTTGCACTCCTACGATCAGGCCGGCAACGAGGAGCTCGCCTCGCTTCCGGGCGGGGCGGGGGCAATCGCGGCCACCTCGCAGGCGTTGGGTGCGCAAGCGCTGCCGATCTACGGCGGCACCGACCAGATCCAGAAGAACATCGTCGGCGAGCGGACGCTCGGTCTCCCCAAGGAGCCGGGCGACTTGTCGAAGGCGCCCTTCAACGAGCTCCCGAAGAACGGCTAGCAGGGACTAACGGCCGCGTAGGCGGCGAAGTTCGGTCCGCTCGGTGAGGTGGCGACGCCGATGACGGCGCCAGAAGAAGCCGAGGGTCTCGTCGAGCAGGACGCCTGCGACCCCCGCGGCCAAGATCACTACGACGAGTGGGGCGTCGACCTTCCAGATGAGGAAGTTGACGCTGATGTTCCCGGTGTTCTGCGCTGCGATGACGATGACGATGACGGCCAACAGAACGCCAGTGACCAAAGTCGCGCTCACTCCGGTGCCCTGATACTCAGGGGTCGCGTCGCCTTCGCCCGCCGCCGGTGATGCGTTCGTCCCGTCAGAAACCGTCGGCGGGTCGTTCGCCGCCTTGCCGGGGTGCTCTTCTGTCACGAGACAAGAGTACTGCGGAGGGTGCGCTACTAGACCGGCGAACCTTCACCTCCCGACTCGGCTTCTTGGACGTGTCGGCGGACGTCGTGCATGCCGACGCCGATCAGCACGAAGAGCACGCCCATCGCCGCAGCCATGGCTGCTACACCGAACGCGACGATTGACGTGTAGAGCGACGAGCGGAGGAACGACGCCTGCATCGCAGTCTCACGAAGCGGATCGTCCCGTTCGATCTCTGCGAAGGTGTGACCCCCGGTGGCCTCCAACGCGTGCTCCTCGATGATCGCCGCCTGACACCACGCCGTGAAGGGCCCTCGTACCTCCCGGCCGGCGAGACAGCCATCCTCCGGAATCACGATGTTCTGGTCGTCGAGTTCGGCGGACACCATCCACCAAGTGACGGCGCCTGCGATAATCATCAGCGAACCGAGCGCGATCGATGCGACTGAAGCGATCCTGCGAACACTCATCGGCATTCCTTTCTCTCGACGTGCGAGTCAGTATCGCCCGCGGCGTTTCGGGTAGGCGCGGAAGGGGACATGGAGGTCTGAGCCGACCCAGTCACCGGTCTCGAGACGGCGCAGGCTCGCGAGGATGTCGAGTGTCAACCATCGGGTCAGGTGCGGATGTGCCGCGTGGTCCCACAGCCCGTGCGGTCCGCGCTTGGACTGGAGGAAGTCGACCACCTCGGCGACGCGCTCGTCGTCGGTCGACGCGCCCAGCCGGGAGGCGATGTCGAGGATGAAGGCAAGGTCGAACTTGCCGTAGAACGTGGCGAAGCCGCGGGCCGGTTCGACACCGACGAGGCGTGCGACCTCGAAGCCTAGTGTCGCCTCTTCGCGGGTCTCGCGCTGCAGCAAGAGGTCGAGGGCGCCGCGGGCCTCGCCGGATGTGCGGCGGTCCGGGTGGTGGGCCATGCAGGCGAGCACGCCGGTGGTGGTGGCCCGGCATCCTTCCGAGCGCGGCAGACGCCGGTAGCCTGCGACTCCGCTCGGCTTCGCCCTGCCGGCCACGAGCCCATACGGGTACGCCCCGTCGTCGAGGCGGCGGTCGTTGATCCACTCGAAGGCGCGCTCGCACCGAGGATCGGTCGACAGCCCGACCGCGCACAGGCCGCGCAGCGGGATGGCGGTCTGGAGGGTGCGCCACGCGTATCCCTCCTCGGGCGGCGGCTTGCCCTTCCGCCGCGGACGGTCATCGCCGGCGAAGAGACCGGCGGGTGACCAGGACCCGTCGTCGCGTTGGCCCGCGAAGATGCGCTCGGAGAGCTCGTCGACGAGCGGGTGGTCGGCGGCACCGAGATAGGCGAGGCGGCACAGCGCGAACGACATGGCGCGGGGCCCGCCACCGACGCCGGCTACCACCCCCGACACTTCGTCCGGCGACGGCACCTCGGCTCGCAACGCGACTACTTCGGGGTCGTCGAGCGGAGCGCCGTCGACCTCGACGAGCGCGCGGTAACGGAGGGTGGGAGATCGGTCGGCGAGCAAGAGCGCGACGGTGTCGATCATGCCAGGGCCACCTGTAGGAACGGCGCGGTCGCCGTCTTGGCGCGCGCGACCTGTTCCGGAGTGCCCTCGGCGATGAGGCGTCCACCGTCGGGACCGCCGCCGGGCCCGAGCTCTACGAGCCAGTCGCAGTGGGCGAGCAGGTTGGGATCGTGTTCGACGACGATGACGCTGTGTCCGGCGTCGATGACCTCGTCGAGTGCGGCGGCCAGTGCCTTCACGTCCCGCACGTGCAGCCCGACGGTCGGCTCGTCGAGGAGGTACAAGGTGGGCCTGGTCGTCTTCTTGGCAAGCTCGCGCGCCAGCTTGAGGCGCTGGGTCTCGCCCCCCGAGAGCGTCCAGCTCGGCTGACGGACGACGAGGTAGCCGAGACCGAGCCGGATCGCGGCGTCGCCTGCCCGGCCGATGGCAGGCACATCGCCCCACCGCGCCGCGAGCTCGTCGATCGAGCCCGCCTCCGCGGCCGAGATCGTGAGACCGCGCGCGACGACGGAGCGGGCCTCCGCCCGGTACCCGGTGCCGTCGCACGCGTCACAGGTGCGGGCGACCGAGGGTAGGAAGCCCATCGACTCGACGACCTGGCCGCCGGTACACGCGTCGCAGCCGCGCCCGAAGTCCTCCTCGGTAACGCCCGATGCGACCGCGTCGTCGCTCGCGGCGTAGGCGCGCCGGAGAGCGGCGGTCAGCCCGAGATACGCGCCAGGAGAGTTGATACCCGACCGTGTCTGGTCGGCGACGACGGTGCGGGGCGGCGCGTCGGTTATGGCCTCGTGGTCGCCAGGCTCGAGCCGTTGCATCGCCACCGACGTCGTCGGCTTCGGGGGCGCCAGGGCAAGGCCAACCGTCTCGACCATCAACGTCGACTTGCCTGAGCCGGAAACGCCGCAGACGCCGGCCAGCACGCCCAGCGGGAGGGCGACGCGGTCGATCGTCAGATTGTGCTCACGGGCACCACGCACCTCCATCCATCCCGTCGGCGCCCGTCGCGGGCGCGGCGGGGTTCGCATACCCGAGAGGGCGTCGGCCGTCGCGCCACCGGTCACCCCCGCCCGTGGACCCTGGTAGACCAACTTGCCGCCTCGGCTGCCGGCGGCCGGCCCGATCTCGACGATGTGGTCCGCGTGGCCCAGGAGGACTCCGTCGTGCTCGACGGCGATCACCGTGTTGCCGGCGTCGCGCAGCTCTTCGAGGGCGCCGGCCAGCGCGGCGACCTCGCGGGGATGCAGGCCGCGCGTCGGCTCGTCGAGCAGGATCGTCATGCCGAGCAAGCCGCCTCCGAGGATCGACGCCAGCTTCACGCGCTGGGCCTCACCCGCCGACAGTGTCGCCGTCATCCGATCGAGATGCAGGTAACCGAGTCCGACCCGCCCGAGAAAGTCGATGCGGCGAATCGCAGTCGACCGGGACTCTTCCGCGGTCTCGTCCCGCAGGGAGGCCTGACTCAGGACCGCGCCCACCTCGAAGAGGGGCATGGTGTGGAGATCCGTGCGGTCGAAGCCGTGGAGCTTGATCGAGAGGTACTCGGGCCGCAACCGCTTGCCGCGGCACCGAGGGCACGCCTCTCCCGTGGTGTAGCGCCCGCCCTGGTCCCAGTGCGAGAGCAAGGTGAGCACTCCGGTCCAACCGTCCTGGTCGCCGTAGAGGAACGCCTGTTGTGCTTCCGCCGTCATCTCGTTCCACGACGTCGTCTTCGGGTCGAACCCCTGACGCGCCGCCAGCAACTGGAGCTGGCTGTGACCACCGGTGCCCTCGGTGCACAAGTAGCCGCGGGGGTAATAGCCAGGGGAGTGCATCGCGCCACCACAGATCGGAGCGTCGGGCTTGACGATCAGGCGGGAAACGTCTCCACGCCGGATCGTGCCCAGGCCCGCACACCGCGGGCAGGCGGCGACGACCGCCTGCGAGTTCAGGTGCCGGGGCTCGAGGGGCACCGCGTCCGCTCCGCACTGCTTGCACCGCCACGCCGTCTCCGGCACGGGACTAACCCGCTCGACGTCGCCATCGCATTCGAGGCACGACCGGCGCCCACCGCGGGCGAGGACGTTAGACAGGAGGCGCGTGAGGTCGCTCGCCCATCCGACGGTCGCGGTCGGACGGCTGAGCGCCTCGGCGTAGCCGCTCGACCACCGGTGCCCGGCACCGAGTACGAGCGTGGGGCCGAGACCGTCGACGGCCCGCACCGGCGCCTCGGGTCCTTCGCGGGTTCCCTGCCGCTCGTACATCGACAGGCTCTCGAGGAGGCGCCGCATGGCTTCGGCCTCGAGAACGTCGCGCACGAGTGATGACTTCCCGGAGCCGGACACGCCGGTGACCGCGGTGAACCTTCCCTTGGGAATGTCGACGCTCACCTTGCGGAGGTTGTTCGCGGTCGCGTCGACCACGCGGATCGCGTCGGAGGATCGTGGCCGGCGGCGCGGCGTTCGCCGGGGTGTGGGCCGCTCGTCGACAGAGGGGGGACGTGATCCGCAGTACATCACCCGACCGCCGTCGGGCCCGCCGCCCGGTCCGAGGTCGACAACCCAGTCAGCCGCCGCGACAACGTCGGGCTGGTGCTCCACGACGATGACCGTGCAGCCTTTGGCGGCCAGCCCGTCGAGCACTGAGACGAGGCGGTTCAGGTCGGCAGGGTGAAGTCCCGTCGTCGGCTCGTCGAGGACGACGAGGTCACCCGCCTTGGCACGCGAGAGCTCTCGCGCCAGTCGCACCCGCTGGGCCTCGCCGCCCGACAACATCGGCGACGGTTGTCCGAGTGTGAGATAGCCGAGCCCGATCTCGTGCAGCGCGGCGAGAATGTGTCGTGCGGCTCGATCATCCGCAAAGACGTCGCGGGCCTCGTCGACCGACAGTGCGAGCGCGTCGACGATCGACAACTCGACCTCGCCGATGCGGGCGCGAAGGTCGCGCACCTCGCGCCGGTAGCGGGTGCCGTCGCACGCGTCGCACGCGACCCATGCGGAGGAGATGTAGCGCAGGGTGAGCTCGACGGCGCCCATACCTTCACATGTCGCGCAGGCGCCCTCCGCCCGGTTGAACGTGAAGATCGAGGCGGACTCGCCGGTCGCAGCCGCGAACATGGTCCGGATGCGGTCGAACACCTTGGTGTAGGTCGCCGGGTTCGACCGCGGGTTCTTTCCCAGCGGCGACTGGTCTACCGCGAGCGCGCGGAGCTTGGTGCTCTTGAAGGCGTCGCAACCGACTGCCTCCCCGTTCTCGGCCGAGGCGAGAACGATGTCGCGCACGAGCGTCGTCTTGCCGGCGCCCGAGGGGCCGGTCACAACCGACACCCGGCCCAGCGGGAACTCGCAGTCGACGTTGTCGAGGTTTCGGAGGTGGGCCCCTTGCACCGTGATGAAGTCGTCGGTGGCGGAGCGAGGACTCCGGTCGACCGCCGCGGCGCGCCCGGAGAAGTAGCGGCCCGACAGCGTGTCGGCGCGCCACATGGCGGCAGGGGTCCCGTGGAAGACCACGTCACCCCCTCGAGGTCCGGCCGCGGGTCCAAGCTCGATCACATCGTCGGCCTGGGATATGGCTGCCGCATCGTGTTCCACCATCACGACCGGCCCGGCGAGCGCCGCGAGCACATCGAAGAGGCGGCGCATGTCGCGGCGGTGGAGCCCGATCGAGGGTTCGTCGAGCACGTGCAGCAGGTCTTCGAGCCGGCCGGCGACGACGACGGCGAGACGAACCCTTTGGGCTTCCCCACGCGACAGTGTCGGCATCGGCCGGTCGAGCGTTATGTGGCCGAGGCCGAGGTCGACAAGGGGATCGAGCCGGCGACGCAGCTCGCTCACCACGCGCGCGGCAGTGTCGCTGAGGTCCGCGCCGTCGAGGAAAGCCACCACATCAGGCGGGGTCATCGCGAGCAGGTCATGGATCGTGCGCGAGGAGATCTGGTGAGAGGAGGTGTCGACGTCGGACTCGGGTCGGAAGGCGGTCGGCGCGAGCGGCGGTACCCAGCGGCCGCAGCCCGGGCAGATCGGCGACCTCAGCAGCGACGTTCCGCCGATGACGACCTCGTGGCTCCCCCAGCCGTCTGCCTCCGAGAGCTCGGCTCGGATCCGCGCCGCAGTGGCGCCGGCCGGCAGGTCACCCGTCGTAATGACGATGTCGTGGGGGCGGCTCGCGACCGGGGTGCGGCCAGTCCACCGCTTGCCGTCGACCGTGATCGCCTCGCGTCCAACGTGCGCGGCGAGTAGCCCGACCAGCCGCTTGTGACTGCCGCGGAGCCCGCGCACGAGCGGCACCTGAACCGGCCCGGCCAGGTCCCTGGCAGCGCGCACCCGCTCCTCGTCGGTCAGTGCCCGTACCGACGTGCGACAGTCGCGGCACTGGACCCAGGCGAACCGCGCGAACAGGATGCGCAGGAAGGGATGTACACCGAGCGCGGTGGCGACGGTCGAGTTGGGGTTGCGGTTGAGGACGTTCTGGGCGATGGCGACGGCAGGTCCGAGACCACTGATCGATCTCACAACTGCAGGTCGAACGCGTCCGCCCGGTGCCCCGAGCGCCATCGTCTCCAGGAAGCGGCGATGGGCCTCGTGGTAGACGGTGTCGAACGCCAGCGACGACTTCCCCGAACCTGACACGCCGACGACGGCCGTGAGGCCCGGGCCGATTTCGACGTCGACGTCGTGCAGGTTGTTCTGGGCCGCGCCCCGCACGTCGATGACTCGCGTCTCCACCCGTTTCCCCCACTCGGATCGGCTGGCGGTGAGGCTAATGGCCCAGTGTCCGTTCTGGCCGCGGAATCCCGCCAGATCTGGCGGGATTCCGCGGCCAGTTCG
>CAZWDB010000103.1:0-16022 GCA_964632885.1 uncultured Acidimicrobiales bacterium | reverse complement strand
GCCGGCCGGACGACCCGTTCGCGATCAACCAGAACGGGGCCCAGCCGTGCTATCTCGACGAGGGCGCGCCGTCATCAGACCCCGACGAACCGTGCCCACCGCGGAAGCAACCGGAGTTTGACGGCCGCCACGCGTACTACAGCAGCGGCTTCATCCCCTATGAGGGCGTCGGCAACCGCTTCGACATCACGCTCACGGACGACATCGCACCGGGTCGGTACAACTTCTTCTGCACGCTGCACGGCGTTGGGCAGTCCACGTCGCTCGTCGTCCGCCCCAAGAGCGCGCCGGTGCCGTCCGCGAGCGCGGTCGCCGAGTCCGCCCGCCGGCAGATCGAAACGCGGTTCGCGGCGTCGCTCCGCGACGCGTTCGCTGACGCGAACCACGGCCGAATAGAGTTCCGCGACAGCGTCTTCACAGCGCCGCTTGCCGGCGTCGGCTCGGACACCACGTTGCCGTGGACCGGCCTTCGTCACCGGCAGCACCTCCACGACCATGGCACGATCAACGAGTTCGTGCCGAGCACCGTCATAGCTCGTGTGGGCGAACCGGTGACGTGGACGTTCGTCGGACGCCACACCATTAGCTTCAACGTGCCGCGCTACTTCCCGATCTTTTCCTTCGGCGATGACAACGAGGCGCGGATCAACCCCGATGCGTACCGGCCCGTCGGGTGGCCCGGTCGGCCCAGCGGTGCCGCGGGCGACGCGCCGGTGGAGGTCGACGTGGGGCTGTGGGACGGTGAGGGTTTCCGATCCAGCGGGCTCGACTGGGAGAACGGTGACCGGTACTCGGTGACCTTCACGCGGCGGGGCACCTTCCCTGTCGCGTGTCTCATCCATCCTCAGATGGTCGGCGAGGTCGTGGTGAAAGCCTGACGTCGCCACGAGCAGCAGTCTGAACGCCGAGGCTGCTTGGTCTGTGCGGCTCAATCGAGCGGTGACCTTCCGCGATCCGGCAATAGCGCGTGCCTTCGACGAGCGAGATCTACGAAGATGACCGCGTGAGCATCACTCCCACCGCCGAGAACGGGCGAACCTTGCGGTTGGCGAAGGTCGAGCGCGACGGGAGCCGCGAGGTCACCTCCTAGGTGGTGGTTGCGTCCAGATATAGGGTTTTCTCGCATGAGCATCCGTAATCAGGATCAGGTGCGGCTCCAGGCGGACGGCCTCGGCGTCGACCGCAAGATCTTTAAGCAGGATCAGGTGCGGGTGCAGGCCGCGCAGGCGGGCGACGAGCCCTACGAACTCGCCGCCGACTCGCTGCCTCAGCCGGAAACCCCTCGGGGCAGCATCACGGAGTACCGACTCGACGACAGTGCGAGGTTCCCCGGGACGAAGCGCCGGTACTGGGTGTATGTCCCCGCCCAGTACACGCCGGACCACCCGGCGAACCTGATGGTGTTCCAAGATGGCGTCACGTACCTCGCGCCGAATGTCAACGCCCACGTGGTGTTCGACAATCTCATCCATCGAGGCGAGATGCCGGTCTGCGTCGGTGTGTTCGTCGAGCCTGGCGACCGCGGTCCCGGCCTCCCGATCTGGGGTGGCGACACGAACCGCAACGTCGAGTACGACACACTCAGCGACGCCTATGCGCAGTTCCTGCTCGATGAGCTGCTTCCACGCCTTCCGGTTGCCGTGACCGACGACCCCACGCGTCGCGCGATCTGCGGCCACAGCTCGGGAGGGATCTGCGCGTTTACCGCCGCCTGGGAACGGCCCGACGCCTTTGGCAACGTCGTGAGCCACTGCGGCAGCTTCGTCAACATCTTCGGCGGTCACGAGTACCCGAGCTTGATCCGCCGGACCGAACGCAAGCCGCTGCGCGTGTTCCTGCAGACCGGTGAGCGAGACGTTGACGTCGTCTTCGGGAACTGGCCGATTGCCAACCGAGACATGGCGTCCGCGCTTGCCTACCGCGGCTATGAGTATGAGTTGGTCATCGGCGAAGGTGGGCACACGCTCAAGCACGGCGGATCCATCTTCCCGGACACGATGCGATGGTTGTGGGGGCGCACGGACGACCGAAGGTCTCCGTAGGGCCCTCATGTGCCCGTAGCACCCTTCTCGCGGCCGACCTATTCGGCGATCGCCTCGCCCGCGAGGGCGAGCAGAACGAAGCTGGTGACCCGACCGTGGTTCGGCGTTGGCGCCGACAGCGAGTCGGGGCGTCTCGGTGGTCGGTTTGCGGGCGCACAAGCCGGGGTCCGCTCGACAGCGGAGACGAGCAGCAACGGGTCGGATAGGCGCTCAGTTGCCGGCAGCGGCGACGCGCTGGTTGCTGAGGAAGCGCCGTTCGGCCGGGTTGGTTGTGAGGTCAAGGGCACGGTCGTAGGCGGCGACGGCCTCAACAGGCCTCCCGGAACGGGCAAGGAGGTCCGCCCGCGCAGCGTGGTAGGGCTGGTAGTCCTCCAATAGCGCTCCGCCGCCGGTGTCGTGCGATGCGGTGTCGAGAGCTGCCAGCCCGGCGGCGGCGCCGTGTAGTTCTCCGATGGCGACTGCCCGGTTCATGGCCACTACCGCGTTTGGCCGTAGTGCGTGGAGCTGGTCGTAGAGAGCGACGATCTGGGCCCAGTTGGTGGCAGCCGGGGACGCCGCGTCGGCGTGGACCGCCGCGATCGCCGCCTGGATCTGGAGCGGGCCTGGCTGGTTGCGGCGCAGGAGTGCCCGCACGAGCCGATGGCCCTCCTCGATCATGGTCCGGTCCCACAACGTGCGGTCCTGGTCGGCGAGGCGCACCATCGACCCGTCCGGGCCGACGCGGGCCGGCCGACGGGCGTCGGTGAGAACCATGAGGGCTAGCAGCCCGACCGCCTCGGCCTCATCGGGCATCAACTCGACGAGCACACGGCCCAGCCGGATCGCCTCATTCGAGAGGTCGGCCCGGACGAGGCCGTCGCCGGAGGTCGCCGTGTGGCCCTCGGTGAAGATCAGCCTTATGGCCGCCAGCACGGCAGGCAACCGGTCGGGCAGCTCGGCGGCTGCCGGGATCCGGTACGGCGCCCGGTTGTCGCGCAGCTTGCGCTTTGCCCGTACGATCCGCTGGGCCATGGTCGCCTCGGGCACGAGGAAGGCTCGGGCGATCTCTGGCGTGTCGAGCCCGCCGAGGAGTCGGAGGGTGAGCGCGACCTGGGCGTCGGCGGCGAGGGCAGGGTGGCAGCACAGGAACATCAGCCGGAGCTGGTCGTCCGCGACGACGTCGACCAACGCGTCGATGTCGTCGGACTCTGAATGGTTGTGGGGGTCCATGGTGGTAGCAGTCGTGTGGAGCCGGTGGGCGGCGAGATGGCGGTCGGTGCGTGTCGACTCTCGGCGGAGCCGGTCCAGCGCTCGGTTCCGGGCGGTGGTGGTGATCCACCCGCCCGGATTCGGGGGCACACCCGTGACCGGCCAGCGCTCGGCGGCGATGGCGAACGCCTCCGCTACCGCGTCCTCGGCGAGGTCGATGTCGCCGAGGACGCGAATCAGCGTCGCGGTGCAGCGCCCCGCCTCGCGCCGGAAGATCGCCTCGAGCTCGTCGGTCATCCCTGGAACGGGCGCACCTCGACCGGACCCTCGCACGCCGCGGCCGCCTTGCGGGCCCACTCAAGAGCGGCATCGAGGTCGGTCGCCTCGATCACCCAGAAACCGCCCATCTGCTCCTTCGACTCCGCATAGGGCCCGTCGGTCATCGACACCTCGCCGCCCGCGAAGCGCAGCACCGTGGCCGACGACGCCGGATGCAGCCCGCCGCCGAACACCCACGCGCCAGCCGACTCGAGCTCGCCGTTGAAGCTGTTGACCTGTGCCCCGATGCGCTGCATCTCCTCGCCCTCGAAGTCAACCTCGTAGTCATCGTCATGCCACACAGAAAGCAGGTACTGGGTCATGTCGTTCCCTCCTTGCGGGATTGTCGTCTATCCCATCTACGAACAGCCCCGTCCCAATCGACAACCCACGACCAGATTTTCTCGGATTTCTTGAGCGGCCGGCGGCCTTGACCGGAGCGGCTTCGGTCGCCCAGTTCCACGCCGGAGAACGGTTCATCGTCACGGTTTCTGGCGGCAGGTAACTCACCCCTTGATGAACGCTTCCGCGAACTCGACTGGACAAAGGACGCTGGCGATGTTTGGGTCCACAGGCATCCGGACCTCGGCTTCGCATACATCATGGAGGAATGGAAACGCGCTCACAGAGCGCTCCTTCCCGAACATGACCAGGCCGCGCGGCAACTGCATGCGGAGTCCGTCTAAATAACCTTGAGGTAGCGGTCCACAATCGGCACATGGAGGATGTGACCCCCGTTCGTCGGCGTCGGAGCGAACGATCACGGTGATCGCGCTGCGGCGAACCGAAACTCTTCACCCCGTGGATGGCGGCGCACGACTAGACGACACCAAGCCGCATGCGATCGCCAGTTGAAGAACGCCGCAAGCGCGACCAGTCGCCCCGCTCGCCCTCAAACGCCGACTGGGGTACCTGAGAAGTGAACCGCTTTGAACCGGGGCGGTTCAAAGCGCCGTTCGGTGCTCCCCAAGGCGGCTCAACAGATGGAGTTCGGCGCGTCCGATAGGTGTCGCCGGCTGCTAGTGACCTGAGTCGATAGTTCGCAGGAGTATCTGCGTTGGGTCGCGAACTTCCACGTCAATCGACGACGATGGGAGATAGCGATGGCGAAGCGGACCGAGACCGCGCAGGCGTTGGCGCTTCGTAGCCGCATCGTGCTGGCGGCTGCCGACGGCGAGAGGAGTGTCGAGATCGCCCACCCGTCGTCCCGTCCCCCGCGTGCCCCCGACGATTGTGCGTGTGTGGCTGTGATCCGACGGTCGCGACCGTGAAATCACGACCACCACGACACAATCGGGCAACGCCGCCGGCCGCGGCAGTCAGCGCTCGGTCCGTGAACTGGTGGCCTCGATCCGCACATGGATCGCCGGCTGGAACGACAACCCCGAGCCCTTCGTCTGGCACAAGACCGCCGAAGAGATCCTCGACAGCCTCGCCGACTACTGCCAGCGAATCAACGACTCAGGTCACTAGGCGCCAGCGGTCGTTCTAGCTTTCCAGGTATCGAACCAGGTTGGTGAGCGACGCGGCCATGCCTTCCGCGTGATCCTCGGCTGAGATCCCCTCGGGTACGTCCTCGGCGATGAAGTCGACGCGGGTACCGCCCTCATGAGGAGCGACTTGCCACGTCATCATCATTGTCCCGTGGAAGGCGGGGTCCTCGGATTCGAAGTCGACGGTCTGAACGACACGTTCCCCAGGTCTGAGGTCAACAAAGCGGCCCTCGACGATGTCAGTGTCCTCACTGGCCTTCCCGACCGACGCGGATCCAGCGTTGTAGGTGAGTACCAGCCGGTACGAACCGCCCGGGCGTAGGTCGAACCGCTCGAAGTCGGCGGTCATGTTCCCGGGCGGGAGCCACTCGGCGAGTGCGGCTGGGTCGACCATCGCTGCGTAGACGTCAGCTGGCGAGGCGTTGATCACGCGAGAGGCGGTGTCCGTTCGTGCCATGCGGCGAAAGGCTACGAGCGGCTGGGCTCGGCCGCGCTCGAGAAGCGTAGATCTCCCGCGGGCCGACGGCGGGCCGCGGGTGGGTTATGGCGCGCATGATCTGTGCGGCTCAACCGAGCGGTGGCCTTCCGCGATCCGGCATTCGGTGCGGAATCGGAGGCAGAATGCGACATGCGGCCGTGGTGGATCATGCTCGACGGCATCGGGCCAGGGGTGGGGAAGTCAACGTTGGCTTCCGGGCTCGCAGCTTCCTTGCCCACGGGGGGATTTCACATCGAGCTGGTGCCGGAGGAGGCGGTCTTCGAGCGTTCGGAGTTCGCCCCTGCTGCGGCAGAGTTCCGTAGTCAAAGGTTCGCCCGCGAGTCGTCTCTGCTGGACGCTTACTCGGCACTCGCCAACACAGCGGACACGACGTTCGTGTTCGACTGGTCATGCGCCGCGATGGCAGAGGACTTGCCATGGGCGACTGAGCAGGAGGCCCTGGACGCGCACGTCGCAGCTGTGTCCGACATCGCAGGATCCTTCAACAAGGTTCTCCTCTACCTCGATGCTCCCATCGGTGTGGCGCTACGTCGAGCCGTTGCGGAGCGGGGAAACGAGTGGCTTCATCGGTATGCGTCACTAGCGCCCACGATTGAGCCCGAGGGGCCAGTGTCCAGGATTGAAGAGGCGATCGAACGAGCCGCTCGCTACTACACGATCAGCGATTCGTCATGGCGACGCAGCCTCAAGGCACTCACCCGGGCGGAGTGGAGAATCTCTCGGGTAGACGCTACGAAAGAACCACAGGGCGTGCTGTCCGAGGTTCTCCGTGCGATCACTTCCCCTTGAACGCACCGGCCGCGTAAGTGCCGATCGCGGTCGCCCGCGTCGTCGCTGGGAGTACCTCCGAACACCGCCGCGTACGCGCCGTTCGGCGCGCTTCCGACCGCGGCGGTCCCGCGATTAGGGGTGAGCGATATCTGTTGGCGAGCGCTATTGAAGCGGCGGAAGCCCGAGGACACGTGCCGCCCAAGGAAGGCACACTCTGAGCTGTGCCAGCTGGACATCGCGCACGCGCGGCGCCTTTGGCAAGGGTGGAGCTGGTGCACGGTCGGCGAAGAACCCGGCAGCGACGGAGACGATGCCCGGGTCCGCCTCAGGCATGAGCTCCCAGGGCGGTGGGCCGCCCTCGACAGTGATCGTCTGCACGAAGAAGGCGCGGTCGATCTGGGCATTGCCCCGGCATAGAAGATTCCAGTCGACGAGGACCACGCGTTCCGGAAGGATGCAGAGGTCTGGTCGGTACCGCGACCAAGCTTGTCGACGTATGCGGCACTGATCGGCACCAGTTGCGTGCTGCCCCAGAACTGGGGTCACCCGGATGGGTGATCTTGGGCCGCTCGGCAAATCTCACCCTCGTCACACTGAGCCGTTCATGTAATCGTCGCGTCGACCACTGTTCTCGATCATCCCGAGCGAGAGCTGAGACAATCTCGTCAGGAGCGCAAATGTTCACCATCGAGTCGAACGGCGTGACGATCGCATATGACGATCGCGGCGACGGGCCGCCCGTGCTGCTGATATGCGGAGGTGGGATGCGTTCGTCGGGATGGAAGACGATGGGCACCCGCCGGGCGCTCCACGACGCGGGGTATCGGACGATCTGTTTCGAGAATCGAGGTGTCGTCCGGCGTTCGGCGCCGCCCCCTCCCTACACGGTGGAGGAGATGGTCGGAGACACGATTGGCCTTCTGGAACATCTTGAGCTCCGCGACTGTCTGGTTCATGGCTCCTCCCTGGGGGCACTCGTTGCCCAGAGCTTGGCCTTGCAGCGCCCCGAGCTCGTGCAGGCCCTGAACCTGCACGTGGCAGGCGGCAACTTCTCGGCGTTGACGAGGCACCGGCTCGCGGTGTCGCTCGACTGCCTGCGGGTCGGCGGCGAGGTCGCTGTCCGGCAGTTGCGGGTGCAGACGCTCGAGTTGGCGTTGACTCCGTCTGAGCGCGACGACCCTGCGCTCGTAGCCTCTCGGCTCGCTCACTGGGGACTTCTTGCCGACGCCGTTCCAGAGCAAGCGATGATCGACCTCGCCCTGGGCCAGTTGAGCGCGACCCACCGGTGGGCAGGCGAGGATCATCTCGGCGAGCTAGAGGGGATGAAGCAGCCGTGCCTCGTTTCGGGTCACGAGTTCGACGAGCTCGCCACAGTGGCCACGCGGCGCCAGGCGGCCGAGGCGATCCCCGACTCGGAGCTGCTGATCATCCCGAATGCGGCCCACATGCCTTCGAGTCGGGCGGCTCTCGCGGAGTGGACTCAGACGATGATCGAGTTCTTCGACCGCCACCGGTAGCGGTCAGTCGCCGCGCTTGGTCACCTCGCGGGCCACTGCAGCGCGCGAGCGGACTCCGAGCTTGGCGAAGACGTGGCGTAGGTGGGTTTTCACGGTGTTCGTGGATACGAACAGCGCCTCCGCGATCTCGCGGTTCGTCATACCACTGCTGATGAGGCGAGCGACCTCGGCCTCCGCCGGCGTGAGGCCCAGCCAGCTCCCAGTCGCGGCCCCACGGCCGTGGCGAGAGTCGATGGCGGCGCGTATCACGTCATCCACACACGCTTCGTCACGCAACTGACTCCGGGCGTCGATGCGTTCCGCGCCGAGCGCGCGCTGCACTGCCGCTTCGGTCCGTCGGCGCTGTGCGTCCTCGACAGGGCGACGGCAATACCCGTGTTCCCCGATGAGCTGACGGGCGGCCAGAAGGCGGTCCAGGGCCGCTCGCCCGTCGCCAAACTCGACCGCCAGCTCGCCCAAGACCTCCAGGACGAGGGCGAGTCCGACCTCATCGCTGAGGCCGGTGGTGGCGCCGAAGGACGATAGCGAGCGCTGGGCGTGGAGCCATGCCTGGTCGAAGTCAGCGCCGCCGATCGCCGTGTAGGCGAGGCCCAGCTCCGCGTATCCAACCAATGTGTTCGAAGGAATGACGTGGGACCGGTCGCGGGCGCAGCCGAACCGCGTCCTCGCGTCGTCAAGTCTGCCGGCGTCCAGGTCGAGCCAGCCCAACAGAGTGGACGTCGGGACGAAGTGGATCCCCATACCGCTGTCCTCGCTGACTCGAAGCCACCGCTCGGCAAGCGTTCGTGCCTCGTCCGACGATCCCGTCCGATACCTGAACTCAGCGCGGTTGATGCTCCCCAGTCGCCAACCTCTGCCGCCGCCGGACCGGTAGTGGAGATCGGCTTGGTCGAGGTGGTGAGCGGCCGACTCATAGCGGCCCCGCTGCATCTCGCAGTCCGCGAGGACCTCGTGGATTGCCGCGAGCGGCACACCGGTCAGCTTTCCGGCTGCGAGTTCGGCGGCGCGCGTCGCTGCGTCGGTCGCCTCGGTGAAACGGGATGCACTTGCGAGACAAACAGCTCCCAACCCGAGCGACATCGCTTCGATCAACGCGCCACCCGCGCTTGCAGCCAGTCCGTCGGGCGCGTGAAGATCTTCTTCCCCAGCCTCCAACCGGAGGAACTTCAGCGTTCGCTGCTGGGCCGCCGCCCACCACTCCGTGGTCCGGTCACCCGCTGCCTGCGCGTGTTGCTGCGCCTCTGCTGCCATGGCGAGGAGCTCCTCGCCTGAGGTCGACAGTGCCTGCATACTCGCGGACACGCGGTGGGCGAGCGCCGCGCCCAGCAAGGCGGAGTCGCCGACGCGTCGCGCCGCCTCGACGGCGCCGACGGCGAGCGGCTCGGCCAGTCGCGGCTCTCCGGACCCGCCGGCGAGGATGGCGCTGACGGTGTCGATCCGACAGCGGTGCGCGTCCTCGACACCTGGGCGGGCGCGGACGAACTGGAGACGACCGAGCATCTCGGTACACAGGTCGGCTGCCCACCAAACTGGCTGGTGATCCGCGATGATCTTGAGGACCGCATCCCAACGGCCGTCCTCTGCAGCCCAGTCGAGTGCAGCTCGGACCATGTCGAGCGCATCGACGACGGAACGTACAGGGTCGGGCGGCTGGTCTCCTCGCGCGCGATGGCCGGGACGGCCTATTTCAGTGACGACGTGATCGATGAGCCGACCACGCACCTTGGCGGGGTCGGGATCGCAATGGTGTCGAACATAGACACGAATGGTCTCAAGCATTGCGTATCGGAACGGGTCCGTATCTGTGCGTACCTGTATGAGCGATCGGTCGACCAGGCGCTGAACGATCTGCAGGATGTCCGCCCCGTTGCAGTCATCGGCAACGACAGCTGCCGCGGTCGACAAATCGAAGGTGCCCGGCAGCAAGCACAACGCGGCGAGAACGGTCCGCTCTGATTTGCTGAGGAGATCGACGCTCCACTCCACCGAACCTGCCAGCGTGCGTAGCCGGTCAGGCGCCGTGCCGTCGTCGCTCCTCAGCAACCGGAACCGGTCGTGGAGTCCCTCTTCGATCTGCCTGGGACTTAGAGCGTGGGCACGCGCTGCTGCGAGCTCGATCGCGAGCGGCAGTCCTTCCAAGTCTCGGCATATCCCCGCCACCGCCGCTGCGTTTGCGTCATCGACGGTGAAGTCTCGGTGGACGCGGGTGGCGCGGTCGATGAAGAGCTGAACCGCCGCGGCGTTGGTGATGTCCTTCGAGGAGACGTCGGTGGCATCCGGAACGGGCAGGGGGTCGACACGGAACACGACTTCGCCTGGAACCGCCAGCGGCTGCCTGCTCGTCGCGACGACGCGCGCGCGTGTCCCGGACGCCAAGAGCGCGGTCACGACCTTTCGGCACGTCACCACCAAGTGCTCGCAATTGTCGAGTACGAGCAGCATTTGACGATCCGCGAGCGCCTCGACCAGCGTGTCGAGCGGTTGAGTGGACGAGAGCGGTCCTGCTCCCGCCGCAGCTGCGATGTGCTCCGGTATCAGTCTCGCATCCCGGATCGCCCCGAGGTCGACCCAGATTGCGCCGTCGCTGAACTCGTGGGCCTGCCGCCGGGCCAGACGCAGTGCGAGGCGGGTCTTGCCGCACCCACCGACCCCCCACAAGGTGACCGCCCGATTCGCCGAAACGAGCCTCGCGAGGTCGTCGAGCTCCTCGTCACGACCGAAAAGCGGGGTCAGTTCGATGGGCAAGTCTCGATGCACAATCATTCCCCTACCGTCCCCGTCGAGCAACCCCCGGAACATGCTCCCACACCTTGACTGCAACTAGGCCAGGGACGGATCAGACGGCTCTTAACGTCGGCAGGACATGCGGCGGCGACGGCCCAGCCCACCGAACGCGCGACCCATAATCCGCGTGCATGACGTCCGCTGCGAGTGTCCTCAACAGCCGGCTCCGTGAGGCAGTGCCGGCGACCCGCCTGTCCCAGAATCACGGCGTCCAGCATCCCGAAGCGCCGATCGTCGGTGGTTGCGTGGCCGGTCGTCGCGTCGTTATGTGGGCGCGTTATCTCGTGCCCGTCGCGTGCGTGGCGGCTCCGCGTGCAGAGGTAGGAGCCGGCGGGGCCTCCGGATGATCGAAGAGGGCGCTGACGGACTCGCCGGCGTGGATCCGTCGTGTTGCTTCACCAAGCGCGGGAGCGATACTGATCACCTTCAGCTTGGATGCGGCGCCAGGGACCTCGACCGGCACACTATTGGTACACACGATCTCGGTGACATCTGGATGCCCCCTCGAGCGGGCGACGACATAGCATTCGACACACGCCGATCGCGCGGCCTCTACCGAATCCGGGGACGGTTTGGAGTGCCGTACAGCGCTACGTCGTCACGGCCCCAGCGCGCGTTCGGCGACCGTGAACGGTAGCGGCCGTAGCCTCCCGCAGCATGGATGACACCGCCGGGCCGCCGCGGATGACGCAACTCAACTTCCACGGCCCACTCTCTGAAGATCGCGCCGCGAAGATGATCCGCCGACTCACCGCCGAAGCCGACACAACGACGGTGCTCGACATCGGTTGCGGCTGGGGCGAGTTCATGCTCCGCCTGCTCGAGGCGGCGCCCGGCACGACCGGCATCGGCATCGACCTCAATGAGGAGGACCTCCTCCGCGGGCGCGCCAACGCCGAGAATCGGGGCCTGGCCGACCGCGTCCGCTTCGTTCGAGAGTCCGCCGTTGATACCAGCCATGGACCCGCTGACATCGTTCTCTGCCTCAGCGCTGGCCACGCCCTGAGCAACGCCCAGCCACCCGAGAGCATCGCCGCAGCCGTCCACGCTCTGCGTCGCCTCGTCACACCGGGCGGTCGTGTCCTCCTCGGCGAGACCTTCTGGCAGCGCCCGCCCAGTCCAGGTGAGCTGTCCGGCATGTGGCCGGGCGCCTCCCCTTCCGACCTTCCCGACCTCGCGGACCTCGTTGACCACGCCATCGCCGCGGGCTTTCGTCCTGCTTGGATCGAGACCGCCAGCGACGATGAGTGGGAGGAGTTCGAGTCGGCCTCCAAGTCGGACCTCGAGGAGTGGCTTGCGACCCACGCCGACCATCCCCTTGCCGAAGAAACCCGCGACCGCGTCGACCGCCTCCGCACCATGTGGCTCCGAGGCCATCGCGGCGTCATGGGCTTGGCCTACCTGACCCTGCTGCCCGTCAGCTGAAGACTGGCTTCTTCACGGGGTGCCCTCGGCACGCGCCGATCTGTTGGTCTTGGTCGGCAGGCAGTCCGGTGACAAGGTGGCGGCAGGCTCTGGCTGCGGTAGTAGACAGTCTTCATGACCACGCCCGAACGCAGCGGGCCCTACGGGGCGGGCTGTTGGGGGTGCGCGGAGGTCATCGAAGCCGAAGACCTCAAGGACCTGAGCGAAGCGTTCCTTCGCCACGTTCGCACCAGCGACCACGACCTTCCCTATCCCGACCACGCCATCCGCAACACGATCGAGCAGATGCAAACCATGACGGGCGAGAGCGCACGCGTGGATGCGCTCGGCGAGGTGGCGATCCACCCGGTGACCGAGGACCGCATCGAAGACTGGCTCAGCTTCTTCGAGCGCGACGCCTTCGTCACCGCCCCGCACCTGGCTCAGTGCTACTGCCTGGCGCCGCACCGAGGTGATGCAGGCGGTGACGGGCATTGGACCGAGCGCCGCGCCGAGATGGTCGCTAGGTTGCGGTCGGGAGACTCCTTCGGCTATCTCGCCTATGTCGGCGGCCGCGTGGCCGGCTGGATCAACGCGTCCCCGCGGTCGTCATACATCCGCGCCTTCACTGGCGGCACCAACGCGCCCGCCGAGGGGGAAGTTATCGGCGTGTCGTGCTTCGTGATCGCGCCGCCCTACCGGCGACATGGTCTGGCCGACCGGCTGCTCGACCACGCCATCGCTGATGCCGGCGCTCGGGGTGCCGCCTGGATCGAGGGCTACCCCAGCAACGACGGGAACTGGGAGCGCTGCCGTGGCTTCCGACCGATGTTCGAACGCAGGGACTTCACCCTCGTAGAACAACGCGACCGGGACCGGGTGGTCCGCCGGCCCGTCGCTCTCAAACCCTCCGATCGCTGACCGAGAACTCGTTCTCCGCCGACGACGGCGCGGTCTTGTGAGGGACTGGATCATGGGCGCGCGTTCAGTGCCGTTCTGTGGAACCCAATCCATCGTTACGGTAGGCAGCGGTGGGCCAGTGACGAAGGCGGCCAGTCACGACGGCCACGCGCCGTGGAAGGCTCTTCCTCGTGTTGCCGCCCTTCCTCACTCTGCTCTTGGCGTTCTCGGTCTGTATCGGCACCCGTGCCACTTCGACCACCGACTGCCTCTGCTGTTCTCGGAGCGGTGTGGGCAGGTGTCATGGTCGTCAACTTCATCGTCGCCGACGTTGCCGGTGACGATGACGTCGGCGCCTTCGTCTTGTCAGCCTTCGTGGTTCTGGGGAGCGGACGGAATCGGCTCATCCTCGAAGGACACCAGAACGACGCGCTCGGGTTCCCCCACATGTGGGACGCGTACCTCGCAGGTGTCGCCGGTACGGAGAGGCGCCTTCACGAGCTCAACAGCTGCCGAGTAGGTCCACCTGATTCAGATGTCGCCGCCTGCCTCGCCTCATCTCAGTAGGAGAGTGCAGCCTCGATCGTCGCGATCGAATCGGCTAGGAACGCTGGGACGTCGCGGAAGTAGGTGAGGCCGATGCATGCCGGCCCTATGAGCCACCCTCGCGCTCTCGTCTTCGCCGCCTCCCCGAGCCCGACCTCGTCAAAGAAGCGTTCGCGGGCTGCGCCACTGAACATCCAGCCCGCCGCCAGGTCACAGGCGGGGTCGCCGACCCCGTAGGCCGAGTCGATCACGCCAACGAGTCGCCGGTCGCGGGCGATCAGGTTTCCTGCAAGGTCACCGTGGAACCAGACGGGCGGCTGGTCCCACTCGTCGGCTTCCACGCACTCTTCCCATGCGATTCGGACCCGAGACATGTCGTGTCGCTGGGATGCTCGTTCAATCGCGTTTCGGATTCGCTGAGCGCCAGGTTTCAGCGACATGCCGCGGTAGCCGGTGCTCGGCCCGGCCGGGGGGCCGTCGTTCGCGTCGACCGCGTGCAGGGCCTTGATGAATCCGGCGAGTTCGACCGCTGACTGGATGGGTTCGATGTTGGTGGCCGTTGCGCGCTCGCCGTGGATCCACGACACAATCGACCAGTGCCACGGGTAGTCGGCTGTGGGGGTGCCGACGCCGAGTGGCACCGGCATCTCGAGCGGCACACGCGGCGCAAGGATTGGCACCCACTTTGATTCCCGAACCGCCTGCTGGTCCACGGCGTCAGCCCCGTTGTAAGGACGGATCGGCATACGGGCCACCATGGCGTCACCGACACGAAACAGCGTGTGATCGGTGCCGCGTTCCTCGAGCTCTCGGATCGGGAGGTCTGCCCACTGCGGGAACTGCTCCTCGAGCAAGCTCCGCAGCCGCTGCTCGTCCATCGGTATCTCATTGTCGTGCCGCTGGTCGGGCATCGTCAGCCAACCCCGGGATGATCGTCCGCTGGGCAGCAGCCGCGGCCTCGACGTGTGCTGATGGCCGGCCTTGCCGGTCCGGGCGCGTCCATGGATCCCTCCTGAGGAGTCGGTAACCGAAGGCTGGACGTTCCCGGTCAGCGCCGACCGCTGACGTCCCTGATACTCGCGGGCACGTCAGAGGCGCGCAAGCATGTTTGGCGCAGGGGTCGTTAGGTCGAGTCAGTTTCGAATCGCCGACGGCCCGGACCCGGTCGAACTCAGCGACCCCAACGGGCCGAACGCCGCGCCAGAGTCGGGTACGTCAGGCTCGGAGGAAGGACTGCACCGTCTCGACGAACCGCGTGTGGCGTTCCGGCGATGGGGGCATCGTTGCGATCTCCGGGTAGGCGAGCACCTTGGCCGCTTGTTCGCGGAGGTCGTCGTCCTCCTCGGTCATCAGCACGGTTCGCATCGAGTCGGCGACCTCCGCGTCGAGGGCGGGCCGCCTCCGGAATCTTCCCATCGCCGAGCGCCGCACTCGTCGGCTCCGGTCGCCGTCCGCGTGTTCGAGGTAGACCGCATCGAGGTCGACACCCTCGATGCCGCAGTAGCCCTCAGGCTTGCACACCTCGCACCCCAGGACGTGAAGCGCGGCCGTACGCACCTTGCGGTGCCGGTCCTCGAGCGCGTGCAGCACGACAAGGCGCGTGGCGTCGTCGATGATCGAATGGTCGAGCACGAGCAGGCAACCTCGCCTGACCCGATACGACGGGTGCCGCATCCCGGCGAGCAGCGCTGGCTTGGCCTCTTCGCCTGCCGCGCGCAAGGCCAGGATCCTCTGCTCCGTGCCCTCGACCTGCTCGAGCTCGAGGACCAGCGCTTCGTACTGCGAGGTCGCGTCCATGGCTTCACCCCCGGATCAGGTGTCCCGGCCGGACATCACTCCCGCTCGACGTCGGGTCGGCTTCAGTCGGCGGCCGGGACGGGGCCGACCGTACGCGTCAGCGCCGTCAACGCCAACCGGTTTTCGCCCGCACTGTGCCCATGTGCCGGCCCGAGTCCGCCGCGCCGACGAGAACCCGCTGTTGACGCGCCGTTCTCCCGCGGGCGCCGTCGTGCCAGGAGCGGATTATGGCGCGCATGATCTGGGCGGCTTGATCGAGCGGTGGCCTCCCGCGATCCAGCATTCGGAGCGGGCGGACCAGACTGACCATCGTGCGTCGCGTGATGAGGGTAATTGCCTTGGTGCTGTACGCGGCGGTCGTCGTAACGGTTAGCGTTGGGATCGTCTATGACTTCGGGCGACCCGCCCGCGCCGCTTGCGAGTCCCGGCTTCCGTGGTTCGAGGGACTCAAGGTCGAGCGTGCCGAGCGTCACCTGCGCCCGCCGATGCTCAGATGCGTAGCCGTCGATACAGATGCCACGCAGCGGGACCAACGCGCGGAGATCACTGGTTGGCACACCGAAGACGCTGTTGCAGTCGCTGTAATCGCCGGCGCGACAGTCCTCATGGTCAAGAGGCTGCTCCGGCGACGCCGTACCGGACCGGGTCGACCACCATCGGCTGCCAGCGGAGACTGACCTAACCCGCTCCGATGTGCCGATCGGATCGGTTGATCGGGACTGGTGATATCTCGGCTCAGGCCGGCGGCGGTTCTATCCGGTGG
>CAZWDB010000102.1:0-16079 GCA_964632885.1 uncultured Acidimicrobiales bacterium | reverse complement strand
CGCTTCTTGTTCTTCTTCGCCATGTAGTCGTCGGCCAGCTTCCTCGGCGCGCACGCCAACCATGCGTCGAGGATCGCCTCTCGCAACGGTCGCTTGGTCGCCCGCTTCAGCTGGATGAGCAAGCCCGGGTAGTTGTCGAAGTGCGGGATGGTGAAGAAGCCCTTGTGCCCCTCGGCGAGGATCGCTTCCTTCTCACCCAGGTCCGCGACGCGGATGGCAAGGATCGGGCCATCGGGCGGCGTCTCGTCCCCGAAGCGCTTCAGGTCGGCCTTGCTGAAGCCCCGCTCCCAGGCGAACGCCTTGCCCTCGACGAACCACGTGCGAGCGCCGTGGCGTTCACCGTCGACGACCTCCGGCAGCTCCATGATCATGCTCGCGACTTCGTCGATAGTCACCATTGACGCGAACGGTAGCGCCTCGTCGATAGGTTGCCCACATGGCGCACCGCGACACGACCAGACTGTCGAGACTGGGCGAGCCGTTTATCGGAGTGCTCGCGTTCGCAGCTACGACTCTGCTGGTCGGTGCCGCCGTGTTCGTCTACGCCATGCCCGGCTCGGAAGCCCAGCCGCGGTCGATGTCGGCTGTGGCGACGAGCTTCCTCCTCCTCTCGAGGCCCACGTTCACCGCCTTCGTGCTGTTACTCGCCGCTACGGTCCTCGCGCGCGTAGAGCCTCGCGTCAGCCAGCTCACCAAGGCGTGGCTGCTGACCCTGAGCGTCGCCATCGCCGTCCTCAAGGTGGCCGAGATCGCACTGGTCACCGGGCCCAACTACTTCCGCTACGACCGCTTCACGTCGTCCGCGATGCCCGCACCCTTCGCTGGCGTCGGGATCGTCGAAGGCTTGGTGATCGGCGGCGTCGCCGCCTACATCGCGTGGCGCTTCGTCCGGTCGATGTGGCCAGAGCGGCGTCAAGCACCTGAAGCAAGTGAGCTCGTGGTGGCCGACCTCGTCGACGGCACGTAACGCGGAATCCCCTCTAGAAAGGCGACGGCGGAGTCCGCAAGCGAACTTTGAACGCGGAACCACGTCACGCGTGGCTGGGCGTTCAAAGTTGGTATCCGGAGGCGGCCGGCGGACTAGAAGGGCGACGGCGCAACGGCCCGAACGAGGTCGAGGGGGAGCTGCTGGCCTCGGGCGTGGTCGTCGATGGCGAGTTCGATGTGGGTGCCGCGCAGCTTGCGGGCCTGGCCGAGCGCGGCGACCTCGTCCCGGGTGAAGAAGCGGACTTCCGGGTGGGTGGGAGTCTCGACGATCTCGCCTCCTACCCACGAAGCGGCGAAGACGAAGTTCACCACGCCGAAGCCCTCGCTCGTCTGCGGACAGTGATAGAGGCCGACGAGGTGGGTGACTTCGATGTCGATGCCCGACTCCTCCTTCGCCTCTCGAACGGCGGCAGCCGCGAGCGTTTCACCGACGTGGGGCTTGCCGGCGGGGAAGTTGTAGCGGGCCCGGGCCGACGGCTTCGACTCCCGCACGAGGAGGTACCCGCCGTCGTGCTCGATCAGGTTGCAGCAGCCGATCAAGACGTTGACGTCGTCGTCGCGGTGGAGGATCTCGACCGGGAAGTCACCGTCGCCGGTGTGGATGTTGCGGCAGAAGGGACAGTCGTAGTCAGGAGGCTCGTGGTTGTGCACGCCCGCAGTCTGGCGGGTGCGCCGCCGGCTTAGGCGGTAACGCGGGCGCCGGAGCCCGTCGTGATGCGCTCGAGGTTCTCGATCGCGGGACCGGTGTTGGCCACTATGCGGGTCAGCGCCTGCCCCACCGCCTCGTTGACGTGCTCGCCGAGGTCGCGGAAGGGGCTGAGGCGGGTGCTGCTCACCCACTCGTTGAGATCAGGCTCCGCAGTCCACCTCGCCCGGGCCTGCTGGGTGACGAAAAAGTTGTAGGCGAAGTCGATCGCCTCGCCGCTCATCGGGTTCGGAGGGCAGAGCCGGTTCTTGTGGTCGTCGTCGTCCCGGATCGCCTCGACGGTGCCGATGACGGCGGCGCTGAACGGGTCGATGCCGGCCTGCACGCGCTGAAGGGTGATCCGGCCGGGTTCGAAGATCGGACGGGGCGAGGGCGTGCCGAGCCCGGCAGCGGTGCAGTCGACATGCACGTCGCGCAGATCGGTAGGGATCGAGCCCGCTTCGAGGTCGATCCCGCCGGTACCGATGTGCAGCACCCGCCCGCGGCGCACCACGTTCTCGATGCTGCGGAGCGCGGTGCGCTCGTCCTCGCTCAGCACCACGCCGCGGAACACAGTCGGCTCGGCGTCAGGGTCGAGGGCGATGAACACCCCGCTCGCCTCGAGCCTCCGCACCAGGTCGGCCGGGCTCTCTGCTTCGACGGATGCCTCGATCTGCAACGCGATCCACTCCGCCGCGCCGGCGAGCTGCTTGAGGGGTTGCACCAGGGTCCGGTCGACCGTCCAAGCCTCGCGGGGCCGGATCCACCGGATGTCGTCCGGGGAGACGCCGTGCTCGATCAGCCAGCAGCACGTGTCCATCGACGTCTTGCCGGCACCGATGACGGTGAAGCCCGAGCCGCCGTCGGCGAGCTGAACAAGATCGTTGGGAGCCACCAGCCGCACACCGCCGTCGACCCCGAACGAGGGCGTGTGCCGTGACGGGATCGTCGACTCCAACTGGGTGGCGTCAACGAGCCGGCGGCGCACCTTCACCGTCGTGGTGTCGCCTGTGACGCGTGACCGCAGCACATGTTGGCCGGCCCCGTCACCGGCACCGTCGAAGACGTAGTCCTGCATGCCGAAGAACCGCACCCGGCCCGACGGCAGGAACTGCTCGTGCAGCACGCGGCTGTAGTAGTCGCACAACTCGGCAGCGGTGGCGCGCTCGTAGAAGCCCGCGTTCGGTCCGGCTTCGTCGATGCGGTCGTGACCAAGCGGGCGTGAGTTCACGCCGTAGTACGCCGACGGCTGGTGCAGCCGCACGAACGGATAATCGTCATTCCAGTGGCCACCGGGCCGGTGGCGCCGGTCGACGAGCACGACGTCGGCGCCGGCCTTGTCCATCAGGGCGTCCGTGAACGCCATGCCGGCCGCGCCCGCGCCGACCACCAGGTAGTCCGTTTCGAGTTCCGCCATTTCCCCACCTTCCAGCCGAGTCCGCCTTGCGGTCCCAGTCTAGAGACACATTGCCGTCCGGGCCTCCCGCGTTCGGGTGAGGCTCAGTCGGCGCCGTGCACGCTATGCCCGGCGGGCGCTTCGGTCAGGTCGATGTGGGTATCGGCCACCTCGTGCGGCGCGAGGGGCGGCACGTCGACGTGCGAGATGAGCTCGTGCACCGGGCGGACGTCAGGCTCGTTGTCGCCGAAGAGTTCCTCGTGGAGCTTCTCGCCTTTGCGCAGACCGGTGTAGACCACCTCGACCGGCTCGTCGTGGCTGCGCGCCAGCCGTTCGGCGACCTCGGCTATGCGCACGGGCTCTCCCATGTCGAGCACGAGTGCTTCGCCGCTGTCGCCGATGGCGCCCGCCTGGATCACGAGCTGCACGGCTTCCTGCACGGTCATGAAGTAGCGGGTGACGTCGGGATGGGTGACGGTGATCGGCCCGCCGGAGGAGACCTGGCGACGGAAGGTGGTGAGCACCGATCCCCGGCTGCCAAGCACGTTTCCGAACCGCACCGATAGGTACGAGCCGTCCGCAGTGGCGCCGAAGTGAGCGGTGAGGCGCTCCGCGATGCGCTTGGTGTGTCCGAGCACACTTATCGGGTTGGCGGCCTTGTCGGTCGAGATGTTGACGAAGTGCTCCACGCCGATTTCACAGGCGGCCTCGAGCACGTTCAACGTGCCGTGGACGTTCGTCTTCACCGCTTCGTCGGGGTGGCGCTCGAGGAGGGGAAGGTGCTTGAGGGCGGCGGCGTGGAAGACGACCTCGGGACGGTGCCCCTTGAAGACCCGACACATCGCATCCGCGTCACGGATGTCGGCGATCACGAGGTTGTCGCTGTCGAGGAGCGCCCGCCCCTCGATCGACAGCTGCACGGCGTGCAGAGCCGACTCGTCGCGGTCGAGCATCACCAGCTCGGCCGGGCCGTAGCGAGTGATCTGGCGACACAGCTCCGAGCCGATCGAGCCGCCCGCGCCCGTAACGAGCACCCGCTTGCCGGTGAGGTATCCGGCGATCGACTCCACGTCGGTCTCGATCTGGTGACGGCCGAGCAGGTCCTCCTCGCTCACGTCCCGGATGTGGCCCACGTCAACGGTGTCGGGCAGCTCGCTCACCGGTGGCAACACCTTCACCTCTAGGTCGAGGGTTCGGGCCAGGCCGGTCAGTTCGCCCACGAGGGCGCTGCCGGCGCTCGGGATGGCGATGAGGAGCGTGTCGGCGTCGGTCTCCCGGGCAACGTGGGCGAGCCGGCCACGGTCTCCGCGAACGGACACGCCGAGGATGCGGAGGTTGCTCTTGGCGGGGTCGTCGTCGAGCGCGGCCACCGGGAAGTAGCGGGAGTTCGGGTCACGCAGGATCGCGGTGAGCACCTGGAAGCCGGCGTCGCCCGCACCGAAGACGATCAAGCGGCGCCGCCCCTCCTCGCCCGGCCGGAGGCGGCGATCGATGTTGAGCCGCCACACGTAACGGACGCTGCCCATCATCACCATGGCGATCACGCCGCCCGCGATCACCGCCGATCGGGGCAGCGACTGAGGCGAGAGAAGAAGGTTGCACAGAAAGAGCACCGCGGTGGTGAAGGCGGTCGCGCGGGCAAGCGCGGCCACCTCTTCGAAGCTGCCGAACCGCCAGCGGCCCCGGTAGAGGCCCGCGAGCCAGCCGCCGAGCAACTGGGCGTCGACCGCGATCGGCACCGCGAGGATGAAGCGGTCGAGACGGAAGGTGCTCAGGTTCAAGTCGAGCCTGAGGGCAGCGGCGAGGGCCAGGGCGGCGATCCAGCACGCCACGTCGGCCGCCGCCTGCACGACGGCGCGACGGGGCCCGAGGAAACTCCCCAGGCGGGATGGTTCCACCATGCTCCGGTCCGCCGCGACCCCAGCATCCGGCATTGACCAGGGACCATAGTTCGGTCAAGTACGACGCGGAAGTGCGACCCGTCGCAGCGGGGTGCTCGACGGCTACGATTCTGCGGCGTGGAACTGACACAAGCCGCCGTGGTGATCTGCCTGATAGCTGCCGTGATGATCGTGGCCATCGAGGCCCTAAACGTCATGAAGGCGAGGATCACCAACAAGCCCACCGACGCGGAGGCAATCCTCGCGGAGCGCTTTGCCAAGGGCGAGATCGACGAAGCCGAGTACTCCGACCGGCTCTCGAGCCTGCGCCTCGGCCCACCCCTCCAGATCAAGTAGCACCTCGCGAGCTCCGATGGCCCCGGGTAGCCGCCTCGGCCGTCAGCTCGCACGTCCGGCCGGCTGGCGCGGGCGGCTCGCCGCCAGGCAGATGACGGTCGTCAACGGCGGCATGATCTCCTCTGCCGTCGCGCTCCTGGCCGTCGACCAGGGCAACTCGGTGCTCGAGATCGGCTTCGGCGGCGGCCAGACGCTCGGCCGCCTTGCCGCCCTCGCGGCATTGAGATCCACGAGGCATCCGTCGAGTCACTACCCCTCGACACCGACCGCTTCGATCGCGTTCTGTCGGTCAACTGCCTGCCGTACTGGCCCGATGCCGTCGCCGGCCTGCGTGAGGTCGCCCGGGTGCTGAAGCCAGAGGGTCGTGGCGTTATCTCCATCCGGCCGCCGCAGGTGATGCGGTCGCTCCGCATCGACGCGCCGACCCTGGTAGATGAGGACGGCTTCCGGCAGCTGTGCGCGGGCATCCTCGAAGTCGCCGCCGCCGAGTCCACCGACGACAAGCTCGGCGGCTCCCTGCATCTCACCGTCTCGCAACTCTGGAGTGGTTAGCCCCCGGAATCCGGGGGCTAACCACTCCAGAGTGGGGTTAGCGGTCGCGGCCGCGGTAATCGGCAGCGACTCGACCGGCTGAACCGCGGTAGTGTCGCCTTTGTGCGGGGCAGGCGGGGAGCCGCCGTGGTGGCGGCAGGCGTGATAATTGGGGCGTTGCTGGTGGGTGCCGGGCGGGGCGACGCCGCCTTCCCGGGCGACAACGGTCTCCTCGTCTACGACGAGTCGACGAGGGCGGCCAACAGCCGGCTCTTCACGGTGGATCCCCGCGGCGGCGACACCGGCGCGAACCGTCTCACCGACCTCGACGACGCGGCCGGTCCCGCGTGGTCGCCCACCGGTGCCAGGGTCGCCTTCGTCCGGTATAGCGACGGCAACACCGGCCTCTGGGTGGTAGACGCCGACGGCGCGGGACTGCAGCGACTGACTACCACCGAGAGTTCCGACGGCGACATCGAGAGCCACTACGACCCGGCCTGGTCTCCCGACGGCAAGCAGCTCGCGCTCCAGCTCTACACCTTCGACTACGAACAGGGCTCGGGGCGGGAGTCAATCGCCACCGTCGACGCCGCCCCGGGCGCCACCGCCACCGTCATCGTCCCCGGCACCTCAGGCGCGCGGCACAGCCAGCCGGTGTGGTCGCCGGACGGTACACGCATCGCGTTCGTGACAGCCGTAGTGGGTACTGCGGCCGTAAACGAAGACATCTGGACGGTCTCCCCGACGGGCGACGAGCTGCAACGAGTCACGTCATCCGGCGGCTACAAGGCTTCCGTCGACTGGTCGCCGGACAGCTCGATGCTCGTCTATCAAGACGGGCGAGGCGAGGCGGCGGAGATCGCGGTCGTCGACCGCGACGGAGGAACGCCGCGCCGCCTCACCAACAACAAGTACTTCGACCGGATCCCCGTCTGGTCACCCGACGGAAACCGCATCGCCTTCGTCAGCGACGCGGACGACGTTACTGACGGGGTTCGCGTGATGGACGCCGACGGCAGCAACTGGTCGGGGCCCTTGGCGGCCCCCAGCGACGATAACTACCGCATCTACAGCCTCGACTGGCAAGCGCTCGAGCCGCCTCCAGAGCCGACGACCACTTCGCGACCGGAGGAAGAAGAGAAAGACACGACGACGACGTCGCAGCGCGCGACTGAGGTGTCCGGCCGGTCGGCCACTAACCCGGAACTGCCCACGCCGGTGCCCGAAGACGAAGCGCCCGCGCTCTTCCTCGACCGCACGGTGACGCGCACCGGCACAGTGGTGGTCGCCCAGGGAAGCGACTTCCCGGCGCTAACGGTCGTCACGCTGCGCTGGGAACCAGGGCTCGGTGACGTCGCCGCGGGCGCCGACGTCAACGGGGCCTTCGAGCGCACCGTCCTCGTCATGCCACGCGACACCACGGGACCGCGCCGGCTCGTGGCCTCCATCGACGGCGAAACCCTCGCGGGCGCGCCGCTCCTCGTCGTGCCCGGTCCCTACCAGCCGTCGGGCACCCAACGCTCTCTCATCACCAGGCGCTGACCACAGCCAGTCCGGTTCAGGTTGCGGCGTCGACGACGGCGAGGATCTCGTCGCCGTAGAGCTCGAGGCGTTTCGGGCCCATGCCGGGGCAGGCGGCGAGGTCGGCCATCGAGGTCGGACGACCGCGGGCAATGGTCTGCATGTGGGTGTTGTGGAGGACGACGTAGGCGGGCACGCGGTCGCGTGAGGCCCGCTCGCGGCGCCACGCGATGAGGGCCTCGTAGAGAGCCTGGTCGGCGGGACCGAGCGCGGCCGACGCAGCGGCCGGCCCCGGCGAGCCGGGAACAGCGGCGGCGCGGGCAGGCGGGCGCGGTGAGCGGCTGGGCGCGCGGCGCTTCGGGGCGGCTCCCGACAGCTCGGCGAGGAAGGGCGACGGTCGCTCGGTGTCGGAGAACACGACGACCTGGCGGCGCGCCCGGGTGATGGCGACGTGGAACACGCGCCGCTCCTCCTCCACGTCGTCGGCGAGGCGGTGGGGGAACATGCCGCTCGTGGCGCCGTGGATCACGACACGGTCCCACTCCCGTCCCTTCACGCGGTGAACGGTGGAGAGGGTTACGCCGCCCGGCTGGGTCTCGCGGCGAACCACCTGCCGCAACCACGGCTCGAAGGAGGCGGGCTCGGGGTGAAGCAAGGCGACCTGCTCGAGCGCTTCGAGGTCGTCGAGGTGGCTGGCGGTCCCTCCCGATGAGTCGAGGAGGCCCATCGCACTGCCGAGGCCGATGTCGTCCTTCACGGCGCGGAGCACGTCGAGGGTGGTGCCGGCGTGCGCCACCTCGGTCACCAACTCCAGGTCGGACGCGAGGTCGCGCACCTTGGCGGCCACGCGGGCGTCATCGAGGCGATCCGCGATGCGATCGACGTCGCGCACCCGCATCGAGCCGCCCCGGATCCACTTCTCAATCCACGTCGGCAGACCGCGCGACGGACGGCGAAGGATCTCGATCACATCGACGGGAGCGAACCCGCCCGGCGAGGTGGCGATCCGCAGATAGGCCAGCGCGGCGCGCACTCCGGTGCGGGTGAGCACGGCCGGGTCGAGGGTTGAGGCGACGGGCACATCCGCGGACGTGAGGGCAACCTGCGGGGCGAGCAGCATTGAGTTCACCCGGGTAAGCACGGCGATCGACGCGGGATCGACTCCTGCGTCGAGCCAGTCGGTAACGACACCGACCACCGCGGAGGCGCCGTCCTCCTGGCGGTGCGAGCGGACCGTCAGCGCGCTTGGGTCGGTGTCGGCCTCCGCGCCGGCGTGCACCTCCTTGGCGACGCGGCGGTTGTTGTAGCCGAGCAGGGTCGTCGACGCCTCGACCACCGCGACGGCGCAGCGGTAGTTGACGGTGAGCGGGTGGTCATGGTCGGCGGAGTTGGGGAAGTAGCGGGCGAAGTCGATCAGGAAGCCCGGGTCGGCGCCGGCGTGGCCGTAGATCACCTGGTCGTCGTCGCCCACGCCGAAGACGTCGAGCTCCGGCGCCGCCAGCAGACGGATGAGGAGGACGTGCGCCGGCGTGAGATCCTGAAACTCGTCGACGAGCAGATGGCGGTGCCGCCGCTGCTCGGCCCGGCGGAACTCGCCGTCACGCAGGAGCGCCTCGATGGCGCCGTAGATCTGCTCGTCGAAGTCGACGAGGCCGGCGCGGGTGAGCTCGGCTCGGTAGCGGTCGAAGGCGGCTGCGAGGCCGTCGACGTCGTCGCGGCTCGACTCGACCTCTTCGGGATCGACGAGCGCGAGGCGCACCATCGAGAGGGCCTCTATGTAGGGACCGTACGGGTCGATGTTGGCGCGCCGTTGCTGCCGGGGGACGAGGCGCTGGATGATCGAACGCACGGTGCGCTCGTCGGCCACGTCCGGGCGCCTGCCTCGGTGGCGCCCGACGAGTTCGTACCCGAGGGCGTTGAGGGTGCCGGCGCGGGGCCGGAACGCGGCGCAGCGTTCCTGCAGCTCCTCCTGAGCCTTCTTGTTGTAGGCGACGGCCAGCGTGGCGGCCGGCTCGTAGCGGCGGTCGCCGAGAAGATGGCGGAGCCGTTCGGTGAGCACGCGGGTCTTGCCCGACCCCGCCGGCGCGATCACGCGGGCCGGGCCCACGTGGTGCAACACGGCGGCGCGCTGGTCGGGCGCGAGCTCGACGGGTTCGGCCAGGCCGGCCGGCGGCGCGACCGTGAGCTGGCCTTCCTCGACCGACTCGCAGTGCACGACGGGGGTGCCGATGTCGAGCGGTTGGCGCGGTCCGCCGTCTACGAATGCGACCGTGCCGTCGGGAAGGCGGATGTCGCCGGGCCCCTCGGGGGTGGGGGTCGCGCCGAGCCGCCCGGCCTTCCGGGCCCACCACCAGATGGGCTCCTGATCGCCACCGCGGGCGTCGTAGGTGTTGGCCCACACGAGGAAGTGCAGGCGGTCGTCCCACAGCTCGAAGCCGGGGTCGAGCATCCACACGTCGTCGTCGTAGGCGGGCGGTGGCCGGAAGCGGGTCGGGTCGACACCGAGGCGCACCACGAACGGACGCCTGAGCAACCAGTTGTCGTGGAGGGCGGCGACCGCCACGGCCGGCTCGGCGAGGACGTGTTCGTCGATGCAGACCTCGGGCGCGCCGGCCCAGGCCGCGGGTACGGGGTCGCCGGCGAGCACGACGACGCCGCGTCCGAGAGCAGCCGGCCCAGGAACACCCATGGCCACCGACGATAGGTCCCGGCTGTGACGCCGCCCGGCGTGACGGCGCCGAGCCCGACGTTGCGGTCCGTCAGGTGTTCCAGAAGCCGGCCAGTTCGGCCGCCGCCTTCGCTCCCTGGCGCATGCCCTGCTCGGCGACCTCGGCGAGATTCGACCCGCCGAGGAGGTTGGTGCCGAAGGACGCCGCGGCCTCCGCGTCGGGGCCGGTAACGAGCACCTCTGCCCCGGCGGCGCGGAGCACCTTCTGCTCGCGTTCGATCATCGCCCGCGCCCGAGCGGCCCGCTCCTCGCCTCCGGCGGGGACACCGGCGCCCGACCTCAACCCCAGGATCAGCACCTTGTCATGGCCCTCGACGAGGTCGGCGTTGGTGCCGGACCGCATGCCGCCGTCGATGTAACGGGCGCCGTCGATGGTGATCGGCGGATAGACGCCGGGTACGGCGCAGCTCGAGGCCACCGCCCGCGGCAGCGGCACGCCGGCGGCGCGGTCCCACACGCGGAACTCGCCGGTGGCCGCGTCGACGGCGGTGCAGCGGTAGTGCTCGGGCCACTCGTGATCGTTGAGGTAGCGGAACGAGTCGACGAACTGCTCCTCGTCGCCGGTCTTGGCGTTGAGCGCGAACGCGCCGATCATGGCGCGCCGCTCCTCCGGCGATGCCGCTCCTTCCGCCGATCGCATCGCCTCCATCAGGGGACTGAGCGCGCCTCCTTGCCGGCGTGCACCTCCCTGCCGGCTGCCGCGTTGCGCGCTTGCGCTTTGCTGGCTTGCGCCGCGGTCGTCGACCGTGCCGCGGACCGCTTGACCCGCCCGCTCGCGATACCGGTCGACGCGTCTGGCCATGTCGAACCGGAGCGCGAGCTGCGCCCCGGTCGCCGACCCCGCCGACGTGCCGACAATGGCGGCCGCGTCCGCAAGGTCGACGCCCTCCGACGCCAAACCCGCCGCGAACCCCGTTTGCCAGGCGATGCCCACCGAGCCGCCCCCACTCAGCACCAGTGCTTTCGTCATGGACCGTGAGTGTTTCAGGTAGCGGCGTCTGTCACCAACGTGCGGTGGGGTCCGACTGCGTGGGCAACCCCCATGGGGGCCATTAGGGTTGTGGGCCGTGGGGACTGATGCCGACGAGCTGGAGCTTCGCGACTACCTGCGGGTGCTGCGGCGCAGGAAATGGATCGTCGCCGCCGTCACACTCGGTGTGGTCGGGGTCGCCCTGGCGGTGTCGGTGCTGCAGACGCCTGTCTATGAGGGCACCGCCGAGCTCCTGTTGCAGCCGCGCACCACCGAGTCGCTATTCGACCCCAACACCGGCCAGCGCACCGGCGACGCCAACCGCAACGTCCAGACCGAGATCCAGGTGCTCAAGAGCCGCCCGGTGCGCGACGCGGTGGAGGATGAGCTCGGCTCGGCCCCACGCGTGTCGGCGGCGCCCGTCGGCCAGACGGACGTGATCGAGGTGCGGGCCGAGAGCACCGACCCCGAGCAGGCCGCGCGTATCGCCAATGCGTATGCCGAGTCTTACATCGGCTTCCGCCGCAGCAAGGCGGTCGACGACCTCCTCGACGCCGCGGTCGAGGTGCAGTCCAAGATCGCCGAGATCGAGCGACAGGTCGACGACATCGACGGGCGCATCGAGACCGCGCCACCGGAGGAGCGGGCCGACCTCGAAGCCCGGCTCGGGCCGGAGCGGGCAACGCTGCTGTCCCAGCAGTCTCTCTTCCGGCAGAAGCTCGACCAGCTTCAGGTCGACTCCGCCCTCAAGACGGGCGGCGCGCAGCTCGTCACGCCCGCGGTCGCACCGACCGAGCCGGTGCGGCCCACACCGCTTCGCAACGGCGTGGTCGCCCTCGCCGTCGGGCTGATCCTCGGTATCGGGCTGGCGTTCCTCTTCGAGTACCTCGACGACACCGTGAAGGGCAAGGACGACGTCGAGCGGGCCGCGCCGGGGCTGGCGTTGTTGGGCTTCATCCCGGCCATACGCGAGTGGAAGGACAAGGACCGACCCATGGTCGTGACCGCGAGCGACCCGACGTCGCCCGCGGCCGAGGCCTACCGGTCGGTGCGCACGTCGATCCAGTTCCTCGGCCTCGACCACTCCCTCGACGTCCTCCAGATCACCTCGCCCGCCCAGAGCGAGGGCAAGACGACCACCCTCGCCAACCTGGCGGTGGCGCTGGCCACAACCGGCAAGCGCGTCGTCGTCCTCGACTGCGATCTGCGGCGACCACGCGTACACGAGTTCTTCGGGCTCGACAACGAGGTCGGCTTCACCGACGTGCTCGTCGGCGACGTGGCCCTCTCCGCCGCGGTGCAGACCGTGCCCGATCAGACTGGGTTGTTCGTCGTCGCGTCGGGCCCGCTGCCGCCGAACCCGGCCGAGCTCCTGTCGTCCCGCCGCACCGCCGACGTGCTCACCGCCCTGCGCGCCACGGCCGACATCGTGCTCGTCGACTCGCCGCCCGTGCTGCCCGTCACCGACGCCGCCGTGCTGTCACGCCTCGTCGACGGCGTGCTCGTGGTCGCCGCCGCGGGCGCCACGACGCTCGACAACCTGAGCCGCGCCATCGAGACGCTCGGCCAGGTCGAGGCGCCCGTCGTCGGCTCGGTGCTCAATAGCGTCCGCCGGCGCAAGGCCTACGACAGCTACCAGTACCACTACTCCTACGGCTACCAGCCCCGCCAGCCGTCAACCAACGGCATCACGAGGGCGAAGCGGGCCACGGCGACCGAAAGTTAGAACCGCAGTCGCCGGTCGCCGTCGAGGCGGAACCGCTGGTCGACACCGTCGACGGTCACCGCAACGGCGTCAGGCGCCGCCATCGGCTGGCGGTAGACGGTGAGAGCCGAATAGGGGCCGGTGTGGACACCGGCGAGCTTGAGCTCGATGACGGTGGTCGCGCCGGGCGGCACGTCGACGAAGGTCGAGTAGACGTTGCGGCCGAGCTCGTCCTCCGACTCGAAGGTCGCCTCGCCACCGTTGACGGAAGCACCCGCCAGCTCCCACGGGCTGTACACCGACAGGTAGAGGCGGTTGGTGCCGGCCGGGAGGTCGTCGTAGCTGCTGCCGAGCAGGTACCCGGTGAGGCCGGCGCCCGGCGCGGTGTTCTCCAGCGCGATCCGAACGGTGGCTTCCACGCGGTCGCCCGTCGTGTCGACGGTGTAGTCGAGACGGCGACGCAGAAACCAGTCGATCTTGTTGGCGCCCGCGTTCTGGGTGACGATGCCGACGAAGTCGTCCTCGACGGGCGGCATCGCCCCCGCGATGCCGAGGTCGACGAGGGTCGCAGCTTCGTCCCCAGGCCGGGTGCTCGCCACCATCAGATGCTTGGCGCCAACCGCGGGCGCGAGGGCGTCGACCAGCACGCCGGGATCCGGCAGCGTCATCGTCGTCAGCTTCTGCCAGGTGGCTTCGGCGGCGGCGCCGAGGAAGTCGACCCGCCCGGGTCCTTCGAGGGCGAGGTACTGCTCGTAGAGCAGGATCCGCTCGGCGTTGGCAGCGGTGATGGGGTCGGGCCACTCCGCGATCGTTATGGGCCCGGTGACCTCGAGCAGGGCCGCGAGTCCAGACGGGTCGACGGCGATAACACCGTCGACGGGGCGGCCGCCCGACTGCGGGTAGAGCTCGGCGATCACCTGGGCGACCGACGGGAAGTCAGGCGACATAGTGACGTTCTGCCAGGTGCGCGCCGGTGCGAAGCGGCTGTAGCGAGCGACGTAGTCAGCCGGTCCCGTGAGCGTCTTGGCAGAGAGGTCGCCGCCCTCGTTGAGCTCTCGGATCCGGCCGAAGCGGGTGAGGGACAGGGCGCCGCCGTCGGCCTTGATCTCGCCGTAGTTGCCGATGAAGCCGCCGCTCGCCCTCGCCTCGACCGGAGTCTCGACCGCGAGGAACCAGTGACGGGGGCCGTCGGCTCCCAGCAGCCCAGGCAACACACCGATGGCCCGGCGGGTGGAACGGGCGGTCGCCTCGCTGTCGGCCAGCCGGGCGAGCTGGCCGTCAATCCGACCACCCACAGACGGCCACAACCAGGGCGACCGGTCGGCTTCGAGACGCGCCCGCGTGGTCGACAGCTCCTCGATGGCATCGTCGAGGGGCTCCTCCAGGCTCCGGACCGCATCGAGGGGGACAACGCCGCCGGTGATCTCGACCCCTTCGAGCCCAGCCGCGCGGATGACCCGCTCACCGGCGCGCGAGAGCTCGGCTCCCGTCGACGCGACGGCACGGGAGGTCCGCAGGTGCTGGCCGAGGATCGGCACCATGAGCGCGGGGCGGGCCCAGGGACGCTCGAGCGTCCCTGATGCCGAGGTGAATGAGTTGGCCGCGGTGGCGAAGTGTTCACCCGCCTCGGTGCGATCGGCCGCGTGGGCCGCCGCAAGTCCCGCGGTGGATTCCGTGACCCCTCGCTCCAGTCCGGCGCGCGCCTCGGCGAGGGCGAACCCACCGAGGAGCGCGAACAGCACGAAGGTTCCCGCCACCACGCTGGCGCCGGCGAGGAAGCGGCGCCGGTCGGTGCGCCGCAGGCGCCGCGCGCCCGAGTAGGCAACCGGCACGAGGATGGCGGCCGCGGCGAGGGCGGTCGCGCCGTGGGGTTCGGGCCACTCGAGGCGGAGGGCGACCTGCACGAGGGCCACCGACACCAGGGCGGTCACCGTGGGGCCGCGGCGTGCCGTGAAGGTCGTCGCGAGCGCGAGCCCGACCGCGGCTAGCGCCACCGCGTGCACGGGCGAGTCCCAGGCCGCCACGGCCGCGACGACCGCGGCGACGGTGACGGTCGCCGGCTTGGCGCGGAACCCGAGCACGACGACCAAGGCGCCGAGGGCGGCGGCCATCAGCACGTCGACGGGTTCGAGTCCGGTGGGACCGACGTTCGCGGTACCGGCGAGCACGGCGCTGAGCGCGGCGAGCGTCCGGCGGTAGGTGGCGGAGCGGATGCGGACCAGCCCGGGCGCGCGCCACGCCACGAGCGCACCGCCGGCGTAGCCCAGGGGGCCGGCGAGAACAACGAGCGCGTCGACCGGCATGCCGGCCGCAGCGTAGCCAGGCGGGCGGGGCGCGGCTCTATCGCGGTCCCCTCCCGCTCCCCGCCGGCGTCACCAACGTGCTTTGCGGCCCGAACCCCGCGTATTTCGTGGTTCGGGCCGTAAAGCACGTTGGTGGTAGGCATCGCTACGGTCAACGAGTCGAAGGAGAAACGAATGGTCGTTCTGGTCACGGGATGCAGCACCGGATTCGGGCTGCTAACCGCGCTGGCGTTCGCCCGCCGCGGCGACCGGGTGTTCGCGACGATGCGCGACGTCGCCAAAGCCGGTGAGCTCCGCGCGGCCGCCGATGCCGAAAGCCTCACGGTGGAGGTGGTGCCCCTCGACGTCACCAACGACGCTTCGGTGCGCGACGGCGTGGCCGCGGTGCTAGACGCCGCGGGGACGATCGACGTGCTCGTCAACAACGCCGGCATCGGGGGCCGGGCCGCGGTCGAGACCTATCCCGACGAGCTCGTGCGGGCGATCTTCGAGACCAACGTCTTCGGCGTTCTCCGCATGCTGCGAGCGGTGTTGCCGGCGATGCGGGAGCAGGGTTCCGGCGCGATCGTGAACGTGTCGTCGCTCGCCGGGCTGGTAGGCGTGCCGTTCAACTCGATGTACTCGGCGAGCAAGCACGCCCTCGAGGCGATCACCGAGGCGCTCGCCCTCGAGGTGCAGCCGTTCGGCATCCGGGTGAGCCTGATCGAGCCCGGCTACTACCGCACCAACATCGGCGAGAACGTCACCGCCATGACCGAGCTGTCACCCGACTCGGCGTACTACGAACAGGAACGCGCCGCCCTCGAAGCCGTTCCTGCCGCGGTCGAACGCGGGGGCGATCCCAAGGACGTGGCCGACGCCATCGTCGAAGCCGCCACCGCCGACAAGGTCCGCCTGCGCGTCCCGATGGGCGGAGCCGGCATGCTGCGCGCCGGCGACGGCGAGTGGGGCCAGCTGATGAAGCGCGTCGCCCTGCCCTGACCGGCAACGCGAGAGGAGCCGGGCTCCGTTGCCCG